>NZ_CP017770.1:4318697-4627176 GCF_001857945.1 Paenibacillus crassostreae
TGTGAAAAAGTCGAATAATGATGGATATCTGGTTGGATCACGTGGTTCCGTAGGTTCATCTGTTGTTGCAACATTTCTGGGAATATCCGAGGTTAATCCGCTACCAGCTCATTATTTTTGCAAGAATGCTGAGTGTAAGTATAACGAATGGTTCCTTGATGGTAGCATTCCAAGTGGATTCGATCTTCCTGATAAAGTCTGTCCGCAGTGTGGGGAAAAGCTAAAGGGCGAGGGCCAGGATATTCCGTTTGAGACCTTCCTTGGATTTAAGGGAGATAAAGTCCCCGATATTGACCTTAACTTCTCTGGTGAATACCAACCGATCGCTCATAATTTCACTAAAGAAATTTTTGGGGATAAATGTGTATTCCGTGCAGGGACGATTGGTACAATTGCAGAGAAAACAGCATTTGGTTATACCAAGAAATACGAAGAAGACCATCAGAAAAAATGGCGTGGTGCTGAGTTGAGTCGTCTTGCAGCAGGGTTTACAGGTGTGAAAAGAGGTACTGGACAGCATCCAGGTGGAATAGTAGTTGTCCCTGATTACATGGATGTGGAAGATGTTACGCCAGTTCAGTTCCCAGCAGACGATACCAAAGCAGAATGGATGACAACTCATTTTGATTATCATGCTTTTGAATCTAACTTATTAAAACTGGATATTCTAGGTCATGATGACCCAACGATGATGAGAATGCTTCAGGATTTAACAGGGGTTGACCCAACAAGTATTGTAATGAATGATCCTAAGGTAATGAGCTTGTTCCATTCTACAGATGCGCTAGGAGTGTCACCTCAACAAATTCGAACTCCTGTGGCCACTTATGGTATCCCTGAAATGGGGACGAAGTTCGTGCGTCAGATGTTGATTGAATCATTGCCAACATCTTTTGCCGATTTACTTCAAATTTCAGGTTTATCTCACGGAACGGGAGTATGGCTTGGAAATGCACAGGAGTTAATTAAGAATGGTACATGTAATATTAAAACTGTTATTGGTTGTCGTGATGATATCATGCTGTATTTGATATATAAAGCTGGAATGGATGCTGGAATGGCTTTTACCATTACGGAAAGTGTACGTAAAGGTAAGGGGTTAACACCAGAGTGGATAGAAGAGATGAAGAAATGCAAGGTGCCAACTTGGTACATTGATTCATGTCTCAAAATCCAATACATGTTTCCAAAGGCGCATGCTGCGGCTTACGTCATATCTGCTGTGCGCACGGCCTTCTTCAAGCTATATTATCCGATTGCATATTACGCAACATACTTTACCGTACGTGCTGAGGATTTCGACATCGAACTTTGCTGTCAGGGGTATGAGGCAATATATCGTCAAATCGAGGTTATCGAACAAAAAGGATTCCAAGCGACGACGAAAGAGAAGAGCATGTTAGCTATTCTTGAAATGGCATTAGAAATGACGGCACGTGGGTTTACTTTCCAAAGTATTGATCTATATCGTTCAGATGCTACAAAGTTTATAGTTGATGAAAACTCTCTAATTCCTCCATTCTCAGCGATGCCAGGAATAGGTGATAATGCAGCCCGTAATATCGCTGCAGCCCGTGAGAGTGGGGAATACTTGTCGATCGAAGATTTCCAACAAAAATCAAAAGCGAGTAAGACAATTATTGAACTACTTACGCAAATGGGTTGCTTCCGGGGGTTACCTGAAAGCAATCAACTTTCCTTGTTTTAGAGTGAAACAATAAGATACTTGAGATGGAGTGTTAAAAAGCACAAGCATTGCATGAGATAATCTCAGTGTAAAAAGAGGCAGTCTAGATAGGGGTAGTCAAGGGCAGATACTTGTCAGTGTTGCCAGACTATGTTATAATTTTGAGTAGCAATTATGAAGAGATAACCGTTGTGTAAAGAGTGGGGCAACCCACTCTTTACTCTTTGGTATATAGGATAATGAAAGTCTTGGAGGTTATAGTCTTTGATCACACCTAAGATAAAAAGTATCGTAGAAGAAATGATCCACCCTTTTATGGAAGAGCATAACTTCGAACTTGTTGATGTTGAATACGTTAAGGAAGGGAAGAACTGGTTCTTACGTATTTATGTGGACAAAGAAGGCGGTATTGATATTGATGACTGTGGCTTAGTTAGCGAATATCTAAGTCAACAGTTGGATAGTAATGATCCAATTACTGATGCTTACTTCCTGGAAGTATCGTCTCCTGGAGCGGAACGACCATTAAAGAAAAGTACAGATGTTTCGAAGGCCGTTGGCAAAGATGTGTTTGTTACTGTATACGAAGCACTGGACGGTCTCAAGGAATTTGAAGGCCGCCTTCTTGCGTTTGAGGAAGATGTACTAGTGATCCAAATGGGTAAGAAACAACACCATATTCCATATGAAAAAGTAGCAAGTGCTAGGTTGGCCATTATTTTTTAGAAGTAAGGTAGAGAAAGGGGGAACTGAATCCCGATGAGTATGGAATTTATTGAAGCAATGAATGAGTTAGAAAGAGAAAAAGGGATTAGTAAAGATGTATTGTTTGAAGCGATCGAGGCTGCACTAATATCGAGCTATAAACGTAATTTTAATACTGCCCAGAATGTAAGAGTAGATATGAACCGCAATACTGGCGTTATTAAAGTTTTCGCTCGTAAATTAATTGTAGAAGAAGTATTAGACCCTCGAACAGAGATATCACTTCCTGCGGCACGAGATATAAATCCTCACTTCCAATTAGAGGATATAGCAGAGATAGAAGTTACTCCTCGTGACTTTGGTCGTATTGCTGCACAAACGGCAAAACAAGTAGTTACTCAACGTATTCGTGAAGCAGAACGTGGGCTCATTTATAACGCTTTTGTAGACAAAGAGGAAGATATTGTAACTGGAACTGTTCAACGTCAAGATCCACGGAACGTCTATATTGACCTAGGTAAGGTAGAAGCTTTACTTCCATTAAATGAACTTATGCCCAATGAAAAGTTTAAACATGGAGAACGGGTTAAAGGCTATATTACCAAGGTGGAGAATACTACTAAGGGCCCTCAGATCATGTTATCACGTACGCATCCTGGTCTGCTGAAACGTCTTTTTGAATTGGAAGTCCCAGAAATCTTTGATGGAGTAGTTGAAATTCGTTCAGTTGCACGTGAAGCGGGCTTCCGTTCTAAGATTGCTGTGCATTCTCGCAATGATGAAGTGGATCCAGTAGGATCATGTGTAGGACCTAAAGGTATTCGAGTTCAAACGGTTGTAAATGAATTGCGTGGGGAAAAAATCGATATTGTTCGTTACTCCGATCAAGTTGAAGAGTACGTTGCAAATGCGCTTAGTCCCTCAAAAGTCTTAGAAGTAGAAGTGTTTGAGGCTGAGAAGATGGCACGAGTTATCGTACCTGATTATCAATTGTCTCTTGCCATTGGTATTAAAGGACAGAACGCACGACTCGCTGCTAAATTGACCGGCTGGAAAATTGATATCAAGAGTGAGACTCAAGCAGAACAGGAATTCGGGAGAACCAAAACATACGTAGACGAGTTACCTCAAGATTCAGTCTCTGTCGATTAATTTTTACGTATTAGGACGGAGGGACAGTTATGAAGTCAAGAAAAGTACCTTTACGAAAATGTGTGGCATGTCAAGAAATGATGTCTAAGAAACAACTTATTCGTATTGTGAAGACGCCAGATGATGATGTACTTATAGATCTGTCAGGTAAGAAGTCAGGTCGTGGAGCATATTTGTGTGGTAAGGCTTCTTGCTTTAAGTTGGCGCAAAAGAATAAATCATTGGATCGTGCGTTGAAACATCATGTAAAGCCAGAAATATACGAACAATTGGCAGATGATTTCGTCGCTGCTGAAGAAGAATTTCTTGTTATGAAGGAGAATTCCAATGATGGATAATACGCTTTCTCGTCTGGGTCTTGCGATGCGTGCAGGAAAAGTAGTGTCAGGTGATGAAATCGTGCTCAAAACTATTCGTTCTTCAGAAGCTAAGCTGGTCATTATAGCTTGCGATGCCTCACCAAATACACAAAAAAAGTTTCGTGACAAATGCGGAACATACAAAATCCCTCTGGTGATCGGATATGACCGGGAAAGTCTGGGCACAAGTATTGGGAAACCACATCGTGTTGTGCTGGCAATTACGGATCAAGGATTCGCGAAAATGATCTCCAAATCAATGGAGACAATGTCGGAGGTGGAGTATATTGACTAAACAAGACAAAGCACAAGAAAAGTTACGAGTTTATGAGTATGCTAAGTCTCTTAATATGAGTAGTAAAGAAATTATTACAATATTGAAGCGCTTAGATATTCCTGTGAATAACCATATGAGTGTAATGGAGACTGATTCAGTTTCTAAGGTAGAACAGTTCTTTAAGAACATTAAGTCCAATGCAGCTGCTAAAAGAGATAGCGGAGAACAACATGCAGTGGCAGCAACCTCATCTGTCAAGAAGGATGAGATTGCGGTAAAAGGGACCGTGGTGGCTGATACTCAATCAGATAAAAACACTGTAACGGAAGCAGTTGAAACAAAAAAACAACTTGAAAAGCAGGTAGGTATGAATAATAACTCGAATAACACTAATGTTTCAGTAACGTCAAGACCTGAAAGTAACACAAGCACTCCAAGAACTCAAAGTACTACGAGTGCTCCAAGAGCACAAGGTAACAATAACGCAGGGTCACAAAGACCTCAAGGTGCTGGTGGACCATCTAGACCAGCTTCTTCGCAAGGTGGACAAAGACCTACTTCTCAACAAGGGACTCAAACGGCGAATCGTACTACTACCTCCTCACAAGGCGACAATAGAGGAGCAAATAAGAATAGATCTAACAATAATGGATCTAAGCGTTTCGATGACAACAAAGGTGGTAACTTCAGAAATAACCGTGGTGGAAGAAATAATGGTAGAGGAAAAGCTCAATACCCAGTCCGCGAGAAAATTGATAATACACCTAAGAAAATTATCGTTCGTGGTGCAATGACTGTTGGTGAGTCTGCTAAACTTCTTCATAAGGATGCATCAGAAGTTATCAAGAAGCTAATCACGATGGGTGTAATGGCAACGATCAACCAAGAGTTGGATATTGAGACTGTTCTTCTATTAGCTGCAGAATTTGGTGTTGAAGTTGAAGTGAAGATTGCAGTTGAAGATGATCGTTTCGAAACGGTTGAAGAAGTTGATGATGAGGCTGATTTGAAATCCCGTCCTCCAGTAGTAACTATTATGGGGCATGTTGACCATGGTAAAACAACTTTGCTTGATGCTATACGTTCTTCGAATGTATCAAGTGGAGAAGCGGGTGGTATCACACAGCATATCGGTGCTTACCAAGTTGAGAATAATGGTAAGAAAATTACATTCTTGGATACACCGGGTCATGAAGCTTTTACAGCTATGCGTGCTCGTGGATCTCAAATTACTGATATTGCGATTATCGTTGTTGCAGCAGATGATGGAGTAATGCCACAAACAGTGGAAGCCATTAACCATGCAAAAGCAGCAGAATTACCGATTATCGTTGCTGTGAATAAAATTGATAAACCGGGTTCTGATCCTGATAAAGTAAAACAGGAGTTAACTGAATACGGTCTAGTTCCGGAAGAATGGGGCGGAGATACTATATTTGTAAATGTATCTGCGAAACAAAAGATGGGTCTTGAAGAATTACTTGAAATGATTCTGCTTGTAGCAGAAATGAATGAATATAAAGCTAATCCTGATAAACGCGCACGTGCAGCTGTCATTGAGGCTGAGCTTGATAAAGGGCGCGGTCCAGTAGCACGAGTATTAGTACAACATGGTACTCTTCGTGTTGGAGATGCTTTCGTTGCTGGTAACTGCTTTGGACGTATTCGTGCCATGGTCAATGATAAAGGACGCCGTGTGAAGGAAGCTGGACCGTCAACACCTATCGAAATTACAGGATTGACTGAAGTGCCGCAAGCTGGAGATCCATTTATGGTGTTTGAAGATGAACGTAAAGCTCGCTCTATTGCTGAGAAACGTTCAATTACACAACGTCAAAGTGAAATGGGTAGCAATGTACGCGTAACGTTGGACGATCTATTCCAACACATTAAAGATGGCGAGATCAAGGGTCTTAATGTAATCATCAAAGGTGACGTTCAAGGTACAGTCGAAGCATTGAAGGGCTCACTTGAGAAAATTGAAGTAGAAGGCGTTCGCGTTAAAATACTTCATAGTGGCGCGGGTGCCATTACGGAATCTGATATCATTCTTGCAGCAGCATCTAATGCGATTGTTATTGGATACAATGTTCGTCCAGATCATCAAGCGGCTGCTACAGCAGAACAAGAGAAGGTTGACATCCGTTTACATCGTGTTATCTACAATGTTATTGAAGAGATTGAACAAGCGATGAAGGGGATGCTTGATCCGATATTCAAAGAGAAAATTATCGGTCATGCTGAAGTTCGTAGCGTATTCACAATTAGCAAGGTAGGAACGGTATGTGGCTGTATGGTTACTTCAGGTAAAATTGCAAGAAATGCAGAAATTCGCCTAGTTCGTAATAGCATCGTTATTCATGAAGGGAAGATTGATTCCCTGAAGAGATTTAAAGATGACGCAAAAGAAGTTGCTCAAGGTTATGAATGTGGTATAACTTTGGAAAGCTATAATGACGTCAAAGAAGGCGACGTTATTGAAGCGTTCATCATGGAAACGGTGGAACGTAAGTAGAGAGGTGATTAAATATGGCAAAAATCCGTACAGGGCGTGTTAGTGAGCAGATTAAGAAAGAATTGAGTGTGCTCATTCAAAGCGAACTGAAGGATCCTCGGATTGGCTTCGTAACTGTAACTGGGGTCGAAGTTCCGAATGATCTTGCTCAAGCAAAAGTGTATCTTAGCGTACTTGGTGATGAAGAGCAGAAGAAGAAGACCCTTGTTGCACTAGATAAGGCAAATGGATTTCTTCGTTCAGAGCTTGGTAAACGAATTCGTTTTCGGCATACACCAGAGCTATTCTTTAAAATTGACGAATCAATTGAATATGGTAGTCACATTGAGAAGCTGCTAGGTGAAATTGAGAAGAACCAATAAGCTTTAATGATGGTTTAAAAGGAGACAGCAATGCAGACCTATGAACAATCACTTGAAGTTGCAAAAGAATTTTTGCTCAAACATGATGATTTTCTTGTAGTGTCGCATGTTCAACCAGACGGAGATGCAGTCAGTTCCACGGTAGCTGTGGGCTGGCTTCTCTCATGTCTAGGGAAGAAATTCACTCTTATAAATGAAGGTCATATTCCGCAGCGTATGAAATACCTTATGCTAAGTGATAAGATCATCAACATGGAAATGAATCCACCAGATCGCATGTTTAAGCATGTGATTTGTGTGGATTGTGCTGATTTTCAAAGGGTTGGGTTAACGAAGCATTTTTTTGCCACGGATGCCCAAATCCTAAATGTGGATCATCATCCAACCAATGATGGTTATGGACATGTAAATTTGATTAAGAGTGATGCAGCGGCAACAGCGGAAATATTATATGATTTGATTAATAAATTCTCTGTGGAATGGACGCAAGCCTCTGCCACAGCTATATATACAGGAATACTTACGGACACGGGAGGATTTCGATATTCCAATACGACTCCCAAAGTCATGGGGATGGCTTCTGAATTACTCAGTTATGGTGTGAATGGTCCGATGCTATCTGAGAACTTATTAGAAGAAATGACTCCCTCTCAGATGAAAGTATTGATTAAGGCTTTGAGTACGCTTGAAATGTCAGCTGATGGTCGAATTAGTTGGGTTTATATTACACCTGAACATATGGTGGAATGTGAAGCAGTTAATGAAGATTTAGAAGGCATAGTAAACTACCCTCGTAATATACGAGGCGTAGAAGTAGGGATTCTCTTCAAAGTCATCGATAATAATGCTGTGAAAGTAAGTCTCCGCTCATCTGGAAGTGTTGATGTTGGGGCATTGGCTCAATCCTTTGGTGGAGGCGGTCATGCTCGTGCAGCAGGATGTCGAATGGAAGGGACTTTAGAACAGATAATTTCACAAGTTCTTAAGCAGGTGAATCAATTATTATGAGTGAACTCGAAGGTATATTAGCTGTATATAAGCCAGCAGGTTTTACTTCTCACGATGTGGTAGCGAAGGTACGTCGTATTTTGAAAATGAAACGAATTGGACATACAGGAACACTTGATCCTCAAGTCACAGGTGTTCTCCCATTGTGTCTAGGACGCGCTACACGCGTGGTTGAATACATGCAAGAACTACCCAAGGAATACATTGCTACCATGAGACTTGGGTTGGCTACAGACACAGAGGATTTGACGGGTCGGATTATTGAGCAAGTGGATTCCGTCTCTATTTCTAAGGAAGAGGTAGAGAAGGTATTAATTACATTCCAAGGTACTATTTCTCAAGTCCCCCCTATGTACTCTGCTGTGAAAGTAGATGGCAAAAGATTATATGAGCTGGCTAGAGAAGGTAAGACAGTGGAGCGCAAGAGTCGAGAAGTAACCATCTATGAAATTGTAATGACTAATAGCTCATGGGATGGAATTCATCCTGAGCTTACCTTTCGTGCACTGTGTTCAAAAGGAACCTATATCCGGACACTATGTGTTGATATTGGACGGGCTTTAGGGCTACCTTCAGTCATGGTTAAGCTTGAGCGAACGAAATCAGCGGGAATTAATGCAGAACATTGCTTAAGTTTTGATGATATTCAACGCTATATGGATGAAGGAACACTACATTCACATTTGATTCCTGTAGATCAGGCAATACCCCACTTATCTGCACATACGGTATCTGAGGACAAGACCAATGCAGCGATCCAAGGGCAAAGGCTCTCATATAAATCGGTTAGCCCAGAGGTGACTGGAGATGAGCCAATTCGTCTCTATGATCATGAACATAGATTTCTAGGTATATTTCAACGGCAACAAGAGACAGGCGCTATCGCTCCTATAAAAGTCTTCTTGTAAAAATCCACTATGTAGTAACAGCAATTAGAATCAGGTTATCTAACGGAATTGCAGGTGAGAAAGTAGTGAAGACGGTTTTTTTATCATATCCCTTATCATCTGAAATGCTACTTGAGAGGGAATCTAAACAAGTCGTTGCTATAGGGCAGTTTGATGGAATTCATCTAGGACACATCAGTGTAATTTCTAATGCTATAGCTTTGGCCAAGGAAAAAGAACTACCTTCTGCGGTGGTAACCTTTAATCCACATCCCAAAGAAGTGATGGGTAAGGGGAATTATGAAGGGTATTTAACCCCTCTACGAGATAAACAGGAATTACTTGCAGATATGGGAATTGACACGTTGTATGTCGCTCAGTTTGATGAAGAATTCTCACGGGTTAGTCCACAAGATTTCTTTACAGATGTACTTCTTCCACTTGATATTGATACAGTTGTTGTTGGTTTCGACTTCCGGTTTGGCTACTTGGGGGCTGGAGATGTAGTTATGCTACGTGAATTGGGTAGTGGCAACATGAATGTGGAAGTTGCTCCACCTTATCTACTTGATGGTGAGAAGGTAAGCAGTTCAAGTATTCGTAGAGCGCTTCAATCTGGTGATTTACAGTCTGCTAATCATTTGTTTGGTAGGAATTATAAGATCAGAGGCATTGTTATTGATGGGGAAAAAAGAGGTCGCACCATTGGGTTTCCGACTGCGAATCTAAAACTAGATGATCGTTATGTGATCCCTGCAAAAGGGGTATATGCTGTTCGTGCATATGTTCATCAAAAATGGATTCCAGGTGTTATGAATGTAGGGGTTAAACCTACTTTTCATGACAATGTTATTGCTCCAAGTTATGAAGTTCATCTATTTCATTTCAACGAGAATGTGTACGGTGAGCATTTAACAGTAGAGCTTGTCCATTTCCTACGCGAAGAGCGTAGATTCCCATCAATACAGGAATTGATTGAACAGATTCAGGCAGATGCCAAGCAGGCCGAAGAGTTGTTAATGTCTTAAGTATGAGTTATGAATAGGACATTTACTTTCTATAGACAGGTATGCTATACTAGGTAACGTCTTAGAGACAAAGTAGTATAACCTTAGCTTGGTTGCTCGATCTCACCAACGGTAACGAGGCTAGTGGCGATTATAATTGAAGGAGGTGAATAGGATGGCATTAACTCAAGAACGTAAACACCAATTGATCGAAGAGCACAGAACTCATGAGTCCGATACTGGATCACCAGAGGTGCAAATAGCTATCCTTACGGAGAACATTACGAACCTGATTAGCCATTTCCAGGCACACAAGAAGGATCATCATTCTCGTCGTGGATTGTTGAAGATGGTTGGACAACGTCGTAAGTTGTTGAAGTATCTGAAGAATAAGGATGTTAGACGTTACAGTACTTTGATTGAAAAACTCGGATTGCGTCGCTAATAATCCAATAATGTTACAAAATACAGCCTGGTTGTTCACCGTATGTCCTTTTAGGAGTGACAGCGGTGCAACCGGGTTGCTTTTTATGTAATAATATAGGATTATCAATAATAACAGAATAAGAATTTAAAAAAGGAGGGATTTCATGGAAAAACGTGTTGAAATGCAATTAGGTGGAAGAACCCTTGTCTTGGAGACTGGACGTTTCGCCAAGCAGGCGAATGCAGCAGTTATGGTTCACTACGGAGAAACAGTAGTTCTATGTACAGTAACTGCTTCAAACGAACCGAAGGATTTAGATTTCTTCCCACTTACGGTGAATTATGAGGAAAGACTATATGCAGTAGGTAAAATTCCAGGTGGATTTATTAAACGTGAAGGTAGACCTAGCGAGAAAGCAATTCTTTCTAGTCGTTTAACGGACCGTCCTATTCGTCCATTATTCCCTGAAGGTTTCCGTAATGATGTTCAAGTAGCTAATCTGGTCATGAGTGTAGATCAAGATTGTGCGCCTGATATCGCTGCAATGATCGGAACTTCTGCGGCGTTAAGTATCTCTGATGTGCCTTTTAGTGGACCGATCGGTGGTGTTGCTGTTGGTCGTATAGGTGGAAAGTTTATCATCAATCCGAACGTGGCAGATCAAGAAACTAGTGATCTATATCTGGTAGTTGCTGGTACGAAAGATGCTATTATGATGGTCGAAGCAGAAGGTAATGAAGTGCCAGAAGAGGATATGCTTGAAGCTATTATGTTTGGTCATGATGAAATCAAGAAGATTGTAGCAACGATTGAAGAACTTGTTGCACAAGCTGGAAAACCTAAGATGGCAGTTAAACTTCATGCGGTCGATGCTAACGTGAATGTTGCTGTTCGGGAATTTGCAGCTGCATCATTAAAAGAAGCTGTTAAAGTTTCAGAGAAACATGCACGTCAGGATGCGATTGACAAGATCAATGAGGAAACGGTAACTTACTTTGAACAAAAGTACATAGAAACCCCGGAACTCATGAAAGACGTTAAGGAAATCCTCCATGACATTGTGAAGGAAGAAGTAAGACGCCTAATCACACATGAAAAAGTACGTCCAGATGGACGGAAATTGGATGAAATTCGTCCAATTGAATGTGATACTAATATTCTTCCACGTACACACGGTACAGGATTGTTTACACGTGGACAAACGCAAGCACTTAGCATTTGTACATTAGGTGCGCTTGGAGATGTCCAGATCCTCGATGGGATTGACCCACAAGAATCTAAACGGTTCATGCATCACTACAATTTCCCACCATTCAGCGTAGGTGAAGCACGTCCTTTACGTCCGCCTGGTCGTCGTGAAATTGGACATGGTGCACTTGGTGAACGAGCTATGGCTAAAGTTCTTCCTTCAGAGGTTGAGTTTCCATATGCAATTCGTCTCGTTTCTGAAGTTCTTGAATCTAATGGTTCAACTTCACAAGCAAGTATTTGTGCAGGTATTCTTGCAATGATGGATGCCGGTGTTCCAATCAAAGCTCCAGTAGCTGGAGTAGCCATGGGATTGATTAAAGATGGAGATCATGTATCCATTTTGTCAGATATTCAAGGTATGGAAGATCATTTAGGAGATATGGACTTTAAAGTTGCAGGTACAGCGCAGGGTGTTACGGCTATTCAGATGGATATTAAGATCGATGGAATTGACCGTGAAATTCTGCAGGACGCTTTAAACCAAGCTAAAGAAGGACGTATGTTCATCTTAGGCAAAATGAATGAAGCGATTGCTCAACCGAGAACTAGTCTATCTCAATATGCACCGAAAATTATGACATTGAATATTAATCCAGAACGGATTCGTGATGTTATAGGAGCAGGTGGTAAAATCATTAATAAGATTATTGAAGAAACTGGTGTTAAGATCGATATTGAACAAGATGGACGAGTATTCATTGCTTCAACAAATGAAGAAATGAATCAAAAAGCACGTTCTATTATCGAAGGCATTGTTCGCCAAGTTGAAGTAGGCGAAATTTATGTGGGTACTGTAAAACGCATTGAGAAATTCGGTGCATTTGTTGAGATTCTTCCGAATAAGGAAGGTTTAGTCCACATTTCACAACTTTCAACTGAACGTGTAGCTAAAGTGGAAGATATCATTGCTATTGGTGATTCAATTACGGTTAAAGTAACTGAAATTGATCAACAGGGACGTATAAATTTGTCTCGCAAGGCCACTCTAACCGTTTAAGAGGATATTTTAATCAACTTGATATGATCTAATCTAAAAAGAGACAGATGCTTTATATTCTGGCTCTTTTTTTAAATATTAAGAAAGTATAAGCATCATATTCATATTCATATTCCTAAACTTCATCTCATATGATGGGACAAAGGTGATAGGGAGATGAAATATTTCATGAATACGAGAAAATTTGCTCTTCTTCTTGCGTGTTTCACGATCGTTCTGGGCCTAGGGCAATTGGAAAGCGTAAAGCAGTTCATAGGTGCATCAAGTGATGATACACTTTCACAAGTATTTTTTCAAAGAGGAAACGATAATCCTGAGAATGATCCCATATACCGTGAGATTAAGGAAAAGGCGATGGATAAGAGGATTGAACCCATAGACGCTATGATAGACCGAGTGTGGAAAACAATCCCAGGCTACAACGGATTGGAAGTGGATGTCGATGAGACCTATAAACAAACCAAAGCTAAGGGGAATAACGACACAGCAATTACATATGTTTATCGTCAATTAGCACCAAAGATTGGTCTAGATGATCTTGATGTACAACCTATATATCGTGGTAACCAACTTAAGCCAATGGTATCCTTAATGATTAATGTGGCTTGGGGTAATGAATATATCATTCCTATGTTAAATACATTGGATAAGGAAGATGTGAAGGCTACCTTCTTTTTTGATGGGAAATGGTTGAATAGTAATATTGAAGTTGCCAAGGAAATTCAAAAAAGAGGTCATGAACTAAGTAATCACGCATATTCACATCTTAATATGAGTCAGTTAAGCGAGGAAAAGGCTACTTCAGAAATAAGCAAAACACAGGAAATATTGAAAGATGAATTAGGACAAGAACCTAAATGGTTCGCTCCTCCTTCGGGTGATTTCGATAGTGATACAGTTAGAATTGCTAAGTCGCAAGGGATGAAGATTGTTCTGTGGACATTGGATACAGTAGATTGGAGGCAACCCTCTCCACAATCCATTGTAAGTAAAATAGCTGACAAAGTAGAACCGGGATTTCTGATTCTAATGCATCCAACATCCTCCTCCTCGGAAGCATTGCAAGGAATGATTAAAGCTATCAAAAATAAAGGATTGCAGCTAGGGACAGTAAGTCAAACGCTATCTTCCGAACGAATAGTAGAGGGTATAGTTGAGTGAACGCTATTTTTTTGGTAGGATAGAGAATACGTTTATGTTGAATCAATTTCATAATCGCCTATATAGGTTTGCGTAATTATGAAATTGATTCGTTATTAAGATGATCTAATGCTTCATATTAGGAGGGCCTTCGAATGGAAAGAATAAAGCTTACTAACGGCCTAAGAGTAGTGATGGAGAAAATACCAACGTCACGATCTATATCCTTCGGGATTTGGGTGAAAACAGGTTCGAGAAATGAGAATATAATTAACAATGGCGTCTCTCACTTCATTGAACATATGCTTTTTAAAGGAACAGAACGATTTAATGCAAAAGATATTGCTGAACAATTCGATGCCATCGGAGGCAATTTAAATGCATTTACATCAAAAGAATACACCTGTTATTATGCAAAAGTTCTAGATGAGCATTTTCCAATCGCTGTAGATGTACTTGCGGATATGTTCTTCCGATCTAATATAGATGAACAAGAGTTATCTAAAGAGAAGAATGTTATACTCGAGGAAATCTCCATGTATGAGGATACCCCGGATGATATTGTTCATGATTTAATGGCAAAAGCTGTTTATGGCGAGCACCCGCTGGCATATCCTATTTTAGGTACCAAAGAGCAGTTGGAAGCGATGAATTCATCACATCTGAAAGCTTATATGGCGGATCATTATACGGTTGAGAATACAGTACTTAGTGTAGCGGGAAACATTGATGAACATATGGTAGAATTATTAGAACGTCAATTTGGTGGATTTAATAATCATGGCAGTGATCATGGAATAACTGTACCTAAATTTCACAGTAACGTTCTATTTCATAAAAAGAAAACGGAACAAAACCACATTTGTATATCATTCCCGGGCTGTTCTCTTGATGATAAAAAACAATATGCGATGGTGTTGTTAAATAATTCCATCGGCGGTGGAATGAGCTCTCGTCTGTTCCAGGAAATTCGTGAGAGTCGTGGGTTAGCTTATGCTGTTTATTCATACCACAGCGCCCATGCGGATAATGGTATGTTCACTATCTATGCAGGTACTGCCCCTAAGCAGACTAAAGAGGTGATGGACCTAACCAAACAGGTGCTATTCGATCTCGCAACAAAGGGACTTAGTGAAGATGAATTACGTAAAGGTAAGGAACAATTAAAGGGTAGTCTCATCCTAAGTTTGGAAGGTACGGGTAGCCGTATGAATCGACTTGGAAAAAATGAGTTGATGTTAGGGAAACATTATACTTTAGACGAAATGATAGCTAATATTGACAACATATCTATGGATGATGTGGATTCTATACTTGATTTGATGTTCAGCGAACTGTATTCTGTAGCCATGGTAGGTGGCTCTGATCGAGGTATATCAGACATAAGGGGCGATGATTTTGTTACATTACGTTCAAATAAATAGACTTTCTGGGAATGAAGATATTAAGCTTCCTGAGAAAATGTCTCGACTTGCTTCGGGGTATGATTTGTATGCAGCTGTGGAAGATGATATCATCCTGCAACCTGGTGATCGAAAACTAATTCCAACTGGTTATGCGATTGCTATGCCTGAAGGTCTTGAAGCTCAAATACGTCCACGAAGTGGATTAGCACTTAAGCACGGAATAACGTGTTTGAACACACCAGGCACGATAGATGCGGATTATCGCGGGGAAATAAAAGTTCTTTTAATTAATTTGGGCTCAGAACCTTTTACAATTGTAAGAAATGAACGGGTTGCTCAGATGGTATTCCAAACAGTACCTGAAGTAGAATGGCAAATTGTTAGTGAACTATCAGAAACAGTTCGCGGTACAGGTGGATTTGGACACACTGGTAAGTAAAACAAATGAAGCTTACGTAATGCCTTTTGGAGGCTTACGTAAGCTTTTTTTTTCTTTTCTCTAATGAAATCCGCTACATCTTTCACCCCTGTTTAGGCTGTCGCATATTATGCGATATAAAGGAATTGGGGAAGGAGCACATCCTGATGCTGACTGGAGTTAGAGTTGTGTTCATAGGTGGGGATGCGAGACAGATTGAGGTAATACAGAAATGCTCTCAGAAGGATGCATTAGTCACTATTGTTGGATTTGATGATCTTGCTGAGAAGTTAGAGGATATCCCCCAAGAAGGATTATCTTCAACGTTATTAGCGACAGCTAATGTTATTGTGCTACCCGTCATAGGTTGTGATGCTGAGGGAAAGATTATGACGTTATTCTCTTCTGCACCTTTACAGCTGTTGGAAGAACATTTTGCTGCTATATCGCAAGATTGTACGGTGTATACAGGAATCGCAAAGCCATATTTAAGAGAAATGTGTGCACAATTTAAAATTAATCTTGTAGAACTGCTAAACCGAGATGATGTGGCAATCTATAATTCTATACCTACAGCAGAAGGTGCCATAATGATGGCCATTCAACATACTGACTTTACGATACATGGATCAAATTGTATGGTTCTTGGAATGGGAAGAACAGGATTTACAATGGCAAGAAGTCTTCAGGGATTGGGAGCAAAGGTATCGGTAGGAGTACGCTCTGAAGAACACTTTGCAAGAGCGAGTGAAATGGGCTGGGAGCCTTTTATGACAAGGGATTTGGGGCGAAAAGTAGGCAATGTCAACTTGCTTTTTAATACGATACCGACTATGATAGTCACAGCGCAAATTCTGTCACAAATGCCCCCAAATGCAGTCATAATTGACCTTGCTTCAGCCCCGGGTGGGTGTGATTTCCGCTATGCGGAGAAGCGGGGCATTAAGGCGTTACTTGCCCCTGGTCTACCTGGTATTGTTGCTCCCAAAACGGCTGGAATTATCATTGCTAATGCATTGGTACGGTTGATTTCAGAGGATATCAGGATGCGGGGGGATCAATAATGAAATGGCAGGGGAAGACGGTTGGGTATGCATTAACTGGATCTCATTGTACGTTAGAAGAAGTTATGATACAAGTTTTACGTTTCGTAAATGCAGGTGCTAATGTGGTGCCCATAGTGTCAAATACGGTTCTAAATACGGATACTCGCTTTGGATCGTCTGAAAATTGGTTAAAACAGTTGAAAGATATAACAGGTAATGATATTATTTCTACAATTGTGGGTGCGGAACCACTAGGACCTTCAAAATTATTAGATGTTCTAGTCATTGGACCTTGTACGGGTACTACGACTAGTAAGTTAGCGAATGCTATGACGGATACTCCGGTGTTAATGGCGGCTAAAGCCCAGATGAGAAATGGTCGTCCATTGGTTCTTGCTATTTCAACTAATGATGGTTTAGGTTTGAACGCGGCGAATATTGCGAAACTGTTGGTAACAAAGAACATTTATTTTGTTCCCTTTGGTCAGGATAATCCACAGCAAAAACCTAACTCTCTCGTAGCAAAAATGGATCTTATTCCGGAGACTTGCTTCGCTGCACTACATGGAGAGCAGCTACAACCTATGATTATCGAACACGTTCATTCATCGTAAGCACTTATTTTTAAGGACGGCATAGCCGGTTCTACTTACTAGAAATTGTTATAATTAGATAAGGGGAGATACAACAAATGAGCAATCAAAAATTTAATGTCGCAGTTGTAGGTGCTACTGGAGCAGTGGGAGAACAGATTATTGGATTATTGGAGAAACGTGATTTTCCAATTTCAAAGTTGAAGTTGCTTTCATCTGCACGCTCAGCTGGTACCGTCATTAAGTTTAAAGGTCAAGATATAGTAGTGGAAGAAGCTACCCCTGATAGTTTTGCAGGAATTGATATTGCTTTGTTTAGCGCAGGTGGAGATGTAAGTAAGGAGTTTGCTCCACATGCTGTTCGACATGGTGCAGTATGTATTGATAATACGAACGCTTATCGGATGGATCCAAACACACCATTGGTAGTACCAGAAGTGAATCCTGAAATGATTGAGGAGCATGTCGGTATTATTGCGAATCCGAATTGTTCTACAATTCAAATGGTAGCTGCATTGAAACCATTGCAAGATGCTTATGGTATTTCACGAGTTATCGTATCAACATATCAGGCTGTATCTGGAGCGGGAAGTAAAGCCATTGAAGAACTTGTTCGTCAAAGTAAAGAGGTACTAGATGATCATGAAGTTGAACCTCAGATTCTTCCTGTTGGCGCACTACCTGTAAAACACCAGATCGCTTTTAATGTAATCCCTCAAATTGATAAATTCCAAGATAATGGTTATACATTGGAAGAAATGAAAATGGTTAATGAAACGAAAAAGATCATGAAAGATGAAACGATTAATGTGACTGCAACTTGTGTTCGTGTTCCTGTTGTTTATGGTCATTCTGAATCTGTATATGTGGAATTGAAGGAAGAATACAATTTAGATGCGGTAAGAAAGCTTCTTGAAAATTCTCCTGGAATTACTGTAGTAGATGATCCTACAGTGCAAGCGTACCCATTAGCTACGGATGCTGCTGGTAAACCGGATGTATTTGTTGGACGTTTACGTCGGGATTTAGGACATTCTAAAGGATTGAATATGTGGATCGTGTCCGACAATCTCATGAAAGGTGCAGCATGGAATGCTGTGCAAATTGCTGAGATTATCGCCTCTAAACATTCCGTACACGCATAAGGCAATCATAATATGGAGGAATGGGAATGCGTATCTTAGTTCAAAAATTTGGTGGTACATCTTTATCATCACCAAAAGCTAGAGAATTGGTTATCTCTCATATCAGAAGAGAGCTAAATGAGAATTATAATATAGTTGTCGTAGTCTCAGCTATGGGGCGTCGTGGAGAACCATACGCGACGGATACATTGCTTGAATGGATTGCTACGAATGGGAACGCACTACCAGCACGGGAAAAGGATTTACTGCTGTGCTGTGGTGAAATCATTTCTGCAACTACTTTATGTAGCTTATTGGAAAGTGCCGGGATTTCTTCAACTGTTCTTACTGGTGCACAGGCAGGCTTTGAGACGGATGATCAATATGGGAATGCTCGTATTGTAAATGTTCGTCCCGAGCGAATTATTGAAGAATTCAAGGATCATAAAGTTATTATTGTTACTGGTTTTCAAGGGCAGACGATTTCTGGAGATTTCACTACTCTGGGAAGAGGCGGTAGTGATACAACGGCTACAGCATTGGGTGCTGCTCTTCATGCAGAAATGGTTGATATCTATACGGATGTGAATGGAGTGTTGACAGCAGATCCACGAATTGTGGAAGATGCTAGACCCTTAACTCATGTTAGTTATGCTGAAATATGCAATATGGCTTATCAAGGTGCGAAGGTTATCCATCCTCGTGCAGTAGAGATTGCAATGCAAGCTCAAATCCCAGTGCGGATTCGTTCAACATTCTCAGAGAATGAAGGAACCTTAGTAACCCATCCAGAAGGGATTCGTGATGTTCAGACTGGCGTTCTAGACCGTTTGGTAACTGGGATTGCTTATGTCAGCAATGTCACTCAAATAACGGTTGATTGTGGTAATGATTCTAATAATCTGCAGTTAAAAGTATTTAAATCTATGGCAGAGAATTCCATTAGTGTTGATTTTATAAATGTTACACCAACAGGTGCAGTGTATACTGTATTTGATCAGGATTCGGAGCGGGCTATTACGTCACTTCAAGCATTGGGACTCAGACCGAAGAGTTTAGCAGGATGTGCTAAAGTGTCTGTCATCGGTGGCGGCATTAATGGTGTGCCAGGAATTATGGCAAAGATCGTGGAATCATTAAGCGAACAGAATATACAAATATTGCAGTCGGCTGATTCCAATACAACCATTTGGGTGCTTGTGAAGAAGGAAGATATGGTTCAATCCTTACGGTCACTTCATAGCAAATTTGAGTTGAATAGGTAATGCGGATGGATCAATAAATATAGAGAATATATGTGAACTTCTCTAAAGGTGGCTTACGAAGTAAGTTTTCTACGAAAACTCAGTATATGCTTACGAAGTAAGTTTTCTACGAAAACTCATAGGAGGATCTGTATGGAATTTGGAAGATTAATTACAGCGATGGTAACCCCATTTGATGAACGTGGTCAGATTAATTGGGATGAAACTGCCAGACTAATAGATTATTTAATTCTAGATCAAAAATCAGATTCTTTGGTTATCGGAGGTACAACAGGAGAATCCCCAACCCTGAGCGATCAAGAGAAGTTAGAATTATTCCGATTTGCTATTGATAAAGCTAATAATCGTTGTAAGATCATTGCGGGAACGGGAAGCAATAATACAGCTCATTCTATTTATTTGACACAAGAGGCAGAAAAGCTTGGTGTTGATGGACTCTTGTTGGTCGTTCCTTACTACAATAAGCCAAGCCAAGAAGGGATGTTCCGCCATTTTGAAGCTATAGCTCAAAGTACAGAACTTCCTATTATAGTATATAACGTTCCAAGTCGAACGATGTCGAGTTTATCGGTAAAGACAACGCTTCGTTTAGCAAATATTCCGAATATTGTAGGGACGAAAGAATGTGCTTCTCTGGAGCATGTTACTCTCGTAGCTACATCTGCTCCAGCAGATTTTAAAGTATACACAGGTGATGATTCTGTAACACTTCCAGCATTGGCAGTAGGAGCATATGGAGTTATTAGTGTTGCGGCACATGTCGTGGGCTCATCTATGAAGGATATGATTGATTCCTTTAATCAGGGCGATGTAAGAGAGGCAACCGCACTCCATCAGAAATTATTCCCTATCTTTAAAGGGCTATTTGATTGTCCAGATCCACTCCCTAATCCTGCAGCTATTAAGTATGCACTGCAGCTATTGGGACATGATGTTGGAGAACCACGCCTTCCGATTATTCCACCAAATGAGGATGAGATGAAGTTTATAAAAGAACTTATAGCAGTAATTTAATTTATTGCATAATAATTAGGGGATCAAATACGTATTCCTAGACACGAAACGAGCCTTAGATGCGATTCTAGAGGCTCGTTTTTCTTTAACTATTTTGTTCTCCGGAAAAGGAAGGTTGATACATAAGTGGTTGATGACTTGTTTTTTCGCTTTTTAATCATGTATAATGAGAATAAGTGACTGGGTGCGGTATATTTTGAAATATAATATAAATAATGGTGCACGTCCAAAACCATACAAGGAGGGTAAGATTCAATTGTCTAAGAAACTAAATAACGATAAATTGACGATATTTGCTTTGGGCGGCGTCGGTGAAATCGGTAAAAATATGTATGTTATACAATATGCAAACGATATTATCGTAGTGGATTCTGGGTTGAAGTTTCCAGAAGAGGATATGCTCGGAATCGATATAGTTATTCCAGATATTTCATATTTAACTGAGAACCGTGATAAAGTGAGAGGTATTTTGCTAACGCATGGTCATGAAGATCATATTGGCGGATTACCTTACGTGTTGAAACACCTGAATGTTCCTGTATACGGAACTAAGCTTACATTAGGACTGGTGGAGAATAAGTTAAAAGAAGCAAATTTACTTGGTGAAACGAAGAGGATTCTGATTGATGAGAATTCAGAGCTTCAAATTGGTTCGACAATGAAAGCGACATTCTTCAGTACTAACCACAGTATTCCAGATTCTGTAGGTATTTGTATCGCAACACCAGAGGGAAATGTTGTTCATACTGGTGACTTTAAATTTGATCACACACCTGTAAATGGACAATTTGCAGATCTTCAGAAAATGGCTGCAATTGGACAAGAAGGTGTTCTTGCGCTTCTTTCAGATAGTACGAATGCAGAGAAACCAGGGTTTACACCATCAGAACGTAATGTAGGTGTAGTACTTGAAGATATATTCCGTAAAGCTTCTCAACGGGTTGTTATTGCAACATTCGCATCAAATGTACACCGTATTCAGCAAGTAGTTAATGCTGCTGAAGCAACGGGGCGTAAGATTACAGTTATTGGTCGAAGTATGGTGAATGTAGTATCCATCGCTTCAGATCTTGGTTACTTAATTATACCTGATGGTATGTTGATTGAACCGGAAGAAGTAAACAAGATGGCAGCTGATCGAGTTGTTATTTTATGTACAGGAAGTCAAGGAGAGCCAATGTCTGCATTAACACGTATGGCTCGATCTACACATCGTAAAGTAGATATACTACCTGGTGATACTGTTATAATTGCTGCTACTCCAGTTCCTGGTAATGAAAAATATGTAGGGCGTACGATTGATGAATTGTTTAAACTTGGTGCTGATGTCATTTATAGCGGTTCCAATCCTGGCGTTCACGTATCTGGTCATGGTAGTCAGGAAGAGTTGAAATTAATGCTAAATCTGATGAAACCTAAGTTCTTCATTCCAATTCATGGAGAATTCCGTATGCAACGTCGTCACGCCTTATTAGCAGAATCTGTAGGTGTTGAACGCGAGAACATCTTTATTACTGAACTTGGTGAGATTGTTGAAATTGTAAACGGATCAGCTCGTAAAGCCGGTAAAGTAACAGCTGGTAACGTACTCATTGATGGTCTAGGCGTAGGTGATGTGGGTAACATCGTTCTACGTGATCGTAAATTACTTTCACAAGACGGTATTCTAGTTGTTGTTGTCACACTAAGTAAACAAGATGGTACGATCATGTCAGGACCTGATATTATCTCAAGAGGATTCGTATATGTACGCGAATCTGAAGGTCTTCTGGATGAAGCGAACCGGATTGTATCCAGTACACTTCAGAAGTTAATGAGTGAGAAAGTAAATGAATGGGCTTCTCTAAAGACAGGTGTTAAGGATGTATTGGGACGTTTCTTGTATGAACAAACACGTCGTAGACCTATGATCCTACCGATTATTATGGAAGTATAATGAATAATAAATAGACGGCTATAAAGCAAGCACACAGTCGCCCCTACTCTGCAGGTAATATTGGACGGTTCCCTGCGGAATAGGGGCATTTTATGCTTTTTTTTTTAAAATATAAGAATGTATAAGTTTCACTTGAATCAATTTCATAATCGCCGATGCAGCTAAATCGGGTTGCGTAATTATGAAATTGATTCTTGAACCTCTATTTCTTATATTTCGGCAGAGACGGATACCCTAAAATGATATGAAGTATCGCTAACATTGGAAGGATAAACTCCTTGAAAAAGGACGGCATAGCCGGTTCTGATTGATATTTTCATTTTTCGAGACAGATTGTGTTGGCACATAGTATAAATAGGGTCGCTTTACTACCATACTAGTTAAAAGTAGTTAATAGATGTATGGTGAAAGGAAGATGACCTAATATGGTAAAACCAGTGAACCGTGAAGAAGATGGAAACAAGTCTAATGAGCATTTGGAGACAGAGATAGCAGATGTAAAAAAGGATGCGCAGGTAGTGAATAGCATACAACAATTGGGACAAACAGCTGTTCCAAGTAATGAATCCAATATTTTTTGTATGACGATTATTGGGCAAATTGAAGGCCATCTGATGTTGCCCCCACAGAATAAAACGACGAAATATGAACATATCATCCCGCAACTTGTGGCTGCAGAACAGAGTGAAGAGATTCAAGGTATTGTTATTGTACTTAATACAGTGGGCGGGGATGTAGAAGCAGGACTTGCCATTGCAGAAATGATAGCGTCTTTAACTAAGCCTACCGTAACCGTTGTGATTGGTGGTGGCCATAGTATTGGCGTTCCGATTGCTGTTGCGTCGACATATTCTATCATTGCTGAAAGTGCAACGATGACTATACATCCGATTCGACTAAATGGTCTAATTATTGGCGTTCAGCAAACATTCGAGTATATGGAAAAAATGCAGGAGAGAGTTGTTCAATTTGTAACTTCTCACTCGAGAGTTTCAGAAGAAAGATTCAAAGAACTCATGTTTAGAACAGGTGAGTTGAACCGGGACATAGGAACGGCAGTGGGTGGAAAAGATGCTGTTAAATATGGATTAATGGATGAGATTGGGGGCATTGGGCTTGCACTTGCTAAATTGAAGTCACTTATAAATGAGCAGCAGGAAACGTTACAAGTAGGGAGGCTGCAATAATGACTCTATACACCATAATACCTATGGATGTCATATGGGAAGGAAGCTTTAAAGAACCTGAGAAGACACTTGATCTTGTTGTCGGGAAAGGTTTAATGCAAGTGATGCCTATTGATCATGGAAGTGCTCAGATTGTTAGACTGATTGGATGTCCGTTAGACTATTATTTGAATCCAGTGTATGCTCCTGGTCAAATTATTCGTTACGTTCCGGTGTTACAAAATGAGTCTTTGGACGGATAAACAGAACATAGGTACCCACGGAGAACTATGGTATAATATGGACCGGGGGTGAATCTTGTGGCCAAAAGAAGAAAAAAGAAGAAGGCTATATTGAGTAGCATACTCAAATATGAAATATATGGGATTATCCTTATAACACTATCTGTTATTGCTTTATCTGGTGAGGCTACAGTGGGTTGGTCCTTGTCCAAAATGTTTGGACTCATATTAGGTAAATTTTATTTTGTGGTTCCACTTGTGGGGATCTATTATGGTTTAATGGCAATGATCAATCGGAAATGGCCTAATCGTTGGAATTCACGTAAAAGTGGAGTATTGCTCCTAGTGCTAGCTTTTACATTAATGGCGAGCATATCAAGCTTAGAACAAAAGTTAGCTCCTATATCCAATTTGAGCAGTGGAACCATCTTTAGTCAGGCGAAATTGGATTTACATGGAGAGTTATTGACACCCTCTATTGATAATAAAAACTCGATGATGGATAAAGATATAGGTGGGGGATATGTAGGTGCAATACAATATTCAGCTCTTTTCTGGTTATTTGGAAATATGGGCGCTAAGTTATTGCGTATTGTGATGTTTATTATCAGTTTCATGCTGATTACCAACTTATCCTATGTAGAATTGGTACGAATTGTCCGTACAAGGGTGATGAAAGTCGGTTCTTATGTACATAAGAAATTAAGCATGCGTCAACATCCGGCAGGGAACGGCTCTACAAAGGTGAAATCCATACCGGAACGAAATAGACAACTTCTTCCAGGTGATGAAGATGATGATGACTTTGATGTAGATATTTTGCCAAAGGTCAAACGGAATGCGCCTGTATTCTTTCAATTATTTGGTGGGAAAACAGAGAAGAAGGAAGATTCCAACATTGAAGTGGATACGGATGATATGTTGGATGATTCCGGCGTAATTGAATTCGATAAACGTAAAAATAGAGCGCGTAAAGTTGTGGATCGTGCTCAACAAGATAATAAATTTAGCAAGGACTCAGATCGTGCCTTATTAGATGATGAGCTACTTCAAAGTGAACATTCCGTTACAACT
Source organism: Paenibacillus crassostreae (assembly GCF_001857945.1). Taxonomy (NCBI): domain Bacteria; kingdom Bacillati; phylum Bacillota; class Bacilli; order Caryophanales; family Paenibacillaceae; genus Paenibacillus; species Paenibacillus crassostreae. The sequence continues at coordinate 4,343,756 of NZ_CP017770.1, forward strand.
ACTCCGATTATTCGTGACTTCTTTGAACATGTGAAATCTGAAGGGATTAGTGATGACGATGACCTGGAAGAAGCTTTTACAGGTCAGGAAGTAGCTGATCTGAAGGACGCGATAATGAAGTCACATGAACAAGTCGCTGTAGATCAGGCTTCAGAGCAAGGTCAAGGTATTGGAGGGAAAGTGCCAGTACAATCAGGTGATGATGCTACGAGTGAAGAGGATGTTGAGCTCACACTTGTGAATATTGCACCACCACCGAAACCGTATATCTTACCACCATTCCGATTGTTAGGTAAACCTAATAATGGGGGTAAAGCAGGTGATCAGAATGATTATATGCAGACAGCTCGTAAGCTTGAAGCAACACTGGAAAGCTTCGGTGTACGTGCTAAAGTGTTGGAAGTTGTTCGTGGACCAGCAGTCACTCGATATGAAATACAACCTGATATTGGGGTGAAAGTGAGTAGGATCGTATCGTTAACAGATGATATTGCATTGGCTCTTGCTGCTAAAGATATTCGTATGGAAGCTCCAATCCCAGGGAAATCTGCGATAGGGATTGAAGTTCCCAATAATGAAGTATCCATAGTTACTATGCGTGAAGTGATGGAAACAACTATTTTTCAGGAGGCAGAATCGAAGTTATCTGTTGCATTTGGTAGGGATATATCGGGACAGACGATTGTTGGTAACCTTGCGAAGATGCCCCATCTCCTTGTCGCAGGTGCTACAGGATCGGGTAAGTCAGTTTGTATTAACGGTATTATAACTAGTATTCTATATAAAGCTAAACCAGACGAAGTTAAATTTCTAATGGTTGATCCTAAGATGGTTGAATTGAATGTATACAATGGGATTCCACATCTATTGGCACCTGTTGTTACCAATCCTAAACGTGCTTCCTTGGCGCTGAAAAAAATAGTCGTTGAAATGGAGAAGCGTTATGAACTATTCTCTAAATCGGGAACACGTAATATTGAAGGATATAATAAATTAATGCAGAGCAATTTGCCTGCTGTACTGCCTTATATTGTTGTAATAGTAGACGAGCTTGCCGATTTAATGATGGTGGCAGCTAATGATGTAGAAGAAGCTATTACACGACTAGCACAAATGGCCCGGGCTGCTGGGATCCACCTTATTATTGCTACACAACGCCCTTCTGTAGATGTTATTACTGGTGTGATCAAGGCTAATATTCCTTCGAGAATTGCCTTCGGGGTTTCTTCTAATGTCGATTCTCGTACGATTCTGGATATGGCTGGTGCGGAGAAACTTCTTGGACGTGGTGACATGTTATTCATGCCTATGGGTTCATCTAAACCTATACGTGTGCAAGGTGCTTATTTAACAGATCAAGAAGTAGAGAATATTGTTGATTTTGTCCGTGATCAAGGGCAAGCAGAATATGATGAATCCCTTGTTCCTGAGATTGATGAATCAGCAACAAATGATGGTGAAGTACTTGATGAGTTGTATGATCAAGCTGTACAAGTCATTCTTGAAGCTAAACAGGCTTCAGTCTCTCTGTTACAACGGAGAATGCGAGTTGGATATACTCGTGCAGCTCGACTTATTGATTCGATGGAAGCTCGTGGAGTTATCGGTCCTTACGAAGGAAGTAAGCCTAGGGAAGTACTTGTATCGATGGAACAGTATCAACAGAATAGAATAAGTTCTTAATTTGAGAAGAGTCTCTTTTACACGGAGGCTCTTTTCTTTGGTATAGATAATAATAGTGAATGGTCCTTCTGATGTGATAGCTACGGGGAAGCTACTACACTTTTGTGTTACATGCATAGGAAGCTACAAGTCTTGTCATAATAACTTCATGCATCGTGTAAAAACATAAAAGAAAGGTAGAGCTAAACGTATGAAAACAACGAGAAGTGGGTTAATTATGGGGTTGATTCTAACTTTGTCCGTTTCTGTATTTGGATGTGTTCATGATAGATCGCAAGCTTCTATTGATACAGCGGCGCCTGCTCAAGCTGTATTTAGTACAAATGCCATTGAACATGGTTCTTCTGGAGACGATGTATACGAACTGCAAGGACGGTTAAAGCATTTAGGTTATTTTACAGGAAAAATTGATAGCCAATTTGGTTCGAATACAGTGAAATCAGTAAAATGGTTTCAATCGGAGTTTGGGATGAAAGTAGATGGTGTAGTGGGTCCAAAAACAAAGCTGAAGCTATATAATGCAACCAAAACGTGGAAGCCTACTGAACCCAAGAATATGACAACACCTAACAAGGGAGGAGGCTCTGCGAAGACTGAAGATAAGAGTTCACTAGCTACTTCTAACACCATGGGCCTATCTGAAAATGATCTAAAAATAATGGCGAATGCTGTGTATGGAGAAGCGCGTGGTGAACCTTTTGAAGGACAAGTAGCTGTTGCAGCAGTAATCCTGAATCGTGTTAAGTCACCTAGCTTTCCTAATACGCCTTCAGGTGTTATCTTTCAGCCTAGAGCCTTTACAGCAGTCGCAGATGGTCAAATCTATTTGGAACCGAATGATGTAGCACGTCAAGCAGTACAGCAGGCATTGAACGGATGGGATCCAACAAATGGATGTTTGTATTATTTTAATCCAGAGACAGCAACATCCGCGTGGATATGGACGCGTCCTCAAGTGAAAACGATTGGTGAGCATATTTTCTGTATGTAATATGGATTGGAGGCAATCGAAGGTTTGTCTTCGGTTGCTTCTTCACTTTGTGGTGGGTTAGAATGGATAATATTACAAAGCATCATCCGATTAAATAATCCATGAACTAAAGGAGATTGGAACCTTGAATAAAACGAAATTTGAACATGGTAGTACAGGTCGTCTTCGAATTCATGTATTACCTACCCAGCGTTTCAAAACATTTGCTATTTCTTTGTATGTGGGTTCCCCACTTTCTGAAGATACTGTGACTTCTACGGCACTTACTCCATTTGTATTGCGTAGGGGGACAGAATCCTATCCGGAGACAACACAATTCCGTGAAAGATTAGAACAATTATATGGAGCGGGATTTGGCTTCGATGTTTACAAGCGTGGAGATTACCAAATTGTGCAGTTTCGGATGGATACAATCAATGATTCTTTTGTTCAAAGCGAAGAGAGTCTGCTTGCATCTTCCTTTGCTTTTTTAGGTGAGGTCGTAACACAGCCTGCATTGGAAGATGGTCATTTCAGAAATGCATACGTACAGGCTGAGAAAGAGAATGTCCGTAAGAAAATGGAATCTATCGTGAATGATAAGATACGTTATGCAGCTGAGCGTTGCTTAGAGGAAATGTGTCGTGAAGAACCTTATCGACTGCATCCGCTAGGACAGATTAAGGATTTGGAAGCTATCACGTCTGAATCTTTATACAAATCGTATAAGAAGTGGCTTGCTGAATCAAGCATAGATCTATATGTGGTAGGGGATACAACCTTTGAAGAAGTCCAGAAGCTGGTTGAACAGCATTTTCATTTAGATGCTTCCGCTCCTACATCCTATGAATCTCACCGACCAACCCGTGAAGTACGTGATATTGCTACCATTGTCGAAAAAATGGATGTGAGTCAAGGGAAATTAAACATGGGACTTCGTACAACCATCACTTATGGTGACGATGCATATGCCTCTGCATTAGTGTATAACGGAATACTTGGAGGATACCCTCATTCGAAGCTTTTCTTGAATGTGCGCGAGAAAGAAAGTTTAGCTTATTATGCTTCCTCACGTTACGATGGCCATAAAGGGATAGGGACGATTCAATCGGGTATTGAGGTTCAGAACTATGAGAAGGCTGTCACGATCATCCGCAATCAGCTAGAGGAAATGCGAACAGGTCAGATTAGTGAGTTAGAAATGTCACAGACAAAGGCTATGATCCGCAACCTGTTACTCGAAATGGATGACTCTGCATTCGAAATGATATCATTTGATTTCAATCGTCAGTTGTCTGGAAAGGATCGCCCTGTTGAACAACTCGTTCAAGAGGTAGAGAATATTACAGTGGATGACGTACATGCTGCTGCAGCGACCTTCGAGTTGGATACGATCTATTTCTTACAGGGGCAGAAGGAGGAATAGCACATGCAAAATGTACAATATGATCATTTACAAGAAACGCTTTATCACGAAGTTATGGATAATGGGCTTCGTGTTTATGTTCTTCCCAAACCAGGGTTCAACAAGACATATGCCTCATTTGCTACGAAATATGGATCTGTGGACAATCACTTCCGCGTGGAGGGTCAGGATGAGGTGAAGGTTCCTGATGGGATTGCTCATTTCTTAGAACACAAAATGTTTGAAGAACCAGAAGGAGATATTTTTGCAACATTTGCATCACAAGGTGCTTCGGCCAATGCATTTACAAGCTTTGATCAGACGGTGTATCTCTTCTCAGCAACGGAAAATATTGATGCTAACTTGGAGACACTGATTAATTTTGTGCAAAATCCTTATTTCACAGATCAGAATGTAGATAAGGAAAAAGGAATTATAGGTCAGGAAATAGGGATGTATCAAGATAACGCAGATTGGCGTGTTTACTTCGGCCTGATTGAGGCGATGTTTAAAGTCCATCCAGTTCATATTGACATTGCAGGTACAGTGGAGTCCATTGGTACGATTACGAAAGAGACACTGTATTCTTGTTATAATGCTTTTTATCATCCAAGCAACATGCTTCTTTTTGTGGTGGGTGGGGTGAATCCTGAGGAAGTCTTTGAACTTGTTAGGAATAATCAAGCTAAGAAATCATATGAGCCACAAGGTAGTATTGAACGGATTTTTGCGAAAGAACCAGTAGAAGTCTCAGAAGAAAAACGAGTTAATAAATTGGCAGTCTCAATACCAAAGTGCTTATTTGGTTATAAAGAGAAGGATCTAGGGTTCGAAGGAGAAGCATTGTTGAAACGAGATTTGACGTCGAAACTTATGCTTGATTTATTGTTTGGATCTAGTACCGTATTGTATCAGAAACTTTATGATGAAGAGTTGATCTCGGATAGCTTCGGTTATGAATATAACAGTTCTCCACAATATGGATTCTCTGTGATCGGTGGAGATACAAAGGATCCCGATTTATTACTTCGCAGAATTCAAGAGGAAGTAGAACAGATCGTGAAGGAAGGCTTTAAAGAGAAAGATTTCGAGCGTTCACGTAAAAAGAAAATGGGTGGATATTTACGTATGTTAAATTCGCCTGAGAATATTGCGCATGAGTTTACTAAGTATCAATTTCGTGGAAGTGATTTTTTCTCCATTCTGCAGGTATATGAGTCGATCACATTGCAAGATGTGAATGAACGTTTGAAAGATCATATTGATTGGAGTCAAGTCTCTGTATCGGTTGTGATGAATCCTTGAGTAATAACATGGGAGAATGGAATAAGTCGATTGGGGAAACAACAGTTTTAATTACGGGAGCTAGTAAGGGCATTGGAGCGGCGATAGCAGAGCGTTTCGCTCAAGTGGGAATGAATGTCGTAATCCACTATGGAAAGTCTCATGAAGAGGCCAATGAGGTCGCGAGACGATGTATGTCGCATGGGGCGAATGTTCTTACAATAACAGCCGATCTTAAAGATCGAGAAGATATTGTTCGTATGTATGAGAAACTTCAAGATCATCGGATGATGCCGGATATTCTGGTGAATAATGCAGGTATCTCTCATTATGGATTGCTCTCTGATGTGACGGAGGAAATCTGGGATGATGTGATATCGACCAATTTGAAAAGTATCTTCCTATGTGCACAAGCTTTTATGCCACATATGATAACGCAACGCTGGGGGCGTATTATTAACATCTCCTCAGTGTGGGGGATTACAGGTTCTTCATGCGAGGTATTATATTCGACAAGTAAAGGTGGAGTGAATGCCTTTACGAAAGCATTAGCGAAGGAACTTGCGCCTTCAGGGATTACGGTTAATGCGGTGGCACCAGGTGCGGTGAATACCTCAATGCTAAGTCATTTACAAGCAGATGAACTCCGTATGCTTGAAGATGAAATTCCAGCAGGAAGATTAGCTCAACCTGATGAGATATCATCTTTAGTGTATTTCCTGGCCCTTCCGGAATCAGGTTATATCAATGGGCAAGTCATAAGCCCTAATGGCGGTTGGGTCACATAAGTCAGAATTTTCCTGTAAATGTTCGAATAATGAAGCTTCAATAAGCTCATATTATAAATGTTGATTTTAAATCTCATGCGTCAGCAAAGGAGGATTTAATATGTCGTCAACAGTTCTAAGAAATTTCGACACATGGAAGAAGTTTTTGGGTGAACGCGTGCTTCAGGCTCAAAAATTAGGGATGAGTGAAGATACCATCTCCAAATTGGCCTACGAAATTGGTGATTTTCTTGATGAGAAGGTCGATCCCCAGAATGCATCCAACCGAACTTTAAAGGAATTGTGGGATGTTGGAAATCAAGAAGAGCGGAAAACTATCGCACGTCTGATGGTGAAATTAGCCCAAAAAAATGCATAGCTCCGCAGGAAAAGCTCCCATTATGGGAGCTTTTCTATAATCATTATAGAGATAACCTTGCCTTTCAGTTTTTTTTTATATATCATTAATATGACCCATGACTTTTTGAGATGTAAATTTAGCCTCTCCCGCGCTGGGATCGGGGCATGTTGTGTCGAATATATGGGAAACGTGTCAAATGAGGTGTTGAAGTGGAATCCAAGCAGTGGTACATGGAATATAGGATACATAAGAATAGACCAGGTCTATTGGGGGATATCGCATCGTTACTTGGGATGCTGGAAGTAAATATACTAACTATAAATGGTGTTGAGGGCGAAACTCGAGGCATGTTACTTGAAACAGATGATGAAGAGAAAATTCAACTTGTGGGCTCTATGCTTAAAAAAGTAGATAATATAACGGTGTTGGCATTACGACCACCTAAACTGGTTGATAAGCTAGCCGTACGTCATGGACGATATATCGATAGAGATTCAGACGATGATAAGACGTTTCGTTTTACGCGTGATGAGCTCGGGTTACTTGTTGATTTTTTAGGTGAAGTGTTCAAAAAAAAAGGAAATCAAGTGATTGGTTTAAGAGGTATGCCACGAGTTGGTAAAACGGAGTCTATTATTGCCGGCAGTGTCTGTGCAATGAAGCATTGGACATTCGTATCTTCTACGCTACTACGTCAAACTATCCGAAGTCAACTGTCTGAGGACGAGATGAATACGAATAATGTTTTTATCATTGATGGAATTGTTAGTACTATAAGATCCAGTGAGAAACATTATAATTTATTGCAAGATATTATGAATATGCCTTGCACCAAAGTGATTGAACATCCAGATGTTTTTGTACAAGAGTCAGATTACACCTTCGATGATTTCGATATCATTATTGAGCTTAGAAATACGTGGGACGAAGAGATTATCTATGACACTTTTACAAATGCGTATTTGGAGGATTAATAAAGTAATACACAACAAATAAGATCGGGAGGTGATGGTATGTCTGAACTGGGTCAACAATTAAGGGAAGCCAGGCTTGAAAAAGGAATGAGTCTTGATGATGTACAAGAAATGACCAAAATTCGCAAACGTTATTTAGAAGCCATCGAGGTGGGTGACTATAAAGTTCTTCCAGGAAATTTTTATGTACGAGCATTTATTAAAACCTATGCTGAAACAGTAGGGCTGAATCCTGATGAGCTTTTGGAAGGTAATGAGGAAGTGAAATCGCCTCAAACAGAAGGGACCATGGAACCTATTATTCAGAAGCGTTCAAGTAATCGAGCGCCTAAAGAGAAAAATGTGAAGTGGCTATCAACTGTACTAATGTGGACCTTCCCAATATTGATTATTGTGGTCATTTACGTTTATGTGTCTTCTTTAGAGGAGAAACCAAATGATAAAACTGTCGATTCTGGACAAAAAATCACAGGTGATGTACAAGATCCGTCGAAAAATGACGAAACGGTAGTTGATCCTGGTAATACAGGAGAAGTAACACCTGATAATGATGCTAACGGAGAGACTGATACAGTGGTGGAACCCCCTGTAGTGGAGACGCCACCAGAGCCACAGACTATTACTGTATCCGAGGATGGTAAACAAGGGAAGAATACCATCTTTAAAGTGTCAGCACCTGAAGGAGCGAAGGTTCCAGTAGAAATTAAGGCTAGTGGTGCGAGCTGGGTTGAAGTATACCGAGGTGAAGACTCTACTGGAGAAAAGTTATCTTTCGGTACTACAAAAGATGGTGATGTATTTACTTTTGAGTTGGATAGTCAGAATATGTTGGTTAAATCGGGTTATTCTCCAGCTACAGTAATCACGGTGGCAGGTCAAACGATAACGGATGGTAAAACAACGACAAGAATCATTCTTCAGATGGAACCCGCTGGTAAGGAAGGGGATATAAGCAATACAACAGATCAAGGTACAGGTGAACCAGATACAACAACAGATACTGTTGAATAACAAATATCTTTAACGGAAATGCTATGACTGGAAATATAAGTTCCTGGTCTAACATTTACCGGTAAAGAGAGGTGTTTGGTATGACAGCTAACTGGATTGTAACTATTCTTGGTATCATTGTGAGTATCCTAGGTTATTATCTTACTCCAAATGCTTGGGGATATGGTATTCTGGGCTTCGGAATTGCACATATTTTACTGGGGATCATAGATATGTTTAGACGTCCCTCCAGTGTGAGATAATGACTTGCTTCAAATAAGGTATTCCTGTAATGAGGCAATTTCTCGTGAGGATACCTTTTTTAAAATATATGAAAAATGGGGTCTGATAGACTTCATAGGTAGTATCATATAATATGACAGATAGTTTCTAGAAAGGACGTGGAATGATGAGTTCAGAGAATTCTTTTGATATTGTATCCAAATTTGATTTGCAAGAAATGAATAATGCCATCACCCAGGCAGAGAAAGAGATCGAGACGAGATTTGATTTCAAAGGGAGTAAAAGTAGTCTGAAACTAGATAAAGAAGCGCTTGTTATAGTCTCTGATGATGAATATAAATTAAATGCGGTTATTGATATTTTACAATCAAAGATGGTTAAACGAGGATTAACTTTGAAGAATGTTGACTATGGTAAAATTGAACCTGCTTCTTTAGGCACTGTTCGACAGAAATTGACTTTAAAGCAAGGAATCGATCATGAAAATGCTAAAAAGATTAATGTGTTGATTCGTGATTCGAAATTAAAAGTGAAAAGTCAGATTCAAGGCGATCAGATTCGTGTTACAGGTAAAAGCAAGAATGATTTACAAGAGATTATGCAATTATTACGTAAAGCAGATCTCTCATTAGATCTTCAATTTACGAACGTTAAGTAATATGAGATTGCGTTGAAGAAGCTTTTTGACACTGAATAATCCATAGATTATACTTGAAAAGATTCATTAAGGAATAATGGATTATATCATTGGGGGAGCATGGAATATGACAGAGAGAGTCCGAAATGTACTAGGTGATTGTGATTTGCTTTTGATGGATGTAAAGATTGTTTACGGGGAGGTCCTCCTGTGAATTTACCCAATCGTATTACGATAGCTAGAATATTTTTGATTCCTATTATGATGGTATTCTTGTTAGTCGACTTTAGTTTCTACCCTAGCCCGATCATTTGGAATTCTTATGAATTACCATTCAATCAATTGATTGCTGCAATTATTTTTATTATCGCTGCTAGTACGGACGGCATTGATGGTTATCTGGCACGGAAGAATAATATGGTAACCAATCTGGGGAAATTGCTTGATCCTTTGGCGGATAAATTATTGGTAGCTGCTATTCTGATTTCTCTAGTTCAAATGGGGAAATGTGAGAGCTGGATCGTCATTATTATTATCAGCCGTGAATTTGCAGTGACAGGGTTACGCCAGATTGCACTTCTCTCAGGAGAGGTTGTTGCAGCTAGCAATTGGGGTAAAGTTAAAACTGTCGTACAAATCATTGCGATTATTGCTATGTTGATTAATAATTTCCCGTTTGTCTTTTTGAATATTCCTTTTGATGTTATAGCAACTTGGGCTGCGGCTCTAATCACACTATACTCTGGGGTAGATTACTTTGTTAAGAATAAGAAATTGTTAAATATCTAAAAGCTGTTAGTTAACAGCTTTTAACTACCATAAATATTTTACCGGGCAGTAGGATATGATCCTATTGTCTTTTCTTTCTAAGGTTTATACTTTTTAATACGAAGTGGAGGCTAGACAGAAATGAAAGCAGAGATCATTGCAGTGGGTACTGAATTATTACTGGGTCAGATTGTCAATACGAATGCTCAGTTCTTATCTCAAGAGCTGGCTACATTGGGAATTGATGTGTATTTTCAAACCGTTGTTGGTGATAATTTAATAAGACTTCAGGAGTCCATTCAGTTAGCTAGTGAACGAGCAGATATTATCGTATTCACAGGTGGTATTGGCCCTACACAAGATGATCTTACCAAGGAAGCCCTTGCAGCATTCCTAGGACGTGAATTACATATTGACCGAATCTCGATGGATCTTGTTGAAGACTTCTTCAATAAGCGCGGTGCGCATATGACTGAGAATAATCGTCGGCAAGCTTTGGTTATTGAGGGAAGTAGTCCTTTAACGAATTCTACCGGTCTTGCCGTCGGGATTGCGTTATCGCATGAAGGTAAGCATTACATCGTACTTCCAGGACCCCCGAAGGAAATGGCTCCGATGTTTGTCGAGCAGGCTAAACCATGGTTATTGCAGCATGCCATTACGAATGAAATGCCGATTTATTCTACAATGTTAAAATTCGCCGGTATCGGTGAGTCAGCGCTCGAGGAAAGACTTATAGATTTAATTCAGAATCAAACTGACCCAACCATTGCTCCTTATGCAAAGGAGGGTGAAGTGACGATAAGAATTTCAACAAAAGCTAACACTGAGCAAGATGCGATGATCAAGCTGGATGTTCTTGAAGAACAGATTCGTTCCATACTCCCTAATCATGTATATGCTAATAAGGATATATCTATTGAGAGAGCTATCGTTGATCTAATGACTGAACGTAAGTTGACATTGAGTGCTGCGGAAAGCTGTACGGGTGGGCTATTGATGGAGAGAATTACTTCTATACCTGGTAGTTCGACGGTGTTCTTAGGTGGTATTGTATGCTATTCTAATCAGCTTAAAGAGAAGTTATTAAATGTCCCTCATGATTTACTGGAGGGTGATGGGGCACCTGGTGCTGTAAGTGCGGAGGTTGCAGAAGTTCTTGCAGAGCAAGTGAGAATGATAGGGGATACAGATTTCGGTCTTTCGATTACAGGAGTTGCGGGACCCGATTATTCTGAGCGAAAACCAGTAGGTCTCGTATATATTGCCATAGCTGAGCGTGGGAAAGATACAGAGGTTCTTGAACTACGACTTAGTGGTAATCGAGAGTCGATCCGAATGCGTACAGTTAAGAGTTTGTTGTATCGTTTATGGTTGAAAATGGTGCAGAGTGAAAAACTTCAACAAGACAGTTGAAGGATCGATATAAGTAGTTGTATACTAATCATATTACGGAAGAACCGTGGCAAATCACAAATTTTGCTACGGTTCTTTTTCTATATTCGGATGACCCGTATCAAAAAAGGAGGGATATTGAACTGATAAAAAAACGAATGTATGTTCGAAAAAATGCTTGGCAAACGTTCTAAAACAAGGTATCATAATATTATAAATATTAAAGGATGTGAGTCAATTGTCAGATCGTCGTGCAGCGCTGGATATCGCGCTTCGTCAAATAGAGAAACAATTTGGTAAGGGTTCCATTATGAAGTTAGGTGAATCGACACATATGCAGGTGGAGGTTGTTTCCAGTGGGTCTTTAGCTTTGGATATTGCACTTGGTGTGGGTGGATTTCCCAAAGGTCGTATCATAGAAGTCTATGGTCCGGAATCGTCAGGTAAGACGACTGTAGCTCTACATGCGATTGCAGAGGCTCAGAAGGCAGGCGGAACTGCGGCTTTCATCGATGCGGAACATGCGTTAGACCCTAAATATGCCAGTAATCTAGGTGTTAATATTGATGAATTGTTGCTGTCTCAACCGGATACAGGTGAACAAGCATTAGAAATCGCAGAAGCGCTCGTACGAAGTGGGGCTGTGGATATTATTGTCATTGACTCCGTTGCGGCATTGGTACCGAAAGCAGAGATTGAGGGCGATATGGGAGATTCTCATATGGGTTTACAAGCCCGTCTGATGTCTCAAGCTTTACGCAAGCTATCAGGTGTTATTAGTAAATCGGGGACAACGGCAATCTTCATTAACCAGCTACGTGAGAAGATTGGGGTTATGTTCGGTAATCCAGAGACAACTCCAGGTGGACGGGCTTTGAAGTTCTATGCCACGATTCGATTAGATGTACGTAGAGTGGAGAGCATTAAGAACGGAAATGATATTATAGGTAACCGTACTAAGATTAAAGTTGTAAAGAACAAAGTAGCACCGCCTTTTAAACAAGCTGATATTGATATGATGTATGGTCTAGGGATATCGAAGGAAGGTGGCATTGTTGATATCGGTGTGGAGATGGATATCGTTAATAAGAGTGGGGCTTGGTTCTCTTATGAAGGTGAACGTCTAGGTCAAGGTCGTGAGAATGCGAAACAATTCTTGAAGGACCATCCTGAAATATCCGATGTTATTGAGAAGAAAATTCGTGAAGCTAGCAATTTGACTAATACCATCACTCCACCTAGCGAGTCAGATTTAAAGGGTGAAGAGTTGGAAGAACAAGAATTGTTAGAAATGGAATAGATTCATATAGAATCAATTTCATATTATAGTCATATGAGTGATTATGACATAAGGGGCGCCCATAAGATTGTTACTTGGGGCGCCTTAGGTTTGTCTTGAGTATATTCTAAGTATTCTAGAGTAAAGAGTAAGGGGTGTAAGTAACTCATGAATGAATTTGATAACGATTTGGATCTAGAGGAAAATGTAACAAGCGTTATATCTCAATTCCCAACAGATCAAGAATTAATGATTACAGGAGTGGAACGAGAACCTAAACAAAGGTATAGATATTTAATTTCATTCGGTCCCCAAGTGTTGTCGATTCATGAAGACATCATGATCAAGTATAGGATGGTCAAAGGGAACTCCTTCTGGAAACATGAGTTAGAAGATATTGTATTGGCTGATGAGAAGCAACAAGGATATGTAGTTGCTTTGAAATATTTAGCAAGAAAATCTAGAACTCGGAAAGAGATTCAAATAAAATTGCAACAAAAAGAGACGCCGCTTGAGGTGATAGAGGACGTGCTAGCGCGATTAACTCGGGATGGGCTTGTAAATGATCCATTGTATGCCCAACAATGGGCAGAGCAGCGAATTAAGAGCCAACGCAAGGGTAAAGCGTGGGTCAAACATGAGTTGAGACAAAAAGGTATAGATAAATTACAGATTACAGAAGCACTGGATAGTGTAAGTGCTGAGGATGAATACCATAGTGCACTCGTCATTGGTAGAAAAAAATGGAATCAGACCAAAGGCGAGCTGCTAGATAAGAAGAGAAAGACAGGATCATATCTCATGCGGCGTGGATTCTCAGGTGATCAAGTTAGGCGAGTGCTAAATCAAGTGATTCAAGAGGAGAATTTAGAGGACAACGATGAAGCGGAATATGGGTTCGAATAAACACGAAAATATGGGATTAAGGTCTACTCCCTTGACAATATCTTTTCACAAATACTAAAATGAAAAAGAATCTATATTCGTATTGAATCTTTTTCCTTCCAAAAGAGATTCTGATTATGAAAGATTTCATTGTTTTAGTTCATATGAATGAATTTTAAGCCATTGTTGGCAGACACTGTACAAGTGAAAATGTACAAATTGTCACTAGTAATAGTAAATTTGTAGTATGATGGTATGAGTTAATGGATTAACAACTGTAGAAATTCCAAGGATTCCTTGGAGGAACAAACGAGGAGGTGGACAGGATGGAACCATGGATTTGGATCTTGATCGTTCTCTTCGTAGCCGTAGTCTTTGGGTTCGCCGGTTATTTTATTCGCAAATCTATTGCAGAAGCTAAGATTTCCAGTGCTGAAGAAGCTGCCGTACAAATCGTGGAGAGCGCGAAGAAGGAAGCAGAAGCAGTGAAGAAAGAAACGGTACTAGAAGCTAAGGATGAAGTCCATAGAATTCGGTCCGAAGCTGAAAAGGACACTCGTGAACGCCGTAATGAAATTCAACGGCAGGAACGTAGAATGTTGCAAAAAGAAGAGTCGCTGGATAAAAAATTGGATGCATTAGAACGTAAAGAAGAACAAGTGGCCAACAAAGAGAAACGAATTGAAGAAACTCAACAACAAATTGATACAATTTACAAGAGTCAAGTAACCGAATTAGAGCGAATATCTAGCTTGTCTACTGACGATGCAAAAAGTATCATTTTGACCAATGTAGAACAAGAAGTTCGTCATGAAACTGCTCAAATGATTAAAGACATTGAGCAACAAGCCAAGGAAGAAGCAGATAAGAAAGCACGTGAGATTATTACGTTAGCTATCCAACGTTGTGCTGCTGATCATGTCGCAGAGACAACTGTTTCTGTAGTAACACTTCCAAATGAAGAAATGAAGGGTCGAATTATCGGACGTGAAGGTCGGAATATTCGTGCACTTGAAACACTTACCGGTATCGACCTCATTATCGATGATACGCCGGAAGCTGTTATTTTGTCAGGATTTGATCCAATCCGTCGAGAAATCGCACGTACAGCACTTGAGAAATTGGTTGCTGATGGACGAATTCATCCTGCACGTATTGAGGAAATGGTGGAGAAATCCCGTAAAGAAGTCGATGAACGGATTCGCGAATATGGAGAACAAGCTACCTTTGAAGTAGGGGTACATGGCTTACATCCTGATCTAATTAAGATTATGGGTAGGTTGAAATTCCGTACAAGCTATGGTCAGAATGTTCTGAAGCACTCTATGGAAGTAGCTTATCTATCAGGATTAATGGCTGCTGAGCTAGGAGAAGATATTGTATTGGCGAAACGTGCCGGATTATTGCATGACATCGGTAAAGCGCTGGATCATGAAGTGGAAGGGTCACACGTTGAAATTGGCGTGGAACTAGCGAAGAAATACAAAGAACATCCAGTTGTTATCAATAGTATTGCTTCTCATCATGGTGACGTTGAAGCAACTTCGGTTATTGCCATGTTGGTTGGTGCAGCAGATGCATTATCAGCTGCTAGACCAGGAGCACGTAGAGAGACATTGGAGACTTATATTAAGCGTCTTGAAAAATTAGAAGCGATTGCTGAGTCATTTGAAGGTGTGGAGAAATCCTTTGCCATTCAAGCTGGACGTGAAGTTCGCGTGATGGTTCATCCAGAAAAAATTGATGATACAGAATCTTTCCGATTAGCTCGCGATATTACGAAGATGATTGAGAATGAACTGGATTATCCAGGACATATTAAGGTCACGGTCATTCGAGAAACGCGTGCGGTTGAGTACGCAAAATAATGTTAAATATGAAAAGTGGCCACATTGGGGCCACTTTTCATATTGTTTATATTGAAGGAGGAGAACAGATATTAACGTTTTATTTATTGGAGATATTGTAGGAGAAGTTGGTAGAAAAGCACTTAAAGCTATATTACCCGTATTGAAATCAAAATATAACCCACATATTATTATTGCCAATGGTGAGAATTCTGCCGCTGGACGAGGAATTACCGAAGCGATAGCTAATGATTTCTATAACTGGGGTGTCCATGGAATCACTATGGGAAATCACACATGGGATAATAAAGATATTTTTGAGTTTATTGATGACGAACCAAGAATGATTCGTCCTGCTAACTTTCCACCGGGAACTCCGGGGCTTGGACATACCGTTATCAAAGCCAATGGAAAAGAATTAGCGATTGTCAATTTACAAGGTCGTACTTTTCTACCTGCAATCGACTGCCCTTTTCGTAAAAGTGATGAAATCATCGAAGAATTGCGAAAAAAACATAAGTGTATCTTAGTAGATTTCCACGCTGAAGCAACTTCTGAGAAGATATGCATGGGTTGGCATTTAGATGGACGCGTATCGCTTGTTGTCGGAACTCATACGCATGTTCAGAGTAACGATGATCGGATATTGCCTAATGGTACGGCTTATATAACGGATGCAGGAATGGTTGGACCACGCGATGGTGCTCTAGGCATGGAAAAAGATGCGGTTCTACGTAAATTTGAGAGCCAATTGCCTGTACGATTCGTTGTAGATACTGGAAAGTGGCATTTCCATGGTGTATTCGTTCAAATAAACGAAGAAACAGGAAAAGCAACGAAAATAGAGAAAATTCGTTTAGAAGAAGACGAATGGATAATGAGCTAAACGGTCTAATCAACGGATTTGATAAAAAAAAGTCATGATTTCTACTCTCCTGAATAACATTTAGTATGTGGATATGAGCCATCATCATTCCCAGGGGAGGATCAATCTATGGATGTATTAAAGGTTTCAGCTAAGTCGAATCCCAACTCCGTTGCGGGAGCCCTTGCAGGTGTACTTCGTGAACGCGGAGTTGCTGAATTGCAGGCTATTGGTGCAGGTGCTTTAAATCAAGCTGTAAAAGCAGTAGCCATTGCCCGGGGATTTGTAGCACCAAGTGGAGTTGATTTAATTTGTATTCCAGCATTTACGGATATTGTGATTGATGGAGAAGATCGCACGGCGATGAAATTAATAGTTGAACCTAGATAACATGATTTTGTCACGTTATCTACACCTGTTTACTTACATGAACGATTGAAATTACCCATATGGGGAAATCATCTTTTATCAAGTGGGCAGGTTTTTTGCGTGATTGGCATTCGGAAGGGGGTTATTACGAACTTATGAACACAAGGTCAGTGGTAGATTTTCATTGTGATGTGCTAAGTAAAATGACGGATAATGTCGCCCTTTCTTTTGTGAACGATTGCCAGCTAGATGTTACATATGAGCGGATGAAATCTGGGGGAGTAGTACTTCAATGTTTCGCTATTTACTTGATGGAGAAGTGGGGTCATCCTCGATTTGAACGTATCTTACAAGGTATTGATGTATTCCGCAATAGAATTGTACCAGCGGGGATGGGTTTGAATTGGCTCCAATATAAAGAAGAAGTGAAGGAAATGACGAACAACAAACCTTGGGGAATGCTCTCGATCGAAGGAGCAGATGGATTAGAAGGAGAGTTATTCAATCTGACAACAGCGTATGAATTGGGAGTTAGATTCCTTGGAGTGACATGGAATTACGCGAATTGGGCTGCGGATGGAGTTCTTGAAAAAAGAAATGGTGGATTTACGAATAAAGGAAGACAACTTGTTGAATTGTGCAATGAAATCGGGATGTTACTGGATGTCTCACATGTATCGCAAGCAGGCTTCTGGGAATTGACTGAACTCAGTAAACGTCCTTTTATCGCATCGCACTCTAATGCCTATGACATATGTTCACATGTTCGAAATCTAGATAACCAGCAGATTAAAGCGATTGTTGATATGGATGGTAGGATTGGATTAACTTTTGTCCCTTGGTTCGTAAAAGAAGGAAATGGTGAAATAACATCTAAAGACATCATCCCTCATATTGAGCATATTTGTGAGCTTGGAGCAGATAAACATCTCATGTTTGGATCGGATTTCGATGGTATCGATTCGTGGATCACGGATTTGAATCATCCTGGAAAGTATCCCGCTTTCATTGAATTGTTATTGAAGTATTATAAGGAAGAGCAAGTGACATCATGGGTATCAGGGAATGCAATCACATATTTGGAGACTTATTTACCATCCAGAAAGGGGTAGACGGAGATCGATGAGTACGAAATAGAATGATGATGTGAAAATTATGACAATCTTGTAGCGAAAATCGAATATTGTCGATTTAAATGCCACATGCTAACGCGATGTCTTTTTTTTCTACGCAAAAAGGTAGTATAATGGATGATGATGTTGGCGGTTAGTGAAATAGAGAAAAAATAAGGAGTGAATTTTTTATGAGTAAATCAGTACCAGTAGGTGTATCTGCAAGACATATTCACCTTGCACAAGAACATATTGAAGTATTATTTGGACAAGGATACCAATTAACCGAATTTAAGCCGTTGTCTCAACCTGGACAATTTGCTGCAAATGAAACGGTAGCAGTTATTGGATCTAAAGGTCAATTTGATAAAGTGAGAATTTTGGGGCCTGCACGTTCTGCTTCACAATTAGAAATATCAAGCACGGATTCTTTCGCAATTGGTGTTAAAGCACCAGTTCGTGAATCTGGAAATATTGACGGAACACCAGGCATTACAATTAAAGGTCCAGCCGGTGAAGTAACCCTTGAAGAAGGAGTTATTGTAGCTGCACGTCATATTCACTTCCATACGTCAGATGCACAGGCTTGGGGAATTCAAGATAAGCAAATGTTGAAGGTTCGTCTTGGTGGTCAGCGTGGATTGGTACTAGAGAATGTTGTAGCTCGTGTATCTGACTCATTCGCATTGGACATGCATATTGATACAGATGAAGCTAACGCAGCTGGTGCTAGAAATGGAGATACAGCGGAGATAATCGACTAAGATTTTTCTGTAAAATATCATATTATTCTTAATAAGTGAAGCAGGAGATTCTTTCTCCTGCTTTTTTGATTTGAATTTTGATCGAGACTTCATATGTATGCTAGTATATCTATATATTCAAATTATCGAACATTTAGGAGAGAAGGTTATGTATCAGGAGATTCAACATTTCAAATCCGATTTTTTCAAGGCATTGGCACATCCTATGCGGATCCGAATTCTCGAAGCATTGGCTGAAGGGGATAAGAATGTTAATGAACTGCAGACGATATTAGGTAGTGAAGGTTCTGCTGTATCACAGCAATTATCTGTTCTCAGAAGTAAAAATGTAGTGTACGGTAAAAAGGATGGAACCTCGGTGATTTATACTTTAACGGATCCTCAAATCAAAGAATTACTGGTTGTAGCTAAACAAATATTTGATAATCATCTTGTGAATACGATCTCAATCCTAGAAAACATTAAAAATCAGTAAATTTCTTCAAAAGAGAGGCATTTCGAGTGAATTCATTCGATTTGCTTCTCTTTTGTTTTCATTAGCGTGATTATCGACGTAATTCAAAATTGACACTAATCTATTTCGGATATATGATTTTATATATATTCAAATAATCAAATATATAGAATGTGAGGTTGGCTATGAAGGTTTCTTTTAGAGGCCGCTATTTAGGATATAGCAGACAATCATTTCAGAAAGATACGATTTCGGGTCTTATTGTTGGGATCGTCGCCATTCCACTAGGAATGGCGTTTGCCATTGCATCAGGTGTTAAACCTGAATATGGATTATATACGACGATCATCGCTGGTATTTTGATTTCTTTATTAGGAGGATCGAAATTTCAAATTGGAGGTCCAACAGGGGCATTTATCCCTATTATTTTTGCTATCGTTATGCAATATGGGTATGAGAATTTATTAATTGCTGGATTTATGGCTGGAATATTACTATTCTTGATGGGATTATTTAAGCTTGGGGCTGTCATTAAGTTCATTCCACGTCCGGTTACGATAGGTTTTACTACCGGGATTGCAGTGACCATCTTTGGGGGACAATTATCTAACTTCTTTGGATTGGAGAATTTAGAGAAACATGAATATTTCTTTTCTAACATGAAAGAAGTAGTAATGCATCTAGGTGCAACCAATAGCTATAGTATTCTAGTCGCGGCAATTTGTCTCACAACGATCTACATCACACCTAAGTTGTTTCCTAGAATTCCAAGTTCGTTGGCAGGCCTATTGTTATCAACTGTTGTTGCAGCTCTATTATTCCCAGATAAAGTGGCAACAATAGGTTCAACCTATGGGGCTATTTCGAACAGTTTACCTAACTTCCACTTTCCAGACTTTACGTTGGATAAGATACAGAATTTAATACAACCTGCATTTGTGATTGCCATGTTAGGCGGGATTGAATCATTACTATCTGCTGTCGTGGCTGATGGGATGACGGGAACAAGACATCATAGTAATAGAGAGCTAATGGGGCAAGGCGTAGCTAATATGATCACACCTCTATTTGGTGGGATTCCGGCTACAGGAGCTATTGCTAGAACGGCAACGAATATCAAGAATGGAGCTGTTTCCCCGATATCAGGAGTCATACATGGTATCGTTGTTCTATTAGTGCTTGTTCTGTTCGCTCCTTACGCTTCAAGAATACCATTAGCAAGTATGGCACCGATCCTGATGGTTGTAGCTTGGAATATGAGTGAGCGTCATGAGTTTGCGCATATTGTGAAATCCAAATCTTTGGAAACGTTAGTACTGTTAACGACATTTTTATTAACTGTATTCAAGGATCTAACGATAGCTGTGGAAATTGGTTTAGTATGTTCAGCGATTGTCTTTATCAAACATATGAGTCAACATTTGAAAATGTCAAAAGTATTACCAGACAACTTCGCCAAGAATGATCAGGTCGTTGCACATACGGTTAATGATGAGCATAATTGTCCGTATATTAGTATTTATGAGTTAGAGGGGCCGCTGTTTTTTGGGGTGGCGGATCAATTCGAGAAATCTATTATGGATGAAATTGCGCATGGACCCAAAGTTCTTATTCTAAAAATGAATAATGTCCCCTATATAGATACAACAGGTGAGGCAAACTTTACCACTGTGATGAAATATTTCATTAAGCAGGGTGGGACGGTTCTAATCACAGAAATTCAGAACCAACCATTACAAGTACTTCAGAATATACATTTGGATGAAGTTATTGGAAAAGAGAACTTTTTTGATCAGACAGGTGAGGCTATAAGCCATTCATTTACGAAATTACACAAATCACAATGTTTAGGTTGTCAACATGATGCATTTCGAGAATGTCAAATGCGGTCTAATCCTACTGTGAAGGCTGTTGATCATCAAGTTCTTGAGCCTACTTTAGTTAAATAAGATAGGTTGTTTGAACTTTATTATTAGAGGTAGTTCAATGTGAATAATGAAATTTATGATTCCCTCCTTTTTATCATAAATGGGGGGTTTTTGTTTTACGTTTTTTATGCTCGTTATGGTATAATTAAAAATTGCAGAGTAGTGTAAAGTGATAACTTCTGATGATTGTTATATTTATAGATTATATATCGACGAAAATAATATGTAACGTATATAAAGGACGTGAAAGAAATGACTAATGATAACCACAACTCACTGAACGATAAGACCGGAAAGGAATCGAAAGATTACTCCAAATACTTTGATTTCTCTGATGCTAAAGTGCTATCTGAAGATGAATTCGGCAAGAGAATTCGAATTAAGGGCAGAGAAATTAATATAAAATCAGAGCCTAACCATAGACAAGAAAAACAACGTGGAAAAGAAGATGTTCAGGTATTGTATGGCAATGCGGTCCCAGACGAACTGAAAGCGATCGGTGAAGGCAAACACTATATTGTTTATACCTTTGGCTGCCAAATGAATGAACATGATACAGAGACGATTAAAGGGCTCTTAGAACAGATGGGCTATCGTAGTACGGAAGATCGTAAAGTGGCAGACATGATTCTTCTTAACACATGTGCTATACGGGAAAATGCTGAGGATAAGGTTTTCGGTGAACTTGGACATCTCATGCATCTGAAAACAGAGAAACCCGATTTAATCCTAGGTGTCTGCGGATGTATGGCCCAAGAAGAAAATGTGGTCAATCGTATTTTGCAGAAACATGGATTCGTTGATCTGATTTTTGGTACACATAATATTCATCGATTACCACATCTGATTAAGGAAGCATTATTCAGTAAAGAATTGGTGGTCGATGTGTGGTCTAAAGAAGGCGACATTATTGAGAACCTACCGAAGAAGCGCGAAGGTATGAAGGCGTGGGTCAACATTATGTACGGTTGTGATAAATTCTGTACCTATTGTATAGTCCCTTTCACTCGTGGTAAAGAGCGCAGTCGCCGTCCTGAAGATGTGATTGCGGAAGTTAGAGATCTTGCTCGTCAAGGCTTCAAAGAGGTGACATTGCTTGGGCAGAATGTGAATGCATATGGTAAAGATTTCACGGATATTACTTATAGCTTCGCGAATCTAATGGATGATATGCGTTTGATAGATATACCACGTGTAAGGTTTACAACATCTCATCCTAGAGATTTCGACGATGACTTAGTGGATGTATTGGCCAAAGGTGGTAATCTGGTAGAACATGTGCATTTACCAGTTCAATCTGGTAGCACGGAAGTTCTCAAAAAGATGAGCCGTAAATATTCGCGTGATCGATATTTAGAGTTAGCTCATAAGATCAAAAAAGCGATTCCTAATGTAGGGTTAACGACAGACATAATCGTTGGATTCCCTGGTGAGACGGATGAGCAATTTGAGGAAACGATGACACTTGTACAAGATATTGGCTACGATTCAGCGTTCACCTTTATCTATTCACCTCGTGAAGGAACACCAGCTGCGTCGATGGAAGATAATGTTCCAATGAAAGTGAAGAAGGAACGCTTACAGCGTCTCAATCAGGCAATAATGGATAACAGTCGTAACAATAATGAGAAGATGCAAGGACAAATTGTGGAAGTGCTAGTAGAAGGTGAGAGTAAGAATAACGAGTCAGTTCTTGCAGGAAGAACTCGCAGTAATAAGCTAGTACACTTTGAAGGTAGCAAAGACCTGATCGGTTCTCTAGTAAATGTGGAAATAAATGAAGTAAAGACATGGTATATTAAAGGTGAGATTGTACCTGAGACTGTTGCTATTAATTCATAATATAAGGAAGTGATCCTTGTGTCAGAAGAAAAAGGTCAAATTAATAAATATGGAATGATGACTTACGATACGAAAGATTTGGTAATCCAAGAAGATATTATGCTGAAAACGAAAGAATTAGCGAACTTGATTTCTAGTAGCGAAGAAGTGAAGCAATTCCAACAAGCAGAAGAGAAAATTCAGAACCATATACGAGTACAAGACTTGATATCTATCATTAAAAAGAAGCAAAAAGAAGTTGTTGCTTTCGAATCTTTTCAGAACAAAGAGATGGTTGCTAAGATTGAAGCAGAAATAGAAGAACTTCAAGATGAGATCGACGGTATCCCCGTAGTTGTTGAATTCCAACAAAGTCAAAGTGATATCAACTATTTACTGCAATTGGTGATATCGGTTATCCGAGATACGGTAGCTGAGAAAGTGAATGTTGAAGTGGGAACAGACTCACCACCATCGAGTTGCGGTTAATGTACAACAAGGTTGCGGATAAATATCCGCGCCTTTTTGTTAAGACATCAGTAGAGACATAATAGGGGGATTACTATGGAAGGATTAGAAAGTATGATCGCCAAGGGTATGGATACCTTTTGGGGATATCTAGGGTGTGAATTTATCTCTGGGGATCAAAAAGAAGTGAAGATTTCATTGGATGCCAAGGAACATCATATGAATTCTCTTGGCATTGTCCATGGAGGAGTACTTACTTCATTGATGGATCAAGCGATGGGCATGGTTGCAACTGCTGCCAAGAATGTGGACGCTTGTGTTACGACGAATATGAATGTACACTTTGTAGCTCCAATGAAAATGGGACTTCTAACAGTTACAGCCGTCGTCATCCACGAAGCGGGCCGTAGCTTAACGACAGAAGCGCGTATTCATGATCAAGAAGGAACATTAGGTTGTATTTCTACAGGTAGCTTCCGAGTCGTGGGCAGCAAGAAGTAAATTGGAAGTAAGTCATGGTACTTGACAAATAATATCAAAAGATCATAATGATAATATCAAATAGAATGTTATGTGGTGATGATAATGAATGAAGAAGAAGAGAAGCAACCAAAAAATTATAATACGCAGAAATATCGTACACCAGATGGTGTCCCAGCTGACATTGTTATGTTTACACTAACGAAACGTGAACGGAAGACGGTTACGAAGACGTTACCTATTCGTGAACTTAAAGTGATGCTTATCCGTCGGAGGTCATGGCCATTTGCCGGTAAGTGGGCGTTACCTGGAGGATTCTGCAGAGAAAGCGAATCTATCTACGATGCAGCCAAGCGAGAGCTCAAAGAAGAGACGGGTGTGGATGGAGGTCATCTAGAGTATTTAGGTGTTTACAGTCAGCCTGGAAGAGATCCCCGCGGATGGATTATTAGCAATGCCTTTTTTGCACTAGTAGAAGAATGGATGCTAGAGCAAAGACAGGCAGCGGATGATGCAGAGGAAGTTGGATTGTTCGGAATTCATGAGGCTTTGGAACAGTTGGAGCTAGCTTTCGATCACCGTGAAATTATTCGCGATGCTTACATTAAAATTCAACAGAAGATGTTGCAGACAACAATTGCTAAGCAGTTCCTACCGAAGCATTTTACATTAAGTGAATTGTATCAGGTTATTCAAACAGTTGTACCGGAATTCAAGGAACCTAATTTCATTCGTAAAATCACTTCAACTCAAAGTAGACAGGGCATTCTGGAAGAAGTTAGAGATGAAACGGGTAAGAAACTTAGCTCTAATCAATATTCACAACGTTCTGCACAATTGTATATGTTTACGGATGATGTTCCGTTATTATCGATCTATACATAATTATGTGTAGGCTCTATATAAGGAGTGAGAATGATGGATGCATTGATTGTTATTGATTTCACTTATGATTTCGTGGAAGGAAGTCTTCCGGTTGGTCAACCAGCTATTGATATCCAGGAGACGATAGCAACACTTACTCAACAGTATGTGGATCAAGGGGACTTTGTCGTGATGGCGGTTGATCTTCATGAGGAGAATGACCCTTACCATCCAGAGAGTAAGCTATTCCCTCCACATAATATTCGGGGTACGCAAGGAAGAGCATTATACGGTGAACTAGCAAATGTTTATCAACGGAACATGGATTCAATCTATTGGATGGATAAAAGTCGATACAGTGCCTTTTGTGGAACGAATTTAGATATTCTACTCAAGGAACGTGGGATAACTAAAGTTCATTTAATAGGAGTATGTACAGATATTTGTGTGCTACATACAGCTGTAGATGCTTATAACAAAGGATATGCTATAACGGTATTCGAGGATGCAGTAGCTAGCTTTAATCCGCAGGGACATGAATGGGCATTAGCTCATTTCAAAGGTAGTCTAGGTGCAGAAGTTATTATAAGCTCGAAGTGAAGTCAAGGAGGAGTACATCATGAATACAGAGGAACTTGCTCTGCATACCGACAAATATCAGATTAATATGATGTATGCGCACTGGTACTTAGGAACACATGAGAACAAAGCTGTGTTCGAAGCCTATTTTCGTAGACTACCTTTTGGAAATGGTTATGCTGTGTTTGCAGGGTTGGAACGAATTGTTCAATACATTAACAATCTTCGATTTACGGAAGATGACATAGAATATCTTGCACAACAAGAAGAGAATTATGATCCAGCATTTCTAGAAGAACTGCGTCAATTTCGATTCAAAGGAAGTATCTCTTCCATGCGAGAAGGAGCATTAGTATTCCCTGATGAACCACTGATTCGGGTTGAAGGTAGAATGATGGAGGCACAATTAGTTGAAACGGCCATCCTAAATTTCATGAACTTTCAGACACTAATTGCAACGAAAGCCTCCAGAATTAGGCAAATTGCAAAACAGGATATTTTACTTGAATTTGGAACACGTCGTGCACAGGAAGCGGATGCTGCAGTATGGGGTGCTAGGGCTGCTTATATAGCGGGTTTTCATGCGACTTCCAATATGCTAGCGGGTAAGAAGTTTGGTATTCCAACAAAAGGTACACATGCCCATTCATGGGTGCAGAGTTTCAAGAATGAGCAGGAATCCTTTGATGCCTATGCTAAAGTTATGCCAGATTTAGTGACTTTATTAGTTGATACTTATGATACTCTTAAGAGTGGAGTTCCCCATGCGATTGAGACCGGAAAATATTTAGAGTCGATTGGGAAAAAGTTATCCGCTATACGATTAGATAGTGGTGATTTAGCATATCTCTCTATTCACGCTCGCAAAATGTTAGATGAAGCGGGATTCCCTGATGTTAAGATTGTTGCATCCAATGATCTTGATGAGAATACCATTCTCAACCTAAAAGCTCAAGGTGCAAGAATTGATACATGGGGAGTTGGAACTCAACTGATCACTGCAGCGGATCAACCGGCTTTAGGCGGTGTATACAAACTCGTTGAGCGTAATGTGGATGGTGTAATGATACCAACACTTAAGATTTCAGCCAATCCTGAGAAAGTAACTACACCTGGTAAGAAAGATGTATATCGTATTATTGATCGTAAGAATGGTAAAGCATTAGCAGATTATATATGTTTCCCAGATGAAGAACAACCACGTGGGGGCGGACCGATCAAGCTATTCAACCCACAGCATTCATATCTTCAAAAGAAGATTCGGAACTATGATGCAATTCCTATGTTAGAACCGATCTATGTGGATGGTGTTCAGGTATATGAACTACCCAGCCTAGATGTTATTCGTACCTATCATATGGAACAGCTAGATCTTTTCTGGCCAGAATATTTGCGGAAAATGAACCCGGAAATATACCGTACGAATATTAGTGAAGAAGTATTTGAACTTAAAAAAGCTATGATGGCGGAATATTTGCAAGATGATGATAATTAACATCAGTAACCGACATGTAAGAGATTGATCTGAGGTGACTGAAAAACGTTCAGTTTTTATTCAAATATTAAAAAGTAGCAGGTCAAGGTGGCTTATCCTTGACCTGCTATTTGGCGTTTTTGATCCATTTTTGTGAAGACTATTCCGCGATTTCACTACTATAATTTAAAATTATTTCTCGGGAAAGCGCAGGAGTTGGCAAATTGTAGCGATGTTCGACATAGCCAAATTGAAACCGCATTCAATTCAATCTGATATATATGATTTAGTTCATATCTTAAATTTTTGATATTTCGATAAAATGAATGAATCACATTACAGAAAATATCCTGAAAGGGGTTATGTCGGTGGTACAACTACCCAAGGTAAATGAACTAGGTTTCTTTGAAATTAGATTAGAATCAATCGGAGGTCTTGGAGCGAACCTTGCTGGCAAAATGTTAGCAGAAGCTGGTGTTGATGGTGCGGGACTGAATGGTGTGAGTTTCTCATCATATGGTTCGGAGAAGAAAGGTTCACATGTGAAAGCACATATCCGGTTTTGCGATCTTAACACACCGATTCGTGATACGTCGCCGGTAGAAAGACCACATGTCATCAGCATTTTTCATGAAGCTCTGGCCAAAACGTCCAGTGTCATTAGTGGGATTTATGCAGATAGTATTGTACTTGTTAATTCGCAGAAAACTCCTGAACAATTAAAAAAAGCTATGAAAATGCTCGGAGGAACAGTTGCAGTGATCGACGCGACTGGTATAGCTTTGACTGAAAAAAATAGAGTCAATATGGCGATGCTTGGAGCGATGTTCCGCCTATGTCCGTTCCTTGACCCGGATACGATGAAAGATGTCATTCATAAATCGCTTGAGAAGAAATACCCGCAAAGTGTAGCTTCAGCCTTAAATACATTTGAGCGTGGATATAACGAAGTGATCATACGAGATTTTCCACTAGAACAAGGGATGACAATGCCGGATTTTGTACGCTCAGATATTCCTGTAATAGGTTATGAAACACAACCAATGGGTGGGCTCATTACTAATCCTGGGAATAGCTTTTTGAAAGATTTGAGTATTTCACGTGCTGGAATGATGCCACATTTTGAAATTGATGATTGTATTCATTGTGCTCAATGCGACACGGTATGCCCGGATATATGCTTCGTATGGGAAGAGCAGCCTGATAAAAAAGGAAGACCGCAAATGTTCCTCAAAGGAATTGACTATCAGTATTGTAAAGGTTGTCTGAAATGCATCGAGGCTTGTCCAACGGATGCCCTCTCAAGTGTACTTGAACAAGATGGTGTAGCGGATGCTCAGAGTGTTAAACATATTTTTGATTTAGTATAGATAATGGGTGAAAGGTGGGAAGCTCTAATGGCTATTCATTATGAAAAAGAGGTCGGCTCTTCTAGCGTGGAGCAGTTATTCGTCTATGAGTCCGGCAATGAAATGGCTGCCTATGCAGCACAACAAATTAATTATCACGTGATGGGTTATTTTCCAATCTCCCCCTCAACGGAGGTGGCGCAATATCTAGATTTAATGAAAGCTAATGGTCATCATGATATAAAGTTGATTCCTTCAGATGGAGAACATAGTTCTGCTGGGATATGTTTCGGGGCATCAACAGCAGGTGGACGTGTATTTAACGCAACCAGTGCTAATGGTTACATGTTTATGCTAGAACAGATGCCTGTGCAGTCAGGGTCACGATTCCCGATGGTCATGAATCTAGTGTGCCGATCGATCTCTGGTCCGCTAAATATTCATGGTGATCACTCGGATTTGTATTTCTCATTAAATACAGGTTGGCCTATCTTAATGTGTCGTGATCCGCAGTCAGTCTACGATATGAATCTGATTGCCCTAAAACTAGCTGAGCATCAAGACGTTCGCCTTCCTGTCTTAGTAGCATCAGATGGATACTTCACATCACATCAGAAGCGTCGTGTACAGGTGTTCGCACATCGTGAGGATGTTTATAAGTTAGTGGGAGAAAAGCCGCCAGAGGGCTACGCCAATACGTTAGATCGCGAGAACCCGATTACCGTCGGTCCATATATGAATGAACCTGACTATATTAATAATAAATATCAGCAGTCACAAGCTATGTATAATGCCGGCGAAGTATTCGAAGAGATAGCTAAAGAATACAAGCAATTAACAGGGCGAGAATATGAAATGCTAGATATGTATCGTATGGATGATGCTGAAGTAGCTGTATTCCTTTTGAACTCAGCATCTGAGATTATCAAGGATGTTGTAGATCAGCTTCGCACCCAAGGAATCAAGGCAGGCTCGATTGCACCTAATATGATCCGTCCTTTTCCACAGAAGCAAATTGCTGAAGCTTTGAAGCATGTGAAGGCGATCACGGTAGGTGATCGAGCAGATTCATATGGAGCTCATGGAGGGAATATGGTGAATGAAGTGAAGGCAGCTCTGTTCACTTATGGTAACACGACGACCCAAGTCGTCAGTCGGATCTATGGATTGGGTGGCAAAGAGTTCTATGCCGAGGATGGCCATCAGTTATTTAAGTTGGCTATAGAAGCGGTAGAGAAGGGCGCTGTAGAGGTTGCATTTGACTATTATGGCCATACGGTGGGAGAAGCATCTAAGGCTCCTCAGCGTGTTCTAAAGCCTATGAGATTCGAGGATCTGAAGACGGGTCTAATTACTGTGAAGAAGGATGAAGAGACAGGTAAATTAAGTGTGAGAATTCCCCCTCTGCGTTCACTTACAAAGAAGCCTAAACGTTTAGCACCAGGGCATGGTGCTTGTCCAGGATGTGGGATCTTCTCAGGGCTTGAAACGTTCTTCAAAGGAATAGAAGGAGATATTATTGCGTTGTATCATACGGGATGTGCGATGGTTACAACTACAGGTTATCCTTATTCTGCGCATAAAGCGACTTATATCCATAATTTATTCCAGAATGGGGCTGCAACCTTATCAGGTGTTGTGGAAATGTTCTGGGAACGCAAGCGACGTGGTGAATTAGATCATCTGGGATTAAAAGAGGACTTCACGTTTGTTATGGTTACCGGTGACGGCGGTATGGATATTGGAATGGGGCCTGCGATTGGGGCAGCGATGCGGAATCATAAAATGATCATTATTGAGTACGATAATGAGGGATATATGAATACTGGAGCGCAACAATCCTATTCAACGCCGATCGGAAACCGAACTTCTACTTCAAATATTGGGACGAACCAACAAGGGAAGACGACGCAACATAAAGATACTGCACAAATTATGGTAGCAACGAATATTCCTTATGTATTTACGGGTTCGGAGGCATTTCCTCAGGATTTAGTGAAGAAAGCAGCCAAAGCTCAATATTATGCTCAGAATGAAGGATTGGTGTATGGTAAAATACTAATTGCCTGCCCACTGAACTGGTTATCCAACGATAACGAGGGAACGCAGATTGTGAATGCAGCAGTAGAAACTTGTTTCTTCCCACTCTATGAGGTAGAGCATGGATGTACCAATATTACACATAACCCAGAAACTAAGAACAATAAGGTTGAGCTTCGTGAATGGCTGAAATGGATGGGCAAAACACGTCATTTACTTAAACCAGAGAATGAAGCTGCATATCTTAGTTTCCAGAATGAAGTTGATCGACGCTGGAATGTATTAAAAGCTAAGCACGAAAATCCTTACTTATAATGTACTTTCAAATAAAGAAGGCTTCACACTGGGTGGAGCCTTCTTTAAAATATAAGATATAAAGTATAAGTTTTACGCTATACTTTATATCTTATATTTCTCGCTTAAACACTTACCGTCCTTATAAGGACGCCGAAGGCGTTTATACTTGGATTAATACGATGGTATAAATATTTAATGCGATTAATAATGAATTAAGGAGGTTGGCACATCAATGAATAAATTCCAGGCATTTATGATCCATAAAGATGAGCAAGGTTTTCGTAACGCAATTGAGACTATAAATATAGAACAGCTACCAGTAGGTGATGTCCTTGTACAGGTAGATTACTCAAGTGTGAATTACAAGGATGGGTTAGCAAATTCACCTGAAGGGAGAATCGTTAGCTCATATCCGTTTATTCCTGGTATTGATTTAGCGGGAACCGTTATAGAATCAAATCACCCTCGTTTCGATGAAGGAGATGCAGTTCTATGTACAGGTTATGAACTTGGCGTATCCCATTTTGGAGGATATAGTGAATTTGCAAGGGTACGTGGTGATTGGTTGGTCCCCCTTCCCAAGGGACTGAATTTCAAAGAAGCGATGAGCATCGGTACAGCTGGATTTACAGCTGCTTTATCCGTGGATCGACTCATCCTGAATGGACTAAGTCCTGATAAAGGACCTGTTCTTGTAACAGGAGCAACGGGTGGCGTAGGTAGTGTAGCTGTATGTATTTTGGCACAACTTGGATTTGACGTAGTGGCTAGTACAGGGAAGCTTGCAACACAAAGTGAATGGCTCCATCAATTAGGTGCGACATCAGTAGTTAGTCGAGATGAAGTGCTAGTACCAGCTAAGGGAGTTCTTGCGAAAGAGCGTTGGGCGGGTGTGGTTGATCCTGTAGGCGGACCTCAACTTACGGAACTACTTAAGTCAGTTCAATATGGTGGCGGTGTTGCATTATCCGGTCTAGCGGGTGGTTCGAAATTTGACAATACGGTTTATCCATTTATATTACGAGGTGTACAATTACTAGGAATTGATTCTGTATATTGTCCGATGAAACATAGACAAGCTGTTTGGAGTAAACTAGCTGAAGCTTGGAAACCACATAAATTATTACAGGCTGGTATAACGGAAATTTCATTACATGAATTATCTAGTGTTCTAGAATTAATATTGCAGGGTGATGCTGTTGGGCGCACTGTGGTAAAATTAAGATAGTATATAGATTATCATGGTTCATATCGATGTGAAAATAACAGGGTGTAGAAGGCTGGGTACAGCATCTGCACTCTGTTTTTATTATCTTTTTGACAGAAGGTTATTCATAGTTTTGTTATACAGAATCAATTTCATAATTACGCAAAATGCTATAAATGTAGCTATATATAGACGGAATGAAACATTCCGATCAATATATAATCCACATTCAAGCTGGATATGCGATTATGAAATTGATTCCCATGAATGGTTACTTTATAACATGAAACTATGAATGAAAAATAAACTATCCATAAATTTGGAACATTTTGAGTCTATTTAACGTTTAAGTGGTAATAAGCAAATAAGGAATATGATGAGTTAGAACCCGATGTTAGTTATGGGGGAATATTTGGAAGAGGAGAGAACCACGTGAAAAAACTACTAACCGCACTTTCAATTGTCAGCATATTAAGCGTTACTTCGATTGCAAGTGCCGCTGAACCAATCCAAATTTATGTGAATAACGATAAAATTCAGACTAATGTGGCTCCTATTATTAAACAAGGTAGAGTACTGGTTCCTATTCGAGTTGTATCCGAGGCATTAGGTGCAAAAGTAGCTTGGGATCAAAAGGCTAACACAGTAACGATACGCAAATGGGCTGAAAGTCTCATCCTTACAGTGGGTAAGAATATCGCATCTATTGATGGTAAACCTGATTATTCCGGTGAAATTTCAATAGATGTTTCGGTGCATTTAGAGAATAATCGTCTATATGTACCATTACGCTTTCTATCAGAGCATTATGGGTATGGTATTGATTGGGATAGTCAATCGGTTACGATTAAGTCACCCTTAAGTGATAAAGAACGAAAAACTCTATATGAAGGTACGTTGCAACAATCACGAGAGTTAGCGATGGATCTAATTGATTTATCTATTGTGCATTACGAACAAAGTCCGTTAGATGTTACTTTTGATGAGGAAGACCATAGCAGTACCTTTTTATTTCCAGAGGGAGAGTCTCTTCGTTTCTATGTCTTGAAAGGGGATACGGTCTTATTATACGAATTCAAAGATGATTTCCCGATTGTAACTTGGCAAGCGCATATTCAAAAAGGGGATATGCTACAAAACTTTCTTGATTATAAAGTGTTCGACAAGAAGGGAACGGCAGCCACAATAAATAAAAAAATGTTATATTATAATTTTGGTTACTCGGGTGATAGTAGTACAGAAATAAGTCGTAGTATCGATGTAGATAAAAAATTTACACTACTAGGTTTTGAGCACCGTGTTGGTGGCGAAGTGACCAATAAAGAAGGGAATATTTCATTGGAATTGCCCAATGAAACTCGTAAAGAAGTCATGAAATGAAGTTGCAGTGATGGCTTTCATATAGTAAACTCGGCTAACAGAGATAGTACGAGTTGGAGGAGAAGCAACGATGAATCTGAATACATTAAGTGAGCGTGTTACACCTATTTATATATTATCTGGATTCCTAGGCAGTGGGAAAACAACATTATTACAACGTATGGTGACTTATTGGCAAGAACAGGGGTTAAGACCAGCAGTGATAATGAATGAGATTGGTGACGTTAATTTAGAAGGTGCACTGATCGAAGAGACGGTCCCTATGACCGAAATGCTTAGTGGATGTATCTGCTGTACTATTCGAGGTGATTTGAGCTTAGAGATATCTAATCTGATTCAGAAAGAATCACCTGATGTCATCGTTATAGAAGCCACAGGGATCGCTAATCCAATGGAAATATTGGATGGTGTAACGGAAGCTGCTCTATATATGAGAATTGATCTGAAGAGTGTCATTACCGTCGTTGACGCAAGACATTTATTGGAGTTATATGAACATCAACAAGGTAAGACATATCGTTTGATGCAAGAACAGATCCGATGTGCATCTTACCTTATTCTTAATAAGGTTGACCGTGTAAGTGAAGAAGAGCAAGCGAAGGTAAAAGAAATCTTATCTCGTTGGAACGAGTATGCACCTATCATTCCTTCTGTTCGTTGTGATGTGGATTGGGTTCCTTTATTCGGATCCGATGTGCATCATCTTGAACACATCATGAATCGTGAGCATGAACATGAAGAATCACATGATCATGCACATCATTCGCATGATCATGTGATGGTGTATACTCATTATTTCAAAGGTCCCATCGATAGCCAGAGATTTGAGGAATTGGTCAATCAACTACCTCGGGAAGTATATCGTGCCAAAGGTGTCATGACGTTTAGTGATACGACCAGTCGTTTTTTGTTCCAATATGCATTTCGTGAAGCAGACTTTTTGAAGATTAATCCTCAAGGTGTTGTTCCTGATGTTGTTGTCTTTATTGGGGAACATTTCTCTCAAGCTGCGCTGAAGAATGCTCTAGATGAGCTTGAAAAAATAGGTTAATTGTGTGTATACTATTGTATATTAAACGTCTTTGAGCGGGAGAGTAATGAGAGTGACTGATAAAGTAGCGAGCCGGGATAGGTGAAAGCCGGTATATTGGACTCTGATGAAGCGCACCCAGGAGATGGCTATTCCAACGTCATAATGAATCCTTGTTATGATCAGTAGATTAGTCCGATTGATCTTCGTTATAGATCATTAAGCGGAATTACTTATGAGAGGTTACACCTCTGTATAAGAATTCAACTAGAGTGGTACCACGGGAATGTAAGCTCTCGTCTCTTATTCATAGAGATGAGGGCTTTTTTTGATGAAATAAAAGGTCAGGATTGTTAATAATATAAATCGTAAAATTGGAGGATGATTCATTATGTTAAAGAAATGGGCTACAGAAGTGATAGAGCCACATGTTTCCTTGTCATTAGAAGAGGTTGAGGAGATGTTAGAAACACCACCTACAGCAGCTATGGGGGATATGGCATTCCCATGTTATCGTTTAGCTAAGCAGTATAAACAATCGCCTCAGCAAATTGCTTTACAGTTAGCAGATGTTATCCAAGTGGATGGAATCAAGGTTGAAGCAGCTGGACCGTATGTTAATTTGTTTTTTGATCGCGATGTTTATGCAGGCAAGATGATGGAAACTTTGAGAGAAAATAATGATGCTAAGATCAATATAGGCCAAGGGAAAAAAGTCATTATTGATATGTCATCTCCTAATATCGCGAAGCCCTTCGGGATAGGTCATCTTCGTTCAACGATGATTGGAGCAGCATTGTACAAAATGTATCAAACGGCAGGTTATGAACCTATCAGCGTTAATCATCTAGGAGATTGGGGAACGCAATTCGGTAAACAAATTACAGCGTATAAACGTTGGGGAAATGATGCAGCCTTAAAGGAGAATCCAATTCAGGAGTCTTTACGGTTATATGTAAAGTTTCATGAAGAAGCAGAAGAAGATCAAAGTTTGGATCCAGAAGCTAGAAATTGGTTCCGTCTATTGGAATCTGGAGATCACGAAGCGAATCGCTTGTGGAATTACTTTGTGGAAGTGAGTATGCAGGAGTTCAATAGAATGTATGAAAGATTAAATATTACATTTGATTATGTACTTGGAGAAAGCTTTTATAATGATAAGATGGGTGCGGTTGTTCAAGAACTGAAGGATATGGAATTGCTAGAAGAGAGCGAAGGGGCACTTGTGGTTCGCTTGGAAGAAAAAGGAATGCCACCTTGCTTAATTATGAAATCGGACGGAACGACAATATACCCTACCCGTGATTTGGCGACAGCCTTCTATCGTCATCAAGTGATGAAAGCTGATCAAATCCTATACGTTGTTGGGGGTGAGCAACAGCTTCATTTTCAGCAAGTATTTGCAGTCTTGAACAAAATGGGAGCCGATTGGGTAAAGGATTGCCAACATGTAAGTTTTGGATTAATGAAATTTGAAGGTAAGAAGATGTCTACCCGTCGTGGTAAGATTGTATATCTTGAAGATGTGTTAGATGAAGCTGTATCCAGAGCATTAAAGGTCATAGAAGAAAAAAATCCAGCATTGCCGGATAAATTGTCAGTGGCACAAGCTGTAGGGATAGGTGCTATTATCTTTGGTGATCTCAAGAATAATCGGACGAATGAAGTGGATTTCTCGTTGGAAGATGCTTTGAATTTCGATGGTGAGACAGGTCCTTACTTACAATATACGTATACTAGAACGCAAAGTATTCTTTCGAAGAGTGAGTTGTTCGAGCTAGATCAGATGGGGAAGGATAAGGATAAGGATAAGGTGGAATCTCAAACATTACAGCATAACTATTCAGAATCATTAGGTGAATCGGGATGGGCGCTTCTTAAACTTCTTATTACTTTTCCTGATCATTTGAAACGTGGGATACAGAATAATGAACCTTCTGTATTGGCAAGATATGTATTAGATGTAGCGCAGGCTTTCAATCATTTCTACAACCAAGAACGCGTAATAAGTGAGGATGTAGATCTAAGAAGAATTCGTGTGTTATTAACGGAATTAACTGGAGAATCGTTGCAGAGAACAATGAATATTCTCGGACTTCATACCCCTACTCGAATGTGAAAAAGGAATATAATAAATGAATTAAAGAATCTCATATTGCTTGATTCTTTAATTTCCTTTAACATAAGGAGTACTAAGTAGATCAGCTAGCATTGGGTGTGAATGAGTTGATCGTGATTGGAGCGGATGAACGGTGACATATAGACTGCTCGATAGTGATCATTCAAGAGATGTTTTCGCCTATTTTGGGCTTGCTGTATACTCTTCTCAAGCTTTGGAGCAGCAGCTAGTTAATTTATTGATGCTCATGAAGTTATCGGAGGGGAAAATCCCATCTGAAGAAGATTTTACTGAACTTTATCAACGGAAGTTAAGTAGTTCGTTAGGTCAATTAGTACAGGAAATACAGCATCATTTTCCATTCTCAGAAGAAGAAACCATTCAATTGAAAAAATTATGGAAGCAACGGAATTATATTGTGCACGATTATTTCAAAGAACGAATTCAAGAAACCTTCAGCCCGGGGGGGCGTTCACGTATGATTCGTGAGCTGAAGAGTTTTACTGAACAATCACAGAAGTTGGAGAAGAAACTTCAAGGATATTCAAAGGAATTATATCGTACACTTGGTCTGGATACGGATTCAGGTGGTAAAGTCTAGGTGTAAGTTGCCTGGGCTTTATTCAAATTTTCTATTCCATTTAAATAAAATAACCCGAATGAAGAGCACCTTTAACAAGGTGTCTTTCTTTCGGGTTACAGTTTATATTATAGTGAAGCATTTACTAAATGTTGCATTACACTCCAGACACAGTTTGAATAGTTGGTTGAATGGTACCTTCTATAATTGGCTCTCCTGCAACAGGTTCTGGTAAGACATTACCTTGTTGCAATTGATACAATTGATAGTAACGACCACCAAGTTCTAAGAGTTCATCATGGCTACCTCGCTCAACAATCTCTCCACGATGCAACACAAGTATCTGATCGGCAGTACGGATGGTTGACAATCGGTGTGCGATTATAAATGTCGTACGACCTTTCTTCAGAACTTCTAGCGCTGATTGAATCAGGCTTTCGGTCTCCGTATCAATATTCGCAGTAGCCTCATCGAGAATAAGGATCGCTGGATCGAATGCCAATGCACGTGCGAAGGAGATTAGTTGACGTTGGCCTGCAGATAGAGTACTTCCTTTCTCAACAACAGGTTCGTCAAATCCTTTGGGTAGGTGGGCAAGGATACGTTCTGCCCCTACATCACACAAGGCCTTCTCAATTTGCTCACGAGTTATACGTTCATCCCCTAAACTAACATTCGAAGACACGGTCCCTGTGAAAAGATAAGGATCCTGCAATACAATCCCCATATGATGACGAAGCCATTGTTTAGGAATCCCCGTTACTTCTTGCCCATCTATGGTTATGCTTCCTTTCTGTGGATCATAGAAACGGAATAACAGATTGATGATGGAACTTTTGCCCGATCCTGTATGACCTACCAGTGCGACCGTCTGACCTTGTTTAGCTTCAAAAGAGATATTCTTAAGTACATAATCTTTTTTATATGCAAAGGATACATCTTTAAATTCGACATTACCTTTGTAACGCGGCATACTTCCATCGGTCACATCTTCTCCTGGCTCATCCATGAGAGTGAAGACTCTACCTGCAGATACCATGGAAGAATCAAGTGCTGCTAGCTGGTTCACCATTCCTGTAATCGGTTGGAATAACCGACCGAGGACATCGACGAAAGCATAGAGAACACCAAGTGATACAGCGTTAGCACCATTCAATGAACCATATCCGAAATAGGCTAACAGAACCGCGAAGGAAAAGCTACGTAATACATTGACTAAATTATGTGTTGTCCATGCATTCAGGTTAAGCATTTTGTTCTGATACTTCATGTAATCTTGATTAAGAGCTTCGAATTCATCCTTCGTTTGTTTTTGACGACGAAATACCCGGATAATCGACATACCTTGAATAGATTCATTAATGATAGCGTTGATTTCACTAAGTCGAGAGCGAATGATGGTATTATATTTCGTTGCGAATTTTCGATATAGAATGATCCATACGATCAATATTGGAATCACGAATAGGCAGACTAACCCAAGTCGAACATCCAGTATAAACAGGGCGACGTAAACACCCGCAATATAGACCACTCCTGAACTGAAATTAGATAGAACGGCTACGAATAGATCTTTAACCGCTTCAGTATCATTGGT
Organism: Paenibacillus crassostreae; assembly: GCF_001857945.1. NCBI lineage: Bacteria > Bacillati > Bacillota > Bacilli > Caryophanales > Paenibacillaceae > Paenibacillus > Paenibacillus crassostreae. The sequence goes on from NZ_CP017770.1 coordinate 4,382,021, forward strand.
AATTCTAGAAACGACTTTCCCAGCTGGTAAGTTATCGAAGAAATGAACGGGTAGCCGTTGAATATGAGCATACACATCGGTTCGCAATTTCTGAATAACTCTGTTAGCAGATGACTGCAACCAGTATGTCTTCCCAAATTCAGTGAATATCGTCACAACTAATAGGATAAGGTATAGTCCTACGAGCTTCATAATCCCCGGTATTTCTGGTTTGTAAAAGGAAAATAGTTGTTCAGCTGTCAAGGCTGTGACCGGATAAGTGGACACTAGAGAGCCGTTTGTAATAGTCATTTGACCATCCACAACCTCACGCTTACCTTCAGCTACTTCAACGGCTTGATCGATGAAATAGAAAGTTGTGCCTTTCTGAAGAATCCGAACTTCTTGGCCCTTATTCTCGTTCTCGGCGAAACGATCACCACGTTTATAGGAATGTCCATTATAGAGTACAGCATTTTCTGATGTGGATGAATCCGTTTCAAAGAATGGTTGTTCTATGCCGAGCATATGGTCATCAATCATGGCTTTCGCAATAAATGGTCCTGCGAGTTCTGCAGCAACACCTATACATAATGTAATGATAGCAGCTATGAAGGTGACTTTAGCCGTAAGGGCATATTGGAATAATCTTTTTCCTACATTCAATTAAGACACCTCCTCAGTGGTTAGATTGTTCTCCACTTGTTGACGTTCATATTGTTCACGATACCATCCACCGAGAGCTACCAATTCTTCGTGCGTACCTTCTTCGATAATATCGCCTTCTTCAAGTACGACAATCCAGTCGGCATGCTCTACAGCAGACAAGCGGTGAGTAGATATCATTGTTGTCTTACCCGCTCGTTTGAGTCGGATATTCTCTATAATGCGTGCTTCTGTTCTAGCATCAACAGCAGAAAGAGCATCATCTAAGATAAGAATCTCTGGATTGCCAATAAACGCTCTTGCTAGAGCAACTCGTTGCTTCTGACCACCGGATAGAGCAACACCTTTCTCGCCTACGAGTGTATCAAGACCATCTGAGAGTGTTACAAGGTCATTCTCGAAGGCAGCCGTGGAGATGGCTTCCATAATCAAATCGTCACTTGCGTCCTTCAGTCCATATTGAATGTTCTGACGTACCGATTTGGAGAATAGTATCTGTTCTTGTGGTACATAACCGATCCAGCTGTGAAGCTCATCTTTGGCAATCTGTTCAATCGAAATTCCAGAGATAAGAATTTCTCCACTTCCTGCAGGATATTCGTGAAGGAGTTGTTTAAGTAAAGTGGATTTACCACTACCTGTACGTCCGACAATTCCAAGGGTTTGCCCTTTTTGCAGAGTGAGCTGGATATTCTTAAGATTATCAACAGTAGATGTTGGATAACGGAATGTAACATCCTTTATTTCAATTCGCTGAGGAACACCTACAGACGTAGGATCAGCAACATCTTCGACATCAGGCACAACGGTCAGAATCTCATCTACACGATCCAGAGAGGCACTACCGCGTTGCATAATATTAATTAATTCCCCTATGGCGAACATAGGCCAGATCATCATCCCAAGGTACATATTAAAGGACACGAGATCTCCAAGGGTGATCTGATTCTTGAACACAAGGTAAATACCATAGGCAAGACCAATCACATAACTTAATCCAACACATAAACGAATGGTAGGTTCAAAGAAAGCATCAACTTTAGCAACGCTCATATTTTTGCGGTATACATCATCGGTAATGTCTTGAAAACGTTGTTGATCTGATCTTTCTTGAACATAAGCACGTATGACACGTACACCAGCCACGGATTCAAGCACTTGGTCATTCATATCACCAAAGGCATCCTGTGCTAAGGAATAACGTTCGTGAACGATTTTCCCATAAATCTTCATCGCCAGTGCGATAAAGGGCAGGGGGATAATCGCTGCTAAGGTTAACTGCCAGCTGATGAGAAATCCCATGGCAAATAGGATAGTAAGTAAGAATATTGTTGAATCTGTCATGACTAATATTCCAAAACCAGCTGTTGCAGCAACAGAGCGAAGATCGTTTGTCGCTCTGGCCATCAAATCGCCTGTACGATTTCTTTCAAAGAACGGAGGTGTCATTCCTAATAAATGATTCATATACCGTGAACGGAGAATTCGTTCAACAAGGTTCGCACCCCCGAATAGTCTGTGCATCCATATGTAGGTGATCAAATAAATAACAATCAGAATGCCAATGATAGATACGATATAGCCAATAAGCGAAGGAGCCGTGATCGAGCCAGTAACGATATCATCAATTGCATTTCCAAGTAAACGTGGAGGTAGCAATTCGCCGATCCCACATACAATCAACATGATTAAACCAATTACATAGCGCTTTTTCTCTTGACTGAAAAACCAACCTAATTTTTTTAAAACAGAAAACAAAACAAACACATCCTCTCAAGATAAACCTACTGATGAATTCAAAACCTAAGATAAGAGCACAAAAAAAGGCAGAGCATCCGTGAACGGACGATATGCCTTTGATATCTTAACTTATCATGCGTACGGTTGATTTGAGCAACCGCCGCTAACATAGGATATTCAATTCAGAAATTCTAAGAAGTTCTTACAGCTTCGTTAGAATGAATCCATCAGTAGGGTTGCTCCAATATTCAATTGTAGTTTATTATGCACACTTTGATTCAAAGGTCTAAACATATAGTTGATCATTGTACTCACCCTTTCTTCGTAAATTTTTGTGGATCTCTTACTGCCAAAATCTTACCATCATGTCTTCAAAATTGTCAATTTTTATTTTAATAAGACTGTATGTTCGTGTTTTGAATGAAGTAAACATGGTGGTCTATGTATTTTTGATGCGGCTTCAGGTATGATATATAGACATAGATGGAGACTAATTGCTGAAGGAGTTGTGGTTCATGAATATTGTAATGAGTACCGACGCAGCTCGTTGGTATAAGAGAGAACTAAATTTAGATCAGGGCGATTGCGTACGTTTTTTTCCACGTTATAGTTCCGGAGGAGGGTTACATCCTGGATTCTCTTTAGGGATATCGGATGAGAAGCCTACCCATAGTACCTTATTTCAAGACGTAGAAGGAATTCACTTTTATTTAGAAGAACAGGACGTATGGTATCTTGAAGGGTATGATCTAGTCGTGAAATATAACGAGTCAGAAGACGATATTGATTATGTTTATGAAGAAGTCAAATAATTGGTTTTCGTAAATGGGTAATAGCGATTATGTTGTTATAAACAAAGCTCCTTTTCGATAAGGAAAGGAGTTTTTAGTTGTGCATAAATGGGACGTGTTAAGATCCGTTATCATTTTGAAGGGGGAGCTGTAAAAGTTGAAGCCATGGAAAGCTTATTTCGTATTTATTAAACCATATATGAAATTAATTATTATTACGCTGATTATTGGGATGATAAAGTTCAGTATTCCATTAACTTTACCAATGATCATGAAATATGTAGTCGACGATTTATTAGTAGGGGATTCACCTCTTTCGATTCAAGAAAAAGTATCGCAATTGATGAAAATTCTTGGTGGAGCGTTAGTACTATTCGTCATCATTAGGGGACCAATTGAGTATTATCGACAATATTTCGCTCAACTCATTACCAATAAAATTTTATTTGATATTAGGAATCGTCTGTATGCTCATTTGCAAAAGTTATCGCTGAGATATTACCAGAATACAAAGGTTGGTGAAATTATCTCTCGATTCATCAACGATGTGGAGCAGACCAAGAATATTGTAGAAGTAGGCATGATGAATATCTGGTTGGACATGTTTACACTTGTGTTCGTATTAATCGTTATCTTCTATTTGAATCCTATGTTGGCTTTGGTGGCTATTGCTATGCTCCCTCTGTATGCGATTGCAGTGAAAATATTGTATAAACGATTGAAAAAGCTTACGAAAGATCGTTCACAAGCTTTAGCGGGTATTCAATCTTATCTGCATGAACGAATTCAAGGGATCTCAGTTATACGTAGCTTCACATTAGAGAAATATGATCAGAATAAATTCGAAAATACGAATGGGAATTTCCTTAATAAGGCGTTGGCTCAGACACGCTGGAATGCAATCACATTTGCAGTCATTAATACGATTACGGATATATCACCGATCCTGGTAATCGGATATGGTGGTTATCAAGTTATTCAAGGGAATCTGACACTAGGAACCTTTGTCGCCTTCTTTGGATACCTAGATCGATTGTATGCACCACTTAGACGTTTAATTAATTCATCTACTGTATTAACGCAGGCTTCGGCTTCTTTAGAGCGAGTGATGGAGTTGATGGATGTCCCTTATGATATTGTTGATGAACCGGATGCTACAATATTGGAAGGAAGAGCCACGAAGATTTCATTTGAGCATGTATGGTTCAAATATAATAACGATCATGATTGGATCTTGCAAGATATCAATCTAGATATCAGAGCAGGAGAGACGGTAGCTTTCGTAGGTATGAGTGGTGGAGGAAAGTCATCACTTATTAGCTTGATTCCTCGATTCTATGATATTCAACAAGGTGGAATCTTGGTCAATGGCCATAATATTCGAGATCTCACTTTAGAAAGCTTACGTAGTAGAATTGGGATGGTTCTCCAAGACAATTTCTTATTCAGTGGATCTGTTAAGGACAATATATTGCTCGGAAATCCGGATGCAGCGGAGGATGAGATCATAGCAGCATCAATTGCAGCTAATGCGCATGATTTCATTATGAATCTGCCTAAAGGATACGATACAGAAGTAGGAGAACGTGGTGTTAAATTATCTGGTGGTCAGAAGCAACGTTTAGCTATCGCACGCGTCTTTCTGAAGAATCCAGATATTCTAATATTGGATGAGGCAACATCAGCACTGGATTTAGAATCTGAACACCTGATTCAACAATCCTTGCAGACACTTTCTGCGAATCGTACAACGTTAATTATCGCACATCGGTTATCCACCATTACTCACGCAGATTCCATCGTTGTGCTGGAGAATGGTAGTATTACTGAACGTGGAACACATCATGAGTTGATGGGGTTGGATGGAAGTTATGCTCGATTGTACAATGTGCAGCATTTGGATAGTTAATAGGTGATGGAAATCTTAACAAAAGGCGTTCTAGCTCGTTATGCTAGGACGCCTTTTGTTTAACCCTTACCAATCAACAAAGAAAGAATACCAGCAGCGATAAGCGGACCAACAGGAACTCCACGAAATAGTGCTACACCCAACACAGTACCCACTAGTAAACCTGCTACTACGGTAGGGTTACTTCCCATGAGCGTAGCTCCACGGCCGCCGAGATAGGCAACTAGCATACCGATTGCTACGGCTAATAACGATTGCCAATGCAGGAAGGATGAAGTAATCGCAGATAGGCTCATCGTACCGCTTGCTAGTGGCGACATCACACCAATCGTAAGGATAATGATCCCAATAGTTAAACCGTATTTCTCTAACCACGGGAATACATGGGTGAAATGAGTAACGCGCAGTAGGAGCAAGACGATCATTGCAATAGTGATCGCAGAATTGTTACTTATAATTCCTAACCCAGCCATCCCCAATAAGATTAGTGACGTAATATCCATGTAACGAAACACTCCTTTAAGTTATAGCTGGCTAGGGCGAATGTGTTCAGCAATTAAACGTCCATGAACACGACCCGTCTCGATAAATACTTCATTGGCATTACTACCAGATGCGATAACACCAGCGACATAAAGCCCTGGAACAGTGCTTTCCATCGTTTCTGGATTATAGGCAGGCTTCTCCATATCTCCATTAAGTTGCACACCAGATGAAGCAAGTAACTGACGGTCTGGATGGAATCCTGTTAGTGCAAGTACAAAATCATTGTCTATGACTGTTTTTTGACCTTCATTTGTAGTTACAACCACAGTATCTTCATTAATCTCAGTTACTTTCGAATTCAGGTGAAGGCGAATACTACCTTTATTAACGAGACCCTCAAATAGTGGGCGAACCCATGGTTTAATATTGTTCGAAATTGTCTCCCCACGATATACCACAGTGACTTCTGCATCTACACGACTAAGTTCTAGAGCTGCATCCACAGCAGAGTTACTTCCCCCAATAATAGCTACTTTGGTGCCAGTATAAGGATGGGCTTCACGGAAATAATGCGTTACTTTGGGAAGTTCTTCTCCCGGAATGCCAATAAAGTTGGGATGATCGAAATAACCAGTTGCAATCACGACATGCTTACCTTCATGCTGTAGCTCGTGACCACGTTTATCTTTTGTATGAACAGTGAAAAAGCCATTCTCATGGCGTTCGATTGAAACAGCTTCCTCATAAGAAGTAATATTCAGGTTGAAGTGAGAGGCAACTTTACGATAGTACGCGAGTGCTTCATGACGAAAAGGTTTATCATTTGGTGTAGTAAAAGGAACATCCCCAATTTCTAGCATCTCAGCAGTACTGAAAAATTGCATATATGTAGGATATAGAAAGATAGAACGAACAATATGGTGCTTCTCAATAAGTTGTGTGGTTAGTCCCCGGCGGTTACATTCAATTGCTGCGGATAGCCCGCATGGACCGGCTCCTATAATGATGACGTCTTTCATAATGAACCTCCTTCGTGATGTAGCCATTAGTGTAGTTCAAACATTATAATCCTACCCTAAAAATGAATTGAATGCCAGAATGTGATATTCTTTTTGTAGCGAAGGGAGATTATGAACTTGATGATTAAGGCGATTATTTTTGATTTTGATAATACGTTAATGGACCGAGATATGACGTTTCGTAAATACGCAGAACAATTTGTGTGTGAACATTTAGATCATTTGGATCCACAAACACAAGATGTCATCGTTTCTGATCTGATCGTCAGAGATGCGGATGGATATCGGGACAAACAGGCGTTTTTTGAAGAGATGGTAGAGGTTCTTCCTTGGAAAAAACCACTTACAGCAGCTGAGATCAAAACATTTTACAATACACATTATATGACACATGCATGTCGAATGGATTATGTGGAAGAAGTGTTGGCATATTGTTCACATCGTGGTTATCTCATGGCAGTTATGACGAATGGTCAACATCAGATTCAGTATGGCAAAATGGATAATTTACAACTAAGGGATTCATTCCATACCGTGATTGTGTCAGAGGATGCCGGCATGAAGAAACCAGATCCACGAATATACCAAATGGCATTAGATCAGCTTGAGGTAGAAGCAGAACAATGCGTCTTTGTTGGAGATCATCCTGTGAATGATATCTGGGGTGCGAACCAGTTAGGGATTCGAGGGGTCTGGTTAAGACGGAATCATAAGTGGGACGATTCGCTTGGAATGAAACCTTGGAAGAGCATTGATCAATTGAATGAGTTATTGGAGATAATATAGCTACTTGACAAATGCGAAGAATGAAGCATATTATTGCAATATAAAACAGGTAAGGGAGATGATGACAATGGCCTATATGATAACTGAACAACCCAACAAATTTAATATGGCTAGTTGGACGGTCTCTTTTACAACGGGTAATATAAGAATTTGAAGTGAACTTGGTGTATAGCTATAGTTTATTCAATCTAACCGTAGGGACCGTTCTGGTTCCTGCGGTTTTGTGTCTAAGTTCATACTTAGCGAAGAAACACATCTGCATGATGTGTGATCTTCTATTTAGATTACTGCCGGAACAATATTTCGGCGGTTTTTTTGTGTTTATATTCAAAGTTCAATGCTTCCGATGTAGTTTATTCGAAGTATAGCGAGAAGTATTGCTCATAAACTTTTAGGAGGAATTTCAGATATGGATTTGAAAATGTTAGGTTGGAATGATCATTGGGAACAGCAGTGGTCAATATGTGATCGAAAAGATACCATTCCGGCACGTATCGTCGGAGACTTTGGACAAAAATACAGAGTAATAACCGAGCAAAATGGTGATACTTGGGCGGAAATGTCAGGAAAACTGCAACATGAACTAGATAGTCGTAGTTCTTTTCCTTCTATAGGGGATTGGGTGGCCGTGCAACCATTAGCAGGTGAAGATAGAGTTATTATTCAAGGGGTATTGGATAGAAAAACATGTATCTCGCGCCAAGCTGCTGGATTCGTGACGCATGAACAAATTATAGCAGCAAATGTGGATACATTGTTTCTAGTGTGCGCTCTAAATGATGATTTCAATGTTCGTAGAATAGAAAGATATCTTATTATGGCGTGGAATAGTGGTGTGAATCCAGTGATTTTACTTAGTAAGGCAGATCTATGTTCAAACATTGATGAGAAGTTAGGTTTGCTTCAAGAATCTGCAATGGGTGTGCCTGTACATGTGGTATGTGCTATAGAGAATCAAGGGTTTGAAGATGTGGATAAATATCTTACCACGGGTTCCACGGTAGCATTGACTGGCTCATCAGGTTGTGGCAAATCTACGATCATTAATTGGCTATTCGGTGCGGTTCTACAGCGTACGCAAGAAGTGCGAGAGGGTGACAGTCGTGGACGTCATACAACCACACATCGAGAATTGTTTCTACTTCCACAAGGTGCTGTAATGATTGATACGCCAGGTATGAGAGAACTTAAGCTATGGGAGGACGAAGGTGGATTATCCCTTACATTTGCTGATATAGAAGAGCTCAGAAGGAGTTGTAAATTTACGGATTGTCGTCATGAACAGGAATTAGGCTGTGCCGTTCTGCAAGCTGTATCCAATGGAGAGATCGAGGAGAAGCGTCTCTTAAATTACCATAAAACACTTCGTGAACTGAAATTTCAGGCTAAAAAAGAGGCGAAATCTAACAGTAAACAAACCAAGCGTGGTACTAAGACACATGGTACACGCCTGAAGGGCCAAGCGTTGGTAAAACAATTAAATGATTGAAATTAAAAAAACCTCCCCTATCAGCGAGATTTCCGTGAATAGGAGAGGTTCTTTATGAAGTATTATTGGTTTTGAAGAATTTTAGAATTCTGCAGCAACCTTAGTTGCTTTGTTCAATCCTGATTCAATAATTGTTGCTGCTTGATCAGGGGCTTGAGCATGTCCTTCAATGATTACAGTAGTGATATCTTGTACACCGAATAAGTTCATGTTGGATTTCATGAAGGCAACAGCCATTTCAGCAGCAGCCATAGGGCCTTCAGAATAAACACCACCACTAGCGTTTAGAAGAGCAACCTTTTTGCCAGAAAGAAGACCTACAGCGCCTTCTGCCGTATATTTAAAGGTTTTACCTGCTTGATTTAAGTAGTCAACATACGTATGAAGTACAGCTGGAACAGTCATGTTCCATAATGGGAAACCAAATACGACTTTGTCTGCTGCAATAAATTGATCTAAGTATTTCGTTACTGTGTTTGCTGCTTGTTGTTCTTCAGAAGTAGCTTCAATTCCTTGAGAAGCTTTATACAATCCTGTAATTACAGTGTTGTCATAGTATGGTAGATTCTCTGCGAATAGATCTAGTTCAACGATTTCATCATTTGGATGAGATTGTTTGTAGCTGTCCAAGAACGCTTGGTATAGTTTTACACTTACAGCCTGTTCGATGGGGCGGTTATTAGCTTTTACAAATAAGACTTTAGACATAATAATTAATCTCCTATCACTCTATATATAGTATTTACTTTCTTTAGTATAGTACCATACTAATTTGTTGCTTGTCAAAATTCATTTTAAAAAAGGATATCTCCCATATATATAGAGGAAGATATCCTTGATCATTGCTTTTTAGTTAATTCTTATATCCCCTGAAGAGGTACGAATTTTAATAAGATCATCGGTTAATCTTGGTGATTCAGGTGAATCGATATTTCCTGAGTTGGCATCCAAATCGTATGAGCCTTTAAAGTCAGGATCTACTGTTAGGTTGACCTTTCCAGAGTTGGCGGAGATATCTAATGATGAAGCACCTTTTTGTTGCAATTTAATATTTCCAGATCGAGAACTAAAAGCACCTATACCTGTGTATTCGGTTATATTCATATTGCCTGAATGAATAGAGACATCAGCATTTGCTTCAATATTAGAAGCTGTGATATTACCAGAATTCGATTTGATGACAAGCTGATCTGCGACTAGTGATCGGACTGTTAATTTACCAGATTTCACGGTGAGTTCAATATCTTTAGCGTTCAAATTGGTAACTGTTCCATTGCCTGAGTTGAAATGAAGGTCTACTTCTTGAAGTTGGTTCAAATCAGGTAAAGCTACTGTAAGCATTACTTTATGTGATTTGAATGAAATATTAATGAAGTGAATGACATCATCCACCAGATTGATTTCGAACTTTCCATTCATGGATTGGTATTGCTCCAAGTCTGTGATTACGCTATCCTCCAAAGGACCTGATATTTCAATGGTTTGACTGCCATCTGTGCTCTGAACAAATTCAATTTCAGTATTGTATTCACTATTTACTATTAATTGGCTCAGCGTATTGTCCTCGATGTTCCACTTCTTATGATATTCTGTAAGCTCATCACCAAAATTAAATTTATTTGATGCTATACCTATGAATCCTATGATGACTAAAATCAAACCGAGAATGGCAAGTCGTAACATATTTTTATTCAATTGGTTTTGCCCCCTTTAGAGATGTTAATGTTCCATTGAATGAAAGATTTACTAATGGTTATAAGCCATTTATAAGTGACATTGACGGCAATGAATAACCAAAGGCCAATCCCTATACCAGCAATGGTTGCAAATAGTTTCGCCATCGAGAATACATGATTAATAAGATATTCAGGTATGAGCATAAGTGGACTGAGTACAGCTGCGATTGCACCAGCACTTAAACCAACCCATCCAGACCATAAACCAAGGAGTACAGGAATGACTATAATATTAATGAAGAAAAGTCCCGTATAGACAAATATATTACGTGTGATGGTAACAGGCTTCTTGGAATACATCTTAATCTGTGGATCTTGGGTTGGAGATCGATCACCAAGAATTTCTTTAACTAATTGGAAAGGGTCACCAAGGCCCTGAGCAATTTGTTCTTCAGTCTTTCCGTTCTGTAATCCGTGTATAAAATGGGATTCATAATCAGTCAATAATTCTTTGCGTTCATCTTCTGAAAGCACGGCAAGGTGATTCTGCAAAATAAATAAAAACTGTTGTTTATTCATGATTAGTTCCTTCCTCAATCAAATTGGATACATTTTGTACGAAATCCTGCCATTCACTGATCATATCCGTTAAATAAGATTTACCAAGTGTCGTAATACGGTAGTATTTGCGTGGTGGACCCTCTGATGATTCTTGCAGATATGTGGTGCAATAACTATCGTTTACGAGTCTTCGTAGTAGCGGATACAGAGCACCTTCAGCAACGTCAATGTACTTCGACACAGATTGTGCCAATTCGTATCCATATTGATCTTTACGCTGAATGAGGACGAGAACGCAGAGTTCTAATACTCCTTTTTTAAACTGAATACTAACATTCATAAGTTGTTCCCTCAATTCTTGATGCGTAGTTTGAATTGTCTAGTACTGAATATTAATCATTAGTGTTAAGTAGAGTATAATATACACTACTGAATAATGCAACATACCTAAGTGTGGATAATTCAGTTTGCTAAGACAATTGAAAAGGCACCTCTCGATCAACGAGAAGTGCCTTATCTATCTAATTCGAGGTCAAAGCAATATGTTTAATAAAGCGATAATGCTAATGTGTCATCTTCGCTCTTGCTGTGAAGAATAGCTTCTGAACCCTCGATCTCGATACTAATGAGAGATTCTAAGCATTTTTTTAGGGCTCTTTTTCCACTTTGAATCTTTAGATCAAGAGTATTGCTTAGAAGTCTCAATGTTTTTTGTACCGACTGGCTACTGTCTGAGCTGAAATAAACGGGTACTAATCTGTTTTGAAAGCTAATCAACATCGTCATTGAGAACACTCCATTCGTCTTAATACATATTTATATCTTATTGAAAGTTTCTTAAGATTACCTTAAAAGGAGATTATAAATAGCTAAATAATCCATATTTAATATGAATTAGTCCAAGTTGTGAACGGTCCTAGTGCTATGATTGATAAATTATGCAATAGGGTAATAGACCCAGGACTATACTCTTTTGTGAATAACAGTAGTCCATAGTATAGTTATTATTTACATATGGGAATCAATTTCATAATTACGCAAACCTATTTAGTTGTAACTGTATATTGACAGAATGAGTCGTTCTGATCAATCTATAGACCTTATTTAAGCTGCATAAGCGATTATGAAATTGATTCATAGTTGTAGCAATTCTCGATAGAAGTTGTACATAGATAGTTATTTTTTTCATAAATGGTTGATTAATGACGGCGGATGGCCGATAAGGAGAGGATATAACGGTGATTAAGAATCCGGAATCAATTGAGGAGTTTCGTTACATAAGTTCTCAGGCTAAAGAACAAAAATTATCTGCTTATCAAGGCATACTGACATGTAGGTATGGTTATGGTAGAGCAATGGATAAGGCTAAACTCGGTGGGATTGGACGAGACTTCCTTGGAGTATATTTAGAAGATGATAACTGTCATTTTACTTTATGTAAGGGTATTGGGCAGAACATGGAAAGTGGGTATATCTCTCGATATTTAGGTGAAATGTTGATGGATTGGTTAGATACAACAGAAGATTGGTCATCACTAGGATTTCAATCGTATCTAAACAGTATTCCTCCAATGGGGGGGGATCAAGAAATATCTAACCAAGCAATGTACATTTGTGGACGGATTGAACTACCTACATTGGAACGACCTGTGGGCAGAATATGGATGGCTTGGCAAGGGGATTCGAGATTGAAATATTGGAGGGACGAACTAGAAGTGAGCCAATACTTCAAGGATACTATGATCGCTGAGGAGTGGTGGTCCGATTCTAATAAGTACTTGAGTGGGGTACCGCATGTATATCAAAGCCGATTAGAATATGGTATGCCTATGAGATTACAACTATATACAGATGGTCTTAGTGATTTGGATCCCATTAGCGATATACTTCCTAATGAACAAATTCAAATTCTTTTTGATGCTCCACATACAGGTGGATTAACTGACGATGCGGCTTTTTTGGAATTATCTTGGTGAATGTAAGGGATTTCAGATTGAAATGAATTATGGTATGGTGGAATAAAGTGATTATAATATTGAGTCAAATGAAGGAGGCGTATGCGTGGAAGCAAGTTTACTTTCGATTTTAAGTTTAGGATTTGTACTTGGTATCAAGCATGCCATCGAGCCGGATCATGTCATTGCTGTATCAACGATTGCGAGTCAAAGCAAAAAACTGTGGAGATCTTCATTAGCAGGAGTATTTTGGGGTATTGGACATACGGCAACATTATTTATTGTGGGAATCATTCTTTTACTAATGAAAGATGAAATTCCAGAAACATGGGCCTTATCCTTGGAATTTTTAGTAGGAATTATGCTGGTATACCTTGGGATTGCAACGATCCTTTCTTTTAAAAATATTCACGTGCATCAACATGATCATGACGGTGAGGAACATAAACATATCCATTCACATAAACATTATATTAAGCATGAGCATCAACAAGTACATAAAAAAGTTTCATATGTAAAATCGATGCTGATCGGTCTAGTTCATGGTCTTGCCGGAAGTGCTGCGATGGTTCTACTAACGATGAGTACAGTGGATAGTGTAGCAGAAGGTATTATTTATATACTTATATTTGGAGCGGGGACGATTGTGGGGATGTTATTCTTCACTACGATAATTGGGATTCCATTTGTGTATAGTGCCAAAAAAGTAAGTTTAAATAAAATTTTCACCCAAATTACAGGAGTCATTAGTACAGCATTTGGTATCTATTACATGTATAATTTGGGCGTAACCGAAGGGTTATTTAAACTTTGGATACAATAGTATTCATACATAATAATGGCTGTGTTGTCCTAATGAGGGATGACGCAGCCTTTTCTGCTTGAAATGTATTTTTATAGAAGTTTATTTGCTTGTTATGATTAAACATGCCTCCAATTTGGGTAGTCTTAAATATAGCTAGACTAAAAAGGAGATGTTCATATGGGACAGGATCAGATAAACTCATCACGTTTTGCCGGTCAAACAGCGATTGTAACTGGGGCTGGCTCTGGTATTGGAAAAGCAGTAGCGATAAAGTTAGTTCAGCAAGGCGCAAATGTAGCTTTGTTCGACTTGTTAGATGATCGCGCATTAGAAACAGAAACTGAAATTAATCGGATTCGTGAGGGAGCATCCCATGCATTTGACGTGGATATTGCGAATGCGAAACGAGTAGAAAAGGCAGTTCTTGAGACGGTAGAAATGTATGGTGGCGTTGATATTGTATTTGCCAATGCAGGCATCAATGGCGTGGTTGCTCCAATCGAAGATTTGAGTCTTGAGGATTGGCAGAAGACACTGAGTGTCAATCTTAACGGAACTTTTTTAACATTAAAGCATTCGATACCTCATCTCAAAAAGAATGGTGGAAGCGTCATTATTACAAGCTCGATCAATGGGAATCATACGTTCTCAAGTTTTGGGATGTCAGCATATAGTACTTCGAAGGCAGGACAGGTTGCTTTTGCCAAAATGGCCGCACTTGAGCTTGCGAAGTTTAAAATTCGTGTAAATGTTATCTGTCCAGGATCCATTTCAACCAATATTGATCAAAGTACGAAAAAAACAGATCACCTGAAGGACATTGTAATTCCTGTTCAATATCCTGAAGGGAGTCAACCTTTGGAGGATGGCCCAGGTGCTCCTGAGCAAGTAGCCAACTTAGTTAGCTTTCTAGCTTCGCATGAGGCATCTCATATTACAGGGGCACAAATCGTTATTGATGGCGCAGAATCGTTACTGTAACTTTGAACGCTTATCACTTCACTATATTCAATACTCAAAGAAACGGCTGAGCGTCCTTAATAAGAGGAACTAGCCGTTTCTTCTTGTTTATATCCCTATGATTAGAAGTACCTTCACTATATAATAAACAAGAACATTATCATCGAATTCGTTTGGAGAAGATAAAATGCATGATTTACCTATATATGATGTCTTACCGCAACTCAAAAAACAATTAAAACAATATTCTTCAGCTGTTCTTATAGCAGAACCTGGTGCAGGGAAAACTACTCGCGTCCCCCTGGCCTTACTTGATGAACCATGGCTTCAAGGGAAAAAGATAATCATGCTTGAACCACGAAGATTGGCCGCACGTTCAGCAGCACAATTCATGGCTACGCAACTCGGAGAGCGAGTAGGGGAAACAGTGGGTTATCGGGTTAGAATGGACAGCAGAATTGGGAAGACAACAAGAATTGAGGTCGTAACTGAAGGGGTTCTAACCCGGATGTTGCAACATGACCAAGAGTTAGCTAACGTAGGAATTCTGATTTTTGACGAGTTCCATGAACGTAATATTCATGGAGATCTTGGACTAGCTTTAGCCCTAGAATCACAATCTATGCTAAGGGAAGATTTAAGGATTCTGGTCATGTCGGCAACGCTTGAAGCCGAACCCGTAGCTTCCTTGCTACAAGATGCACCGATCATTCATTGTCATGGAAGACAATTCCCCGTAGATACGATCTATGTTCCTCAGCCCGTTAATAGTTCAACGGAGAAAGCCATGGCATCAACGATTAATCTAGCTTTATTGCAACATGAAGGGAATGTACTAGCTTTTCTTCCGGGTGTAGGAGAAATACGTAAAGTTAAGCGTGAGTTAGAAATGATGCCGATATCTAAAAATACGGTTATCAGAACTTTATATGGACAATTATCACTCACCGAGCAGGATGCTGCAATTCATCCTGAACCAGATGGACGACGTAAAATTGTACTAGCCACTTCTATTGCAGAGACTAGCTTAACGATTGAAGGAATACGCATTGTGGTGGATAGCGGTCTGTCGAGAACACAAGTCTTATCCAAGCGGAGTGGAATGTCTCATTTAATGACCGTGAAAGGCTCGAAGGCATCTGCGGATCAGCGAAGAGGAAGAGCAGGGCGGACGCAGTCAGGTATTTGTTACAGGTTGTGGAGTCATCAGGAGCAGGACGCTCTAAAGGAAGCTCGAACACCCGAGATCTTGAGTAGCGATCTAACATCATTAGCATTGGAAATCGCAGCTTGGGGAATACAAGACCCGAAAGAGTTACGTTGGTTGGATAGGCCAAGTGAGGTTGCATTTACTCAAGCGGTGGAGTTACTTAAGGCACTTAAGGCTGTAGATGTGGGTGGAAGGATTACCGTGTATGGTCGTGAAATGCTAAACATGGGCATACATCCAAGGATGGCTCATATGGTACTGAAAGCAATTCCACTACATTGTGGTTATTTAGCTTGTCTGATTGCTGCTTTATTACAAGAACGGGATATATTCAAAGGGAATCGAGCTAGTGAAAATTGTGATATTCAAGCTAGAATAGATTACACATTTTGGCGGAAAGGTAAGCAATTACCTAGTCTTGATGATTCAACTATAGATGAAGCAGCGATACAACGTGTAATCCAAGAGACACGCAATATACAGAGACAGGCAAGTATTCTGGATGAGTCCGATGCTGGAGTAGAGTGGAGCGGTGTACTCCTATCTTTTGCCTATCCAGATCGAATTGGGCAGTGTAGAGGGGACGGAAGATTTCTCCTAAGTAGTGGTCGAGGTGTAGAATTGTCCAAGCTGCAGCCCCTGAGTCACTCTACATATATTGTAGCAGCTGTTGTAGATGATCGAGGAACTGAAGGTAGATTGCAACTTGCCGCTAGTATAAGCGAGTCATCGTTGTATTTATATCAAGAAGAGAGCATTCAACAGCGAGATATGATTACATGGGATCGCGATTTACAGGGTGTGAAAGCTCGACGTCGTTGGATGTTAGGAAACATATTGCTTAAGGAACGGCCATTCGCTAAGCCACCAGAAGAAGACATTGCATATGCCCTACTCGATGGAATTAGGCAAGAAGGGTTACAGCTCTTACCGTGGAATAAAGTGTCGATCCAATACCGTCAACGGTTACAATTTATGCATATGCTTGTGCCAAGTGACTGGCCTGAGGTGACAGATGAAGCTCTCCTAGCTACGCTGCAAGATTGGATGCTGTTATCCATTTATGGGATGAAGAACCGAAATGATCTTCAACGTCTGCAGTTAACGAATGTTATCGAACAGAATCTTCTATCTTGGGAACAACGACGAGAGTTAGACCAGAAGGCTCCAACACATATGAACGTCCCAAGTGGTTCGCGGATACCGATCGATTATAGTGATCCGCTTCAACCGATTGTGGCTGTAAGATTACAAGAAATGTTCGGCTTAGAGGATACGCCACGTATTGGTGGGGGGCGTGTGCCTTTAACTCTTCATTTACTGTCACCCGCGCAACGACCAGTACAGGTTACATCAGATTTAGCCAGTTTCTGGAGAGGAGCCTATTTCGAAGTGAAGAAGGATCTGAAAGGTCGCTATCCCAAGCATTACTGGCCGGATGAACCCTTGGAAGCTTCAGCAACTCGACGTGTAAGACAAAAAAATAGAGAGACGCGGATAGGAGATTTCAATGTCACGCAAAGAAAGAATTTCTGAGATTGAATTATTACGTGGTTTGGCTTTTCTGGCTGTAGCATTACAACATAGTATCGCTCATTTCGCCTATGTGGAGGGTGTGAATTTTGGAGATGGTGTCTATATGACGCTGTTATTAATGTTGGCTAAATTCGCAGTCCCTGTATTTATTTTCATCACGGGAATGGTGTTATTCTATAACTATGAAGGTCCATTCAACTATCCCCAGTTTCTATTCAAAAGATTAAAGGATATCATCATTCCTTACATCTTCTGGTCATTACTTTACTTTTCATTAAGTTATGGTTGGCAACAAGGTTGGTTGGAGCAACTGTGGAAGTGGTTTCTGATGCTTTTTACTGGTAAGAATAGCTATCATCTCTGGTACGTAGTCATGATTTTTCAGTTCTATCTACTATTTCCAGTGTTCCGAGCCGTGATCTATAAAGTAAGAATGGAGCTATCATTAAGGGCTTGTATCGCTACCATCGTAGTAGTTGGATTCCTATATGTATGGCTGACAGGTCAAGTCTCATCGATTGGACAGCTGATGTCAATGATCGATATACCGTTGATTACGGCGATGTTTACGAAGTATGCAGATCGAAACTTTTTATACTTCTTTTTCTATTTCATCCTTGGAGCTTGTGCGGGGTTAAGACCTGACCTATGGAAAGAGTGGATCCGCAAAGGGTATTGGATATATGGATCTTGCTTTCTAGTCTTATTCATTTATTATGTTAACCAGGTAACGGGAAGCTTTCGAACACCTGAAGGACTACAAATTAGATTCTATGCGGTATCATTAATCCGTCCGGTGATGGTGTTTTTTCTATTGAGTTCAATTTGCGTGGTATATAGACTAGCCATGTGGATGAAGGAAACAGGTGGAAGGAGACTTAATCAAACCTTACTTTCGATCGGAAAATATTCATATGGAGCTTATCTAGCACATGCATATATGTTGCGGGTGAGTTATCATTTTGATGTGGCATGGTTTGTACACTGGCCTGTTACCTTGCGGATGTTGATTTCCTTTGTAATTTGTATTACGTTGTCATATCTCTTGATGGTGCTTCTATCCAGATTTACGTGGGGTAAATGGTTCGGTGGATTAGATAGATTGACTAATAAATAGATAGAAAAGAGTGATAACAATGAATCAAAAAGAAAGAATGTTAGCAGGGCTTCCGTATAAAGCATGGATGGACGGTTTATCAGAAGAACGAATGGAGAATAGCAAGAAAATATATGAATACAATCTGTGTCCGCCACAGGAGACAGAATTAATAGATAAAATGATTAGAAGTATACTAGGGAAAGCAGGAATTAATGTTAACATTTTGGCCCCATTTCATTGTGATTATGGTACTAATATTGAAGTAGGCGACAATTTTATGGCAAATTATAATTGTACTATTCTGGATGTGGGGAAAGTCATTATTGGAAACAATGTTATGTTTGCTCCTAATGTCTCAATATTTACAGCCGGACATCCTGTGCATGCTGATTCAAGAAATTCAGGTTATGAATATGGTATTGAGATTACGATTGGAGATAATGTATGGATTGGTGGGAACACGGTTATAAATCCAGGTGTACATATAGGCAATAATTCAGTGATCGGTTCAGGCAGTGTCGTTACGAAAGATATTCCTGACAATGTAATTGCTGTTGGAAATCCATGTAGGGTAATCAGGGAGATTACAGAGGAAGATCGATCTTATTATTATAAAGACAAAAAATTTGATGTTGAAGACTACTAAATCGCTATGTACACTAAGAGGAACGACAAGCACGCATTTAGCGAGCATGTCGTTGTTTCTTATTCCATAGGAAGCTTAACCGTAAAGGTTGAGCCTTGGTCTAATTCACTTATAACCTCGATTGAGCCACCACATAAGTTGATAATACGATAGACCAGCGGTAGGCCGAGTCCATTACCTTCAGAATTCCTAGCATTATCGCCTTGGTAGAATTTTTCAAAAATATGCTTCCGTACACTCTTTGTCATTCCTATACCGTTATCGGAAATGATGGCCTCGATGCCATTAGGATCAGATCTAAGACTAACCGATATTTCGCCTTCCTCATCCGTAAATTTAATTGCATTCGCCAATAGATTCAACCACACTTGCATCATTAGTTCTTCGTTCCCATAATAGAGAACATTATCGAGCTCAATGTTAAGGTTCAACTGTTTAGGTGACCATAGGGACTCTAACAACAATAAGGACTGTCGGATTTGTTCATCTAATCGATACTCTTTTTTTTCAGTGATGACTTCTTGGTTCTCGAGTTTGGATATCTTAAGAATATTACCTGATAACGTAGACAATTGCCGCGCGCCATCCACAATCATCTTCGTGTACTCGTTATGTTCTTGCTCTGTGATATTCTTCTCTTGTAAAAGAGTGGCATAACCCTCAATGGCTGCAATGGGTGTCTTAAATTCATGCGATACATTAACCACAAAATCATTTCGAAGCGTCTCGATGCTGCGTAGTTCTTGAACCATAATATTAAAGTGATGGGCCACTTCATTAATTTCGCGGACGCGATGAGATTCAGGCAAATAAATGTCGAAGTTTCCTTTGGCGATTTCTTTTGCAGCATTGCTAAAACCAGTAATAGGAGACAAGATTCTCTTACCAACAAACATAGTTATGATGGTACCGGTGACTAAGCTAAACAACATGATAATGACTATAGGGAATAAATGCTTGTTCCCATGTGATGAAATATATCCTTGACGTATAAAGATAAACGCTAAGGTTGCCATAATGAAAGTGGATGAGAGCACAATAAAGAACATTAACGAGACAAAGGACCACCATAGACTTTTATGTTTTTGTTTGATCAATCTAATTTCACCGCCTTATAACCAAGACCTCTAACTGTGACAATTTCAAAATCAGAACATACTTTAAAGCGCTCACGTAAGCGATTGATATGCACTACCACCGTATGTTCATCCGAATCAGAATCCATTCCCCATATTTCATCCATCAACTGTTGCTTAGTGAAAATTTTACCGGGATAAGAAACTAGTTTATATAGTAGATAAAATTCCTTCTGTGGAAGAACAATGCTACCTTCAGGTTGAAATACGGTTAAGGTATCATAATCGAATTGGGTCTCGCCACATACAATCTTGCGTTCGCTGACAATCTTAGCACGTCGAAGCAGTGCTCCCACACGTAGGATCATTTCATTAACATCAATTGGCTTCACCATATAATCGTCAATTCCAACGAGAAATCCTCTTTGTTTATCAGTAAAGCTTTCCCTAGCCGTTACTATGAGAATAGGCAAATTGAAGTTATGATCTCTAAGTGTTTTAGTGAGCTCGTAACCATCCATAAGGGGCATCATAATATCTGAGATAATCAGATCGACAAATTCTTTATCTAAAATTCGTAGTGCATCTTCACCGTCTACGGCTGGAAGCGCATGATAACCATTTCTAGTGAGTACTGTGCAGAATAGCTGCCGTAATTTATGATCATCCTCGACGACAAGGATATTAAACATAGGGGGACCTCCGAAAGTGTTTTTTTGAAATTATAAGATGATGCTTGTACGAATATAAGTATACCTCATAAGTATAAAGTAAATATAAACCACTGAAATGTATCCATTTGGTGAAGGTTCTATTTAATCTAGCTCAAGTTGATGTTGAGTTGATATTTGATAGATATACTTAGGTATACCATTAAAAAGAGTATGGATTTTGGAAGGGGAAAAACAACCAAATGTTACAGTTGAAAGATATAACTAAAAGTTATAAAACAGGAGATTTCACCCAGGTAGCTTTAAACAAAGTAAGCCTTAATTTCAGGGAAAGTGAATTTGTAGCGATTCTAGGACAAAGTGGTTCAGGCAAGACGACGTTATTAAATGTGATCGGTGGTCTAGATCAGTATGACAGTGGAGAGCTAATTATCAACGGTCAATCCACGAAGCATTTCCAAGATGGCGAGTGGGATGCTTATCGTAATAATAGTGTTGGGTTTATATTTCAAAGCTATAATCTGATCTCACATTTAAGTATTGTGGACAACGTAGAAATGGGTATGACACTTAGCGGTGTATCTACATCTGAGAAGAACAGAAAAGCTATTGAAGTGCTTGAAAAGGTAGGATTGAAAGACCATATCCACAAGAAACCAAATCAATTGTCAGGTGGACAGATGCAGCGTGTAGCCATTGCCCGCGCGCTTGCTAATAACCCAGATATTATTCTGGCAGATGAACCGACAGGTGCGTTGGATTCAGAGACTAGTGAACAAATTATGGAATTGATCAAGACCATCGCAGAGGACAAGCTTGTCATTATGGTTACGCATAATCCAGAATTAGCGGAACAATATGCCGATCGCGTCATTAAATTCTCTGATGGATCATCCGTATCGGATACCAATCCGCTTGCAACTCAAAAGGCAACATCTAACTATACCCTTAAGAAAACAAGCATGAACTTCCTAACCGCATTAAAGTTGTCGGGTAAAAACATTGCGACGAAGAAGTGGAGAACAGGGTTAACGGCTTTTGCCTCTAGTATTGGTATCATTGGCATTGCGTTAATTTTATCTTTGTCGAATGGGTTTGATAAACAGATTAGTACTTATGAAACAGGAGCTATGTCGAATTTTCCAATTACGATTAGCCAGAGCGCTATGAGTGTTGACGTGTCAGATCATGCTGCTATGGGCGGTACAGATCTTCCCATGTATCCAACAGAGAAGACGCTGATTCCTTATGATCCAACGGAGAATTCAATCATTCATACGAATGTATTGACAACCGAATATTTAGATTATCTGGATAAGATTGATCCTGAACTCATGGATGGGATATCTTATACACGTACCGTTAACTTGAATATGTTAAAATCTGACGGAGAAATAGCGAGCACGGTGAATAAGGGGAATGTCAGCTTTTCCACTTATCCAAGTAAACAGGAGGATACCTCTGGAAGTTACTTAGAACAGTATTATGATGTTCTTGAGGGAAGTTTCCCAACGAAGGAAACGGATCTTGTATTGATTGTGGACCAGTATAACCGTATGAACAATGCAGCACTTGATGCGTTAGGCATTAACTATAATGTCGATAGTATTAATCTAGCAGACCTAGTTGGTTATGAGTTAAAACTCATAAAGAATGATGATTTCTACAAAAAAAATGGTGAGCAGTTCACCGTGAATGGAACAGCTTCGAATTTGATGGATATGTATAATAACGACGAAGCGATTACTTTAAATATCGTTGGTGTCATTCGTGAGCAGGAAGATTCTAAAATGTCTACCTTACCTGCGGGAATTGCATACTCAGATGAACTCGCAACTCATTTCATTGAAGATGCGAAAACTTCAGAAATTGTAAAGGCACAACAGGAAGCCGACTATAACGTATTAACAGGTCAAATCCTGTCTGATGATATTGCTGGTAGTGGAATGGCAGGGATGACTCAAGCTGGAATGCCTTCGATGGATCCGAGTATGGCCGCTGCTATGGCAGCCGCTATGCCAACGACTTCAACTAAGGAGGCTATCCTTGCATCGTTAGGTGCAACTGAGATTCCAACATCGGTTTCTCTGTATCCATTAGATTTTGGGACCAAGGAATCCATCACAACTTACTTGGATGAGTGGAATACAGATTTAGCGGAGGAAGACCAGGTATTGTACACAGATTTAGCAGCGATTGTTACAAGTATTTCAGGAGGAATCATGGATGGTATTACAATGGTATTGGTTGCATTTGCAGCAATATCCCTTGTGGTATCCCTTATTATGATTAGTATCATCACTTACATTTCAGTGATGGAAAGAACGAAGGAAATCGGTGTCCTTCGCGCCTTAGGTGCACGGAAGAAGGATATTACAAGAGTCTTTAATGCAGAAACCTTTATTATTGGTGTGTGCTCAGGGGTTCTTGGTATTGGTATCACCTATCTATTGACGATCCCAGTCAATGCAATACTCTTTAATCTCACTGAGCTTTCCAATGTTGCACAGCTTAACCCGATTCATGCTATAACATTAGGGATTATCAGTGTTGTGCTTACGATGCTTGGAGGATTCATTCCTGCTAAGATGGCAGCGAAGAAGGATCCGGTTACAGCTTTGCGTAGTGAGTAATTACTTGATTTTAATTTTAGGTATGTTTCACACAATCTATTTGTGTGAAGCATACCTTTTTTTAGTATAATAAAGGGATTTAATAACTTTATTGATTAAAAAAGTATAAGGAGATTAGTTCGAAATGATATATGCATTTGTTTTGTTTATACTTGCGGGTTTAGCAGAAATAGGTGGTGGTTATCTAATCTGGTTATGGTTAAGAGAAGGTAAACCATTTTATTGGGGTATTTTTGGAGGAATAGCTTTGGCTTTATACGGTATTGTTGCTACATTTCAATCATTCCCATCGTTTGGTAGAGTGTATGCTGCTTATGGAGGAGTATTTATCGTTCTTTCTGTATTGTGGGGATGGGGAGTTGATAAAAAGGCACCAGATTTATATGATTGGGTAGGTGCAGGTATATGCTTAATTGGTGTTGCTGTAATTCTGGCACCACGTCAGTAATAAGGAGTAACGATAGTCAATAAATAAATGCCACCTTTCATTCTAAGTCGAATGGAAAGTGGCATTTATCAATTTAGGAATAGTTTACAAAATCTCTTTATGGTTGAATAAATTTCTTGAGAAGTGTGCGATCCTCTTCAGTTAATAGTTCGATATATTCACCGGTCTGTTTTAAAAGTTCAGAAACTGAATCGTCTGATTGAATCATCATATGAACCCTTTTATCCCAAATATCCGCCAGTTCGTTGTCTATAGGTGAGGGGAATAAGCTCATTGGTTTATTAACATTTTGGTATATCAATGGAATAAGGTCTTGTCCACCCAAATACTGCTGATTGGATTGATTCATAGAAGGATTAAGAACATTGGTTATGGATTGAATATATTGCCAAGCTAAATCCTTGTTCTTTGAGGTATTGACGATTCCAGCTTCAGCCCCACCTAGATAGCCTGATATACCGAACGGTAATGCAGTTGCTCGCCACTGACCTTCCATTTCTGGGAACGAATGCTTCAGGTTATCAACTCCCCAGGATCCCGTGTACATCATAGCAAGTTTTCCATCCCGTAAAGCTTCTTGACCTGAAGTATCCCAAACTGAAATGTTTAATGCCAGTCCCCATTTTCTGATTTCTTTGGCGACATAGAGCGCGTTCTCAAAGTCTTGACCGGATCGGTTATAATCCATGTTCATATTAAACATGCTGTAGCCTGAAGTAACAATATCAAATGGTTCTGTATAATATTGAAAAATAAAGATATTCTGCTTCTTCAATTCTTTAGCCATATTGATCAAGTTGTTAGGGGACTCTAAGTAAGCAGCCAGCTCATCTGGATCGGATGGGAAACCGTTAGCTTCTAGCACATCTGCTCTATAAAAAGTTAGAGCAGATGTGATCTCCGCAGGTATGGCAATTAGCTTTTTTTGATCGAAACTTGAAAACATCGGAATTAGATTTGGTGGGAATTTGGCGAGATATTTCTTGCTATCATAAACTTCTGAAGAAAGGTCTTCCAGTGTATCAATCCCATTGAAATGACTGATATGGCTACTATCAAAAATAACGATGTCAGGTGTTTCGCCTGTAAGGAAAGCATTGATATAGGTATCCACGACTTCATTATATTCAAATTGAGTGGAATGTATCTTAACACCAGGATGATTACTTTCAAATAACTGATCTGAATAACTCATATCATAATAGGACCAGATGGTTAGTTCATCTTGTGCTTCTTCTTGTTCGTTAGAATCAAGAGGTTGTGATGATGGCTGTGCAGATTCGAATGAATATGGAGTTAAGCTTAGCATTGGGTTACTGCATGCAGCGAGAAGCATCGAGCTTAAGCATAGAATGATGATACAATATTTGCGCATTGTGAGTCACTTCCGTTCTGATGATAGTAGATTTGAGTAATAGACATAACTGCTACCGCCTTCGGATTTTGCTTTGTACATCGCTTTGTCAGACAGATTTAAGATTTGCTCAAAACTCAAGTTATCTAAAGGATGAATCGCAATCCCAATACTCATCTTCACTTCATAAGATTGCTGCTTTATTAAGATGGGTTGAGAGAAGGCAGATAATATACTCTCACAAGTATGGTTCACTTCTTGTAGGTTCGTCTCAGTAAGAATAATGACAAATTCATCTCCAGCAAGACGACAGACGGTACCTAGACTAACAACTTGGGTAAATGTTTTGGAGACATAGCTTAAGAGATCATCCCCTGCGGCATGTCCCATGTTATCATTAACGTTCTTGAACTTATCCAAATCTATAAACAAGAATGCGGTTAATCCGGATTGATCATCATTTATTTCATCTAGGTGTTGTAGGTATTGCATTAAGTAATTTCGGTTAGGCAGTTGTGTGAGGTTGTCAGTAAATGCCAATTGTGTGAGACGTTCTTCGGATTGAGATAGTTTTAAAGCTTTCTCTTGCAAGCTACTATTCATTTCATCCGATTCTGCAAACATAGCCGAGAGTTTGTGTGCTATATGGTCAAAGTTATCTCGTAACCAATTAAGTTCAAGAATTGGACTGTCTTGAAGACTGAGCTTATTGTTCTTCCTAACTTCTTCTGGCAACTTAACAGTCGAATGAATGAGCTTCATAAAATGAAGATTGATTAATCGACCGAGGGTCCAACATACCAAAGTAGCGATAATTATACTTCCAAGGATTAAAGCGAAATTCACAGTATAAATATGATAGATATCATCAGCAAAGTAAGAGAAAGGTATTTCGATTTGAATTTGCATCGTTTGATCGTACATGGGTGCATTATAGATAAAGTAAGAACGATCCCAGCGAACAGAATCGTAGTAATAATTTTGCTCTGGAAGCCACAAGTATAAATCCTGATCAGCCTTGTATACTTCCCCTGTTTCCTTCCAGTTCTGTGCGTCAACGTTCTTGACCTTATGGGTGTCCACCAAAATATATCCACTATGATCTGTAATCATAATACGTACAGGCTCTTCTGATTCTGCGTATTTCTCCGTAATCTCTTGAAGTCTTCCTAATTGAAGAAGCGAATGCAACTGAAGCAGCCTATCATCCTTAGAATCCCAATTCTGTAGTTGTCCTTGTATGCCTAAATTAATTGAAGAAGTTAGCTGTATAGCGCGCTTCGTAATCCCTCTCTGTTAGGATAGGTGTCGTATAGAACTCTCCTGTTATAATTTAAATAATAGATGGAGGTCGTGCGACATGAATAATGAAAATAGGAAAAGATATACGCAGGAATTTAAGGACGCTGTCCTTGTTAGAATGATGCCCCCTAATAACGAATCGATAAAGAGTATTAGTGATGAACTTGGCATCTCAGAACAATCGCTCTATAAGTGGAGGCAAAAAGCACGAACTGACGGAAATGCAACTCCGGGAAATGGACAGACTGCTGAACGCTGGAGTAGTGAAGATAAATTTCTAGTTGTCATGGAATCCTACTCGATGAATCAATCAGAGCTTGCAGAATACTGCCGAAAAAAAGGGTTGTACAAAGAGCAGATTGACGCATGGCGTTCCGTTTGTCTAAACGCAAACACGGGTGAAATCAATCAAACCAAAAGACTTTCTCAAGAACTGAAAGAAGAAAGACGACGTACATCCGAGATTGAAAAAGACCTGCGTAAAAAAGAAAAGGCATTGGCAGAAGCCGCGGCATTATTACTGCTACGAAAAAAGGCCCGAGCGATTTGGGGGGATCAAGAGGACGAATGATTAACCCACCAGATCGCGAACTTGCGGTTGAATTAATTCAGGAAGCTAATCGCAATGGTGCTCGATTAGCTCGTGCGTGTAGAGAACTGAATATCAGTGTGCGTACGTATGAACGCTGGGTTTCAGATGGTGGTATAAAGAAAGATCAACGTCCTCATGCGCTTCGTCCTGAACCTAAAAATAAGATAACTAAAGAAGAAAGACAAGAAATATTAGTTGTCGTCAAAAAAGAAGAGTTTGTAGATTTACCACCTTCACAAATCGTACCGAAGCTTGCAGACCAGTCGATTTATATCGCTTCTGAATCAACGTTTTATCGTATATTGCGTGAAGAAAAAATGCAGCAACATCGCGGACGAAGTAAAAGACCAGAAATGAAATTACCGGAAAGCTATTTAGCGACAGCTCCCAATCAAGTATGGACCTGGGATATTACTTGGTTAAAGGGTCTTATTAAAGGATTGTTTTATAAGCTCTATTTAATCATCGATTTATTTAGTAGGAAGATTGTCGGCTGGGAAGTATGGGAAACAGAAGACGCTGCGCACGCCGAAGAGTTAATAAAAAAAGCCATTCTAAATGAAAAAATTCTCGGGGCTCCTCTTGTCTTACACTCCGATAATGGCAGTCCGATGAAAGCAGGGACATTTCAAGTGTTACTTGAAAAACTAGGCATCCAAAGCTCATACTCCAGACCGCGCGTTAGTAATGATAACCCGTATTCCGAGTCCGTTTTTCGAACACTAAAATACCGACCAGAGTTCCCCTACAACGGATTCCAATCAATTGAAGATGCACGAGCATGGACCGC
Organism: Paenibacillus crassostreae; assembly: GCF_001857945.1. NCBI lineage: Bacteria > Bacillati > Bacillota > Bacilli > Caryophanales > Paenibacillaceae > Paenibacillus > Paenibacillus crassostreae. The sequence goes on from NZ_CP017770.1 coordinate 4,410,200, forward strand.
CAGGTTTGTTCATTGGCACACTCATGAACATCAACACAGTGGAATCAATTTTGTGACACCCGAACAGCGACATACAGGTGTCCATATTGACGTACTAAAAAAACGAAGTGAAGTATATGAACTTGCAAAACAAAAACATCCAGAACGTTGGTCAAGATCAACGAGAAACTGGGATCCAATCGAATCAGTCGCATTAAATCCGATGCACCCACGTGTAAAGTCAACGATAGTTTGTCAGCACGTTCTCAACAATATCCGGTGAGCAAGATACTGGAAGGGAAAAGTCTTAACGAATTTGAAAAAATGTTAGCTAAATATATGGCAATACAACCTACTGGTCAAAAACAAGTTGAGGAAAAACCGGTTGCTGAAAAACCAGAAGTACAAAAACCGGTAGAGCAAAAACCTGCAACTGAAAAACCAGTACAAAAGCCAGTAGAACAAAAACCTGCTACTCCAGCTCCAGCACCTGAAAAACCGGTTGAACAAAAACCAGCAACACCGTCTCAACCAGAACAAGAAAAACCAGATACTTCGATTTCTGCTATAGAGAAACAAGTTCTTACATTGACGAATCAAGAGCGTGCAAAAGGTGGATTAAAACCACTTGCTACTGATGCGCCACTAACGGAATCTGCTCGAGCAAAATCAACAGACATGAGAAGTAACAATTACTTTGATCATAATAGTCCAACTTTAGGTTCACCATTCGATCAAATGAAAGCACGTGGAATCGATTACAAATCTGCTGCAGAAAACATCGCAATGCGTCAAAGAACACCTGAAGAAGTTGTAAAAGGATGGATGAATTCACCAGGTCATCGCGCAAACATTATGAATGGTAATTATACTCATATTGGAATTGGCTATGATGCACAAGGGCATTATTGGACACAACAATTTATTCAAAAATAAAATAAAAAAAACGGTCATCTCAATTTTGAACTGAGCCCCGAATGTGTGCACTATAATACAACATGTAAACAGTGGAATTTAAAAAAGATGACTCCGGCACAGTACGAGGCCACTGAAAAAGTCCATATCTTAGAAACAGAATACCTTTCCTCAATTTTTACGAGGAAGGGTATTCTGTTTTGCTGTATAATGGCTGTAATAATTCTAGGTGGTGTCTCGGATGATTTCAAACCAACAAACTCTTAACCTCAGCCCGTATATGGGAATTTACGATATAGTCGTACCTAAAGATAATATGCTCCGTCAAATTAATGACCTCGTTGATTTTTCTTTTGTCCATGAAGAATTACAAAATAAATATTGCCTCGATAACGGTCGCAATGCAGTACCTCCTATTCGTATGTTCAAATACTTATTACTGAAAACAATTTTTGATTTATCCGATGTGGATGTAGTAGAACGTTCTAGATATGACATGTCCTTTAAATATTTCCTGGATACGGCGCCAGAAGATGGAGTTATAAATTCGAGTTCTTTAACGAAGTTTCGCAAACTTCGTTTGAAAGATGTAAACCTGCTCGACATGCTTATTCAAAAAACAGTAGAAATTGCATTGGAAAAAGAAATCATAAAAAGTAGCGCTATTATTGTGGACGCCACACATACAAAAGCGCGTTTCAATCAGAAATCACCCAAAGAGATCTTGATGGAGAAATCTAAACTGCTACGAAAAGCAGTTTATCAAATCGATGAAAAGATGAAAGATAAATTCCCATCAAAAACAACGACAAACGAATTAGAAGATGAACTGGACTATTGCCGAAGAGTCATTCATATCGTGGAAAAAGAAGAAGCGATTCGAGAATACCCAAAAGTAAAAGAAAAGCTGAACTAATTAAAAGAAATTGTAGAAGATCACGAAGAGTACCTTCAACTAACCAATGATCCAGATGCACGTGTCGGGCACAAAACAGCCGACTCCTCTTTCTTTGGCTATAAAACACATATTGCGATGAATGAAGAACGTATTATTACATCTGCGGTAATTACAACTGGCGAAAAAACGGATGGGAAGCAGCTCCAAACACTGATAGAGAAAAGCCGTTAAACAGGAATGAAAATTGAAATAGTGATTGGGGATACAGCCTATTCAGAAAAAGATAATATTCAGTATGCTAATCGAAATGAGTTACAGTTAGTGGCTAAGTTAAATCCTAATATTACACATGGGATTCGAAAAAAGGAAGAAGAATTCGAGTTCAATAAAGATGCTGGAATGTACGTATGTAGAGCAGGACATATGGCGATCCGCAAAGCACGAACAGGGAAGAAAGGCATCAATGACAACCAAAAAGATACCTATATGTTTGATATTGAAAAATGCAAAATATGCCCGATGAGGCAAGGGTGTTATAAAGAAGGAGCGAAAAGTAAAACGTATTCTGTAACCATCAAATCAACAGAACATAAAGAAAAGAAGCATTTCAAAACAGCGATGATTTCAAAGAGAAATCGAAAGAGCGGTATAAAATCGAGGCGAAAAATAGTGAGCTCAAACATAGACACGGGTATGATGTGGCATCTTCCTCGGGTCTAATTGGTATGCAATTACAAGGTGCCATGGCGATATTTTCTGTTAATCTCAAACGAATCATTACCCTCATGAAAGAATCAAAGTAAAAGAACACAGAAAAAGGCGACATTCCGTTCTAATTTGAACGAAATGTCGCCTTTTTGATTTGATACATGTCTTCAACTAATTAACAACGCTAGTTCTTCAGTGGCCTCGCACAGTACCGAAGTCATCTTATCGCAACGTAAGCTGCAAGGTTTCTTTTATTAAACTGTCCTAATATAAGGGCTCAGTTCATTTTAGAGATGACCGTTTTTTTATGCGATTATCCTTTTAGATGCTAAAACACTCATTCTTCTTCAAAATTATGGGTACGTAAGGGAGTGAATCCTGCTTGAGATAGTGAGCAAATTTAAATTTTGTCCTTCCATTTGTTTTATGGATCGCCTTTGATTTCTTGGGTGGTTAAGGGTGTGCCTCTGCATCTTATTAATTTAGTTTCGTATATTTTAAACTTAAAAAGCTAACAATGGAATGAATATGGAATTTTACCGTTCTTCCAAAAATGCTTTTTTACATATAGAGGTGAGGGATGTTCATGTTTTGGAAAAAACAATCAAATGAAATTAAGCCTGTTTCTCAATCAAACACAGAATCAGAATTATCAATAGAAGCTCTAAAAAAAGCCCTCGTTCAAATGGATGATGCGGAATTTGTGGAAATCAACATTTCTGAAAATCAAAATGTTGATCTTATCTACGTAAGAACCCTGATTGACCAAGAAAGATTAAATGAAAGCATTGTAAAACCTTTATCTAACTGTTCCAAACAATCCATTCAGGAATGCAATGTTCACTCAACAATAAACTCCATTTCCACTTTTAAAGAGGCAAAAAAGCAGCTGTTTAAAGGATCAGTCTTGTTATTTGACTCTTCGTCAAACCTTTGGTTCGCTATCCCTTTAAAAAATCCACTTGGACGTGCAATTGAACCATCCGATACTGAAACCATCCTTTTAGGAGCAAAAGACAGCTTCAGTGAACAGCTAGAACAAAATATTACGCTCATTCGTAGACGTCTTCCAACACATGATCTGAAAACAGAGAAGTTCACCGTTGGTTCTTTAAGTGAGACAAATGTGGTCTTATTGTACATAGAAGGGCTGACCAATCCAGAATTTGTTTCAACCGCCAAAAAGAAGATTTCGGAAATTAATTATGATCTCTTCTTTGATTCTTCTCAAGTAGCGGCATTCATGGAGGAACATCAAGACAGTATTTTTCCTCAGTTTCAGCAAACTGACCGACCTGATGTTGTTGCTTATTCTCTGGGATTAGGAAAAATTACGATTCTGGTAGACAATACACCTTTTGCTCTCGTTGCCCCAATTACTATTTTTCATTTGTTCCAATCACCAGAGGATTATATTAATCGATGGGTAGTTGCCAGTTTTTTGCGCATCATCCGATATGTAAGTTTTATTCTGTCTATCACATTGATCCCATTCTACGTGGCATTAACAACTCATCACTATCAAATGATTCCTTTACAAACACTTTTCGTCTTGGTGGAGTCAAGGAGCAAGCTTCCGTTCACTCCTTTTTGGGAAGCATTTATCATGTTGATGTTTATTGAAATTATAAAAGAAGCAAGTTTAAGGATGCCAACAAAGACTGGTCAAACGCTTGGAGTTATTGGGGGCATTGTAATTGGTCAAGCAGCAGTTGAGGCTGGTTTGGCAAGTAAGGTGTTAATTGTCATGGTAGGGATTTCAACTATCGGATCCTTTCTTGTTCCTAATTACCTTGTGACAAAGGCGAATTCATTGCTTCAATTCATTCTTCTTGTATTTTCTTCGTTTCTTGGGATAGTAGGGATTGTTCTGGCAATGATTATCATTTTAGCCCACCTTAATGGCTTGTCTTCACTCAAGCAGCCATATTTATCCCCTGTTGCCCCTTTCTACGGAAAAGATTGGCTTGACCTATTCATTCGAGGGCCTTTAGTCAAAATGAAGGAGCGTCCAGAACATCTTAAACCGCTGAAGATGAAGAGATATCAAACTAGGAGATGAACTGATGGAAGCCCTTCAATTATTTAATAAGAATGAAACCTATAATGGGTTCTATGTCATGTTGATGGTAAATCGCCTCCAAATGCTTTACTTTTTTTTGATTATGCCAAGGTTTTTGATCCATTCATATATGATTTGGGTGATTATAGCGGTCGGCATATTGTCTCAACTAAACATTCTTCTTTTATCCAAATGGTTTTTAACCCGGTTTTCTAGCGAAGGATACAACGGATTTGTCCAATTATTCGGAAAAAAACTTGTACGTCTCCTCTCATTCATCGGGTTGTTCTTTATCCTGCTTAAACTTTTCGTGATTATGTTAGGATTCTCGGAAATGGTTCAAATATTTATGTTTCCAGCTACAGATTCAAATTGGCTTATCTTTTTTATTCTGTTGTCTTGTTTGTATGTAGCATGGAAGGGCGTTGAAAAAACTATACGTTTTGTCGTGATTTCATTTTTGTGTACATTTTGGATGTTCTTATTCTTTGCTTTTTTCTTCTTTCCTCCAATAGCTCAACTCAGTGATTTATATCCGATTATTCCAATGGAATTAAGTGGTAATTTCTGGAAAGGAATATTTTTAATTTTATCTTCATTTTCAGGGCCTGAATTTCTGGTATTTTTGGGACCGTGGTTTAAAACAAATAATAAGACATTTCGCTATTTGTCTTATGGCAATGCTCTAACCGTTATAGAGTATGTATCCTTATATATGGCGTCCTTATTCTATTTCGGTTCCAATTATTTAAGCAAAAGTCAATTTCCAATTGTCACTATGGCCCGTTATTTTCAAAATCCAGTAATTGAACGTATTGATATGGTCATGCTTTCTTTGGAATTATTTAACATCGTCTTTGCGGTTTCAATTTTTCTACTGTTGTTTTATGGAGCATCTAAAATAGCTAATGGGAAAATGGAGAGACCACCCAGTCGAGTAGGCTTTTTATTCAGTGTATTCATTATTTTAATTGGAATGATTCTTGTGAATGAATGGATTTGGAAGTCAGATGAAAAGCAGGTTATTTTACTTAATCTTCAAATTTTAGCAGGAAGCTTAAGTTACTTAGTGGTTCCAATTATTATTATCGTAGTGATGAAGATAAAGGGGGTTAATAAACATGAGACTACGAAAGAAGATGGCTAAAAAATTGTCAATCATATTTATGGCATTATGGTTAACTGGATGTGCCCCTTTTACTGAAAATAACATTATTGAAGAGCTTGCTCCAGTCACATTTTTATCACTTAGTAAAGGGAATGAAGGTAAAATAAAAATCAGTACGATTTTGCCTCCTCTAAGCAAAGAAAAAAAGAGTGTAATGACGCAAGAAGTAAGCTTCATAAAGGAGGGATTAAGGAATTTTAATTTAAACTTCTACCACGAAATGAAATCTGGGCAAATGCGAATGCTGATAATTAATGAAGACCTCGGAAAAGAGGGGATTATGTCCATTATTAATGTGTTATTGACTGATCCGGATATTTCTTTGAGAATCTATTTAGTTATCGTAAAAGGAAATTTTGAAGAATACTTGGAAAATCAATTGGACAAACAAGAAAATCTTGATTACTCTTTTTACCGAATGCTGAAGCACTATGAGGAAAAAAATCAGGGAGAATTAAGTGTCGTTAATCTACATGAATTTAAAAATTTGTTATATACTCCTTATTCAGATCCTTTCTTACCTGTATTCAAAATAGAAAATGACGCTATCAGCTATGAAGGTACAGCCCTGTTTCAAAATGATAAACTAGTTGAAATAATAACAACTTTTGATGATCGTATCTTCCAGCTGTTAAACAACGATCACTACTTAGCAGTTTTACCGATCCCAGAATTAGAAGTTGTTCTAGGTCATGTTAGGTCTAAAACGAAAGTGGATATCAATAAAAGCTTGTCTACAATGACCTATACAGTGAATATAGACTCAAGAATTGAAGAATACCGGGGAGAAAAGCAATTATTTGACCCAAAGGATTTAGAAGATTTGAAAAAAGATATCCAATCCAATCTTGAAAAACAAACACAAGAACTAGTAAAAAAGATGCAAGAATTGAATGTGGATCCATTACAGCTAGGCATTCATACATTAAAACCATTCTCAAAACCAATGGATGAAAAAAAATGGATTGAACTTTTCGAGAAGATGGACATTAAGATTGATTATCAGTTTAATATTGAGCCTTTGACGGATTCAAACGCAAAAAGTTAATTACAATAAAAGAAAAAAACGCACTCACGTGTATGGTAAAGTCTTTTTAAAAAACTACAGATTGCTTATTAGAGAATAAAAAAAGCGATTTAAATCCCACCGTAAAACCCAATAGAAAATACTATAAATGAAAAATCATTTTCGGTAAAGATTTGAGAAGGACCTTCAACTATAAGATTCTCTTTTACTGCACGTATTTTAAATTCGGCAGAGTTGAAAGAAATGACGATCAAATAAGTCACGTCAAATACCTATGTATACATCATAACTGCTAGTTGTCCTCTACAGGAGAGCAAGCGAAGCGCGGTAGGAAAGATGAACAATATCTAATCTAGGAAAAGAGCTATATGCGACAACTATCTTGACAAACACCGTAATCAAATCACTTTGATACCATCCAATAATGATCGCGAAGAAAACAAATGGGATAATGACAGCAGTAATTCCTAAGTGAAAAAGAATTTGCCGAAAAGTGATGGCTTTCTTCTTCTGTCCATTGATAAGGTTTCTAATAGATGTATAGGCGAGAATAAGTTCAGCAATAAGCGCATTGCTCAGACCATTGAGAAAAAGGACTAAGATCAACAAAATCGAGTTTGTATCCAAATGGCTTGTTTGTAAATAAATCAATAGTAAGATTGCAGGGGAGCCAAAGAATAACCAGAAGGCAGCGTCAATCGCGATATATTTAACGCGGTTCGTTTTAAAAAGTGTAAGAAATATAATCTCGCCAAAGGTAAGCCATACGATTAATGACTGACCAAATACTTGCCATTGAATTAGGCAGACTAGTAAGGCTATTATAATTGAAGTCTTTCGACCTAGTAGTGAAATGGCTAGAATGAGGAATAAACTGGATAATTGAATGTTATAACCGTATATTAATGGAATAGGGTATAGATATGTCAACATTACTATGCCAAAAACAAGCAAAGTAAGTCCGATATGCAGATAAAGGTTTTTAGGTTTTGCCATGTTGTGATCTACTCTCCCTACTTTACTGACATAATATCTAATAGGATAACATAAATAGAACGAACTAGAATCAATTTCATAATCGCCTACGCAATTTAAATAAAGATTATATATTTCGGAGTGATTCATTCCGTTAATATAGTTACATCAAAACAGGAAATCCACTCAAACTTATAGTATAAAGGGTATACTCGTTTCCATATGTATAAAATCCTACATGAATATATCATATTATAACAGATTTAGGGACGGAAGTAGGTATATTTTCATTTATTATTACAATTCTATATACCTACTAATATAGTTCTTAAGTCTCGTTTTTACATGTCGATCAAAAAAATATTTGTTGTATAGGGTGGAATTCTTGAGGAAGTGGGATATGTGAGACTAGATACTCGTTAAATGTTAATATGAATTAAGGCAATCAAGAATAATCATTTGGGGGTTATCATATTGAAGCAATGGTCAAAAGAAATTGAGATAAACACTGGAATTGAGCATGTATGGTCATATTTGAACGGCTCGTTAGAAGATATGCAGAAGATTATGCCACAAGTGGTGAAGAATGATCCAATCAAGATTACTGAAGAAGGCATCGGCAGTGTCTACCGTCAACATTACAAAGAAGGCAAACGTATTGAGGAATACGATGTCCATACGTTAGAGTATTCAAATACTCCGGATGATAAGAGACTAAAGATCGGATTTACATTGGCGAACTTATTTGAGATCACTGGGTTGTATGAATTGCATCGCGTGAATGATAAGAAAACCCAGTTAAGATATACCGTAACCAATAATCCATTGAAATGGTATATGAAGATGTTCCTAATATTTGCTAGCGATAAGGTTGTTGTTCAGTTTTTGGAGAAGGTAAAAGCGGTCGCTGAGTCAGAGGGGAATATTAACATTTAGTTTCAAGCGGTTCCGCATCAGATCATATTTCAGTACAATTGGTGAGGTTGTGGAATATGCCTTTGGTGTAATAGAAAATAATAGAATCTGGATGACAATTACACCAAATGAAATCGAAACAAGAAGAATGCCCTGGATGATCATCATCCAGGGCATTCTCTTTTTACATGACTTTTGTTTTTAACTTTTCTAAAAGAACTTCCCACCAGTGAATAGATTGCTCTAATTGAGATACGTAGTAGCTTTCCATGAAATCTACGACTTCACGAGTGGAACCATTTACATCTATTCGATGATAAATTTGATTTAAATGGTCTTTTTTTATCAGTGACTGTTCAATTTTCCTCTCGATAATCGGAATCACTTTGTCAGTCTCTACAAAACGAAGATTCACAAGACCGACAATCATTTCTGAAATGGATTCTGCATTTTCTATTAACTGATAAATTTTGAGTGGGAGCTGCTTACGTCCTTTATCAGTAATGGAAAATACCTGCTTGTCTGGGCGATGTTCTTCTTTGATAATCTCTATTTGTTCAATTAAGCCTTGTTTCGAGAGAGAATCAAAGTGATAATAAAGTTTGCTTTCAGATAGGTTAATCATTTGATCAAAGGGAATAGGGTAGGATAGTTCTTTTTTTAATTTATACGGATAATTATTTTCATCCATTAACTTACTTAAAATATAAATTTGAATTGACATCTTTGAACCCACTCCTAATCGTTGGCTAAACTACATCTTACCAAACCTAGGCAGTTATTTCAGCTATGTTTTTAACCTCAACGGTCTGAACAGTTTCTTCAGTCATAGGTATTGGTTTATGAACAAACCGGACGATTACAATGTTAATCAACATAGCACCGATAAATACGACTATTAATCCCCATAAGTATGGAGCTGGGCTAATAGAACCAAACATTTGTGCGAAATAAGCTTGTACTGAATAATACATTGGTGTGATACGGCCGAACCAATCGTATGGTGTATACATCATATCACGAGGCATGGTAGCACCATTGGCGATCGTCTGCATTAAAAGGATTGGTAGATTTAAAATCATACCGCCTTCACCAAATAAGAAGATCATAATTGCACACACGTTAAATGCTGCCATATACATTAGAATTTGCTGAGCAGCGACTGGTAAAAGTAATGATAGCTCTACATCTGCAATAGAGAATGAAATGGCTAAAGCAGCGACAGTTGATATTACTGCGATTACAAGAGCTGTTAATTGTACGAAAATAAATAATTTCGTCTTACTTGCTTTCCCACGGTTTGCTTTAAATGAACTAACTAATTGCATTGCAGCAATCATTGCACCAGTATAACTAGCCATGCTTAAGAACATGGGTAACATGTTGTTGTGCATGCCATCTGGAACATCATTGATGACCACATAATTCCCAACATAACTGTTTTCAATTTGTGCAGCAATTGCTGTTGCTTGTTCTTCTGGTACGTTAAAGTTCATTAACACACCTTGTGCGGTTTGTTGAGAGAAGCTTGCGCTTAATTGTTTATTAATTTCCCCTACAACGGAAGACATCGCTGAAGATACCATGGTGGCAGAAGCTTCATTGACTGTGAAATCAATACTCGCGGATACATCGCCACTTTGAACATTGGCGGAGAATTCTTCTGGAATATGAACAACTAAAGCTAACTCATTATGCTCTAATTCATCCATCGCTTCTTTATTCGAAACATCGGTTTTTATCGTTTTGAATGGTAAGCTCTCTGTAAATTGACTCGAAATTTGAGCTCCATATTCACCTGCATCATCATTAACGATAGCGACTTTTAAATCATCCATGTTCCCTGGAAGTGCTGTATATCCTGGTAAGAAAATACCAAGCATCGCAACGGCATAGAACACCCCCATAAAGATAGAAGCAATCGCCCCTTTGGATTTCAAAAATTGTGTAAATTTCACTGTAAAATTCCTTTCTGTAAGACGCTTTTTTTATAGTACTTTAATCAAAGTACTTTGAGTGACTGGGATTTATTCTACGACAATTAAATTCGAATGTCAATTTGAATGAAAATAAGACGCCAGGAAAACTCCTGTACGTCTTATTTATGTGGTATAGAATGAATATAGTTAAAGTCGGAATATCTATTCAATCTTGATACTTATATAATAAAATCAAAACGGTATATGATAGAGAGGAAGATGAATATGGATGATGTGAATAGACAAAAAATCATAAATAAAAACGAAAACCTTATTCGTATGGTTATTGAACGTGCTAAGAGGGATTTTCCTGATGATATTGCAATCATTGGGCTTACAGGTTCTTTTAGTACGGGAGATTTCCATGAAAAAAGCGACCTTGATCTAATTATCATTAATAATACTGACCGTGGTTGGGGCATATCTTCGTGTTTTATCCTAGAGGATGTCGGATACGATATATATTGTACTCCTTGGAGTACAAGAATAGAGGATCAAGCGAAGCTTGAGAGTGAAATGGTTTCGTGTCTAATAGATTTACAGATATTATATTGTGCAAGCCCTGAAGATTTGGAAAGGTTTAATGAATATAAACAGAGAGCACTCGATGCATTGGCAAAACCTATAGGGAGCGAATGCATAAGTAGAGCGAACAAGTGTATAGCTACAGCAAAACAGGAATATACAAATACATTACTTTCTGATGATCTAGGAACAATAAGGTATGCCTCATCTGAAGTTGTATACAATCTATTAAACGCGCTGACGCATTTGAATAATACCTATTTTAAACGGGGTGTTAAGAGATATTTTGAGGAAATATGTACATATACGTATAAACCTGATTGTTTTGAAAGTATATATATGGCTGTGATCGAAGCTAAGACAATCGAAGAAATTAGAAATACATCATATGCTCTCCTAAAAAGCATGGTTGACCTTTATGATAAAATGGATAAGCAATTTGCAGAACAACCTGTGCCGACCTATGATAATCTCCGTGGCACTTATGAGGAATTATGGTGTAACGTACGCAATAAGGTTATCATCAGTGTGGAATTAAATGATAAATCTTATGTATATCATGTAGCCATGAGCGCACAAAATTATTTTGACGAAATGACACGAATGATAGGGACAAAAAAGGTTGATTTAATGCAGTATTTTGACGCAGATCATCTTCATTTATTTAAAGAAAAGTTTCTGCTGGCTATGGATGAATATTTGGAAGAATACAATAGGGTAGGAAGGGAAGTCGAACGATACGGTACTTTCGAGCAATTATATGAGCAATACATGATGCTGAGCTCTTAGGTTTCCAGCAGTATTAGAGAACAAAATAATCTGGATGGAGATTACCCCAAATGAAATCGAGACAATGATAGAACAGTTGATCAAGCATATGTATTTAACAATGAAAACCGGACTGCATACGGACTGGTTTTTTTGATGCGTTCGAGAAAGGCTTAGACTGCGGTCGCTAATTCGAATGATTGATATATATAGACGAATAATAACAATCATAAATAATATAATCGTTCGGAAAAAACGTCAAAATTAACGATAATTGATTGACATGTGTTCTTAAATCTATTAATCTATGGAAGCAACCAACTCGTATATCCTCAATAATATGGTTTGAGGGTCTCTACTAGGAACCAAAAATCCTAACTACGAGTATAGGATACGTGCGTTTTAACGTATCCTATACTATAGTTAGGATTTTTTATTTTACTTTTTTGGAGGAATCGGTAGACATGGAGAAATGGTTCGAATTAAAAGAGCGAGGAACCTCGATCACTACGGAGGTTCTAGCAGGTATTACAACATTTTTTACGATGGTGTATATTGTTATCGTAAACCCAGGTATTCTTAGCGAAGCGGGTATGGATTTTCACGGCGTGTTCGTAGCTACTGTATTAGCTAGTATAATTGGCACATTGATTATTGGGCTTGGTGCCAATTATCCAATCGTAATAGCTCCTGGAATGGGGCTCAATGCTTATTTTGCTTTTAGTGTTGTGGGAGGTGGCGTGTCTTGGCAGACGGCGCTTGGGGCTGTCTTTATCGCAGGAGTCATCTTCGTATTGTTATCGCTGACTTCGTTCCGCTATATGCTATTGGATGCGATCCCCGCCAGTCTGAAACATGCTATTACTGTAGGTATTGGATTGTTCATTGCCTTTATCGGATTACAAAAAGCAGGAATCGTCGTGGATTCTCCATCAACTTTGCTAACGCTAGGTGATTTAACGAGTCCTATGACACTGCTGACGATTATCGGGTTCATTATTACGATCGTACTTATGTCCTATCAAGTAAAGGGCTTTTTATTCATTGGGATGCTGATCACGGGGGTCATTGCGTGGTTCATGGGCTTGCTTGAAATACCACAACAACTTATAGCGCTACCTAATGGGCTTTCTTCGACCGCATTTCATATGGATATAAAGGGTGTATTTTCGAACGGGCTTTATTCAGTTATTTATACCTTTTTATTAATTACATTATTTGATACAACGGGAACGATGCTTGGTGTTGCGGAACAAGCAGGACTCATGAAAGACGGAAAGTTCCCTCGTTCGCGTGGCGCACTTCTTGCAGATGCGGTTGGTACGACAGCAGGTGCGATGCTGGGTACAAGCCCAACATCGGCTTATGCCGAATCAAGCGCAGGTGTTGCAGCAGGTGGTAGAACAGGATTAACAGCTGTAACGGTTAGTTTGCTGCTTGGGCTTACCTTGTTCTTCTCACCAATCATCTCGGTACTGTCGGCTATACCAGCTATTACAGCCCCATCGTTAATCATTGTCGGATTCCTCATGATCGGTTCGGTGCAGAAAATCGAATGGCATGACTTTGAAGTTGCTTTTCCCGCATTTCTGATTATTCTGCTCATGCCTTTGAGCTATAGCATTGCTACAGGGATTGGCGTCGGTTTCATTGTCTATCCGATCTTAAAAGCTCTTCGCGGTAAATGGCGGGATGTTCATCCAATCTTTTATTTGTTTGCCGTGTTGTTTTTCATTCAACTTGCATTCTTCAGTCATTGATCAAGTCTCAACAACAATAAACCACAACCTTCGTATATTTATGACGAGGTTGTGGTTTTGTTTGTGGACTTAGGATCTGTCTTTGTGCAGAAGGGTTCTCCAGTAGTTGCATAAAGTACATTTATTAGTGAATGAGAAACATTGGAGGGAATATAATTGCATATAGCAATTAAAAGTGTCCAAAGCGGAAAATGGCCGGATTTAGATGTTCTTTTTGCAATTATTGCTATTGGAGGCATTGATTTACTGAGAATATGTAACTATGATTAATATTAGATTATGTTAATGAAAGGAGAATCTATGGCGACCAATAGATTGAATAAGTTAGATAAGATTTTTAATCAAGCCACTAACTCTAAGCAAATCCATCAGGCTGTTCTATTAGTCGAGAACACCAGTGGTGACTTCTCATTTAACAAAGGTTACGGTGGTATGGAAGTAGACTCACCAATGATCTTAGCAAGTATCACTAAGCTATTTACTACAACCTGTATATTCGCCTTACAAGAGCAGGGGAAGTTGTCACTTGATGATCAGGTCACAAAGTATTTCGACCGTACTATGTTAAGTGGACTTCATGTCTATCGTGGTCAGGAAAATTCTTATGATCTAACTCTATCTGAGTTGCTATTCCAGACCAGTGGATTACCAGATGTATTTGAAGAAGGAAAAGCTAGTGCGAAGAACCGTGTCGTTGATGAGGATTTCTACATTAACTTTGATGAGTCGGTGGCATGGGTAAAGAAGTTAAAACCTCATTTCCTACCTCGCACCACGAAAAAAGCTTACTATTCAGATATAAATTTTGACATGCTTGGTGAAATCATAACAAAAGTAAACAGTTCAACATTAGCAGAAGCCTATAAGCAATTTATATTTGAACCACTATCGCTGTCGAACACATATCTCCCTGAAAACGAAGAAGATTTCGTGCCGAATGTCTATCACCGAAATAAAATAATCCATCGCCCCAAATTTATTATGAGTAGTGGTGCTAGTGGAGGATGTATCACTACCGCTCGTGAATTAATGATATTCATTAAAGCTTTCTTCGGCGGGAAACTGTTTAGTAAAGATATATTAGATAAGCTACCATTACATAATAAGCTTCAAGCATCGATGGGACCCATTTACTATGGTAGTGGCTATATGAGAATACCTTTAAGTCAGTTGATCACGATGTATACGGGGAAAGGTGAGCTAATGGGCCATTCTGGATCATCAGGTTCGTTTGCGTTTTACTATCCTTTTAAAGATTTATATTTTGTAGGAGATGTAAACCAGCTGGCAAATGCGTCGCTCCCAATTAGGCTAACGATGAAACTTGCTATGATGACGAAATAACGAAATAACCATACGAACTGAGGGCATAAAGCCTTCAGTTTTTTTCTTTTCCTTAAAAGTATCGAGCACTAATTGCCCTTTATAATGATAATTTCAACATATGAAAAATTCACAATAGTAAGGTCAAAAAATACACCTAGTTCATTCATGCATAATCAAACTATGCAATTTTTAATTACATCACAAAAATGTATCAAAGGACTCCTTAAGTAATATATGAAAAATACATGCTGTGCAATATTGGAAATAGTTAGTTATAATGAAGTTGTAAGGACAATCCGTAAACGTATCGGTTTACCATACGAAGATATTTTACATTGAAGGAGGTTACACCCATGGGGTTCATGATTGCTCAACGTGCATTTATCAAAGTTTACTTAATTACGATGGTGGAACAACAAAGAGGGTATGGTTATCAGATGTTGGAAGAACTTCGGAAAGATTTCAGCAGTTTCGGTTATTCGCCTCCACAGAGTGAAATTTATCGTGCGCTTCATGAATTGGTGCAAGAAGGGGTATTATACCGGACGAAGCATCTGAAGGGGAATGATCCTAAAGTAGATTTCCAGGAGATTGTCTTATATCACTTTACGGATGAAGGGTCTGAGAAGGCTGAATTATATAAGAAGCAAATTAAGGGAGATCTTGATCGTTGTCTTGGTATTTTAAACAAAGCAGTGAACGATAATTATTAAATCGTGAAATTTCAGTGATAAGAACAATGGAAATTGGACATTCTCACAAAAAAGAAACAGGTGTTTCTACTTTTGAAGTAAAATGAGATATAATTTAATGACATAAGAATATAATGAAATAGTCTTTCACAACATAGACAGTAAATCATAGGGGGAATAGGAATGGAATTGGAACTAGATGTACATATGCAACGACGTTTAGATAAACAAAAAAAATTATTCGCTCAATTGGGGATTCATTTAGATGCTTTAACGATCCACGAGAAAGCATTTAGTAATAAGCTCAGAGGATATGACCCAGATGAGGTAGATTCTTTTCTGGATGAGGTTATTAAAGATTATGAACGTTTCTATGCGACAATAGCTGATCTAATGGATAAATGGCAGGAGCAGCAGATCGTTCTTCGTGATATCAAGGCAGGAGTGAAGCATGATGTCTCTATGAAGCCAACCATTGATCCAGCACAAATTGAGGATATCGTATTGCAAATGGAACTGAATTTGAAGCAAATCAGAGCCACATTACGACCGGAACAAGATTTTTTTATTGAATAAACAATATACATAGTAATGGAGAAAAGCCTTTTTCTGTAACACTAATGTTCGTACATACGGAAAGGGAAAGGGCTTTTTAGTATTTCTTTAATGGGGGAAAATATGATGGGGAAGAAATATTATTCTTATTTTTTGTTATTAATAGTAGGAATGCTTCTGGTTACTTCTTGCTCGAAAGTTCAAAATGCCAATAGCAGTGATCTTAATCAAACGATAGATGGAGATGAAGTTGAGACATTAGATGAGCCAGGTCTAATTATTAGTATAAAAGATACCATACATCCGACATTGACGGAGATGTTATTTAAGATATATGGAAATGAAAACGAATACACATCATCTGCTAACAAAATCGTAATCTATCAATCTGAAGCGGAGCAAGAGCTTCACTTCGAAGACACGGATACATCAGATCAAGAAAATTTAGGTTTTATTGTAGAAGATATGGATTTCGACGGATACAAGGATATTCGAATTCAGCGATCGCAGCCAGCCGGGCCTAATATACCATATTATTATTGGTTGTGGGATGAGGTGTCATCTAAATATGTAGCGAATGGGAATCTAGAAATGATTACTTCACCGGTGTTCGATGCTAAGAATGAATGGATACAATCCACGGTTAGAGAGAATGCCACAACGAATTACGAGGATATTTATAAATATATTGATGAAGTGCCTGTTCTCGTAAAAGAGACAGAAGAAATCATAGATGAAGTTAATAATGTAGTACACATTACCGAGATGGAATTCTCTTATAACGAGATGAAGATTACGAAACAATATGATATGGCACTGAGTCAATACAATAAGTAAAAATTAGCGTCAATAAGATCAAAATACCGTCATTACGTTGACGGTATTTTTTTTATAATAAATATATAATGAATCAATTTCATAATTACGCAAAGCTGTATAGGTGATTATGAAATTGAATATTATACGTTACTAATTCGAGAAAAATGAGGTGATTGACATGGCACGCAAACGACATTCTCTCCAACGGGGCGAGACATTGGCAGGATTTCTTTTCGTGAGTCCGATGTTAATTGGAGTATCTGTACTTGTTCTGTTGCCGATCATAGCTACGATAATTCTGGGATTCGCCGATTGGAACTTTGTTCAGGGATGGGATGGGATGAAGTGGGTTGGTATAGAGAACTTCAAGAAGCTGTTAAATGATCCTCTATTTATTAAATCTGTTCGTAATACGCTTCTATTTCTACTAACCGTACCGATATATATGATCATTTCAATGCTACTTGCTATCTTAATTGATAAACATGTGTATTTTAAGTCGTATTTCAAAGTGGCTTACTTTATGCCTTATATATCCATGGTTGTGGCGGTTGGTGTCGTATGGCAGGTATTGTTCCAGCCTTCATATGGTCCTATTAACGAGATACTTAAATCCATAGGGATTGCTAATCCACCGAAATGGATCGCAGATCCTAACTTTGCCCTGATCTCCATCATGATGATCTCGATCTGGATATCGATCGGCTTCAATCTAATCATATACATTGCGGGTCTGCAGTCTATACCAAAAGATCTCTATGAAGCAGCTGAAATTGATGGCGCGAGCGGATGGACGAAGTTTACACGAATTACATTCCCCTTGTTATCACCGACGTCTTTCTTCCTGATGGTGACAGGAATTATATCAACGTTTAAAGTATTTGATCTCATTGCCGTAATGACGCAGGGTGGACCGATCGGCTCGACGACAATGATGGTGTGGTATTTATATGATACTGCTTTTGTAAACCTAAAGATTGGTTATGCATCGTCTATTGCTTCTGTCCTATTCGGATTCGTTATGCTCATTACATTATTCCAATGGTTAGCTCAGAAGAAATGGGTCAACTATTAACAGATCATGAGGAAGGAGAGAAGAGTATGGATACAATTTCAGGAATAAGCTGGCGTAAAGCGGTGATTACAGGGTTCATGTTTGTGATTAGTATCTTATTTCTATTACCTTTCATATGGATGCTTATGACGTCTTTCAAAATGGAAACTGATGTATTCACCTATCCCATCCAATGGATTCCACAGACATGGAATACTGTTGCTAACTACAAAGAGGTATGGTTTGGTGATTATCCATTTTATCTATATTATTGGAATTCAATTAAGGTAAGTATCATTACGACAATGACCTCATGCCTTGTATCAAGTTTGGCGGCTTATGGGTTCTCAAAAGTTAAATTCGCTGCGAGTCAATGGTTGTTTATGATCGTACTGATAACATATATGATCCCAAGTCAGGCTAT
This sequence comes from Paenibacillus crassostreae, assembly GCF_001857945.1. Lineage (NCBI taxonomy): Bacteria > Bacillati > Bacillota > Bacilli > Caryophanales > Paenibacillaceae > Paenibacillus > Paenibacillus crassostreae. Next base: position 4,428,749 of record NZ_CP017770.1, read on the forward strand.
TCTGGTCCCACAGTTTATTCTATATCGCAATATTGGATTGTTCGATAGTCATTTCGGTCTGATCGTGATAGGTAGCTTTAGTGTGCTAGGGACATTCATGTTAAGACAGTTCTTCATGGGTATACATCAAGAATTTATTGAATCTGCCAAAATAGATGGCGCTGGGCATTTTCGTATCTTTTACTCTATCGGATTACCACTAGTTAAGCCTGCGGTAGCTACCTATGCTATCCTCAGATTTATCTGGACTTGGAATGACTATCAGAATCCATTGATATTCCTCAGAAGTGATCATCTATACACCTTACCGTTAGCACTACAGAAATTCACATCGATGAGTGGGGAGTTCTATTCTCTTATAATGGCGGGGGCTGTCTCCGCAATACTTCCACTTGTTATCGTGTTTGTTATTGGACAGAAAAGTGTTATTGAAGGTATTGCACTAGGTGGAGTAAAAGGGTAATTATTATAATGAGAATCAATTTCATAATCGCTTATGCAATTGATCAGGATAACTAATCCTGTCTATATATAGTAATATCTATATCAGTTTGCGTGATTATGAAATTGATTCAAATAGTAAAAATAATTCAAGATAAGTAAATATTGTTTCATCAGTATTGTGAAAGCGCTCTATATAATGGAGGAGTATACATTCAACATACCAGGGAGGGTTATTGTATGAAGAAGAGAAGATTGTTGACTGGCGCAATCACCAGTGTTCTGATGATAAGTTTGTTGTCGGCCTGTGGTGGGTCAAATAATGGTAATAAGGAAGCTGTAGCGCCTGAAACTAACACCCCAACTACATCAAATGAAACGGCAGAAAACGTAAATCTTCGATTGTATACTTATGGAACTGAGGAGGCTTATAACTGGAGTAATACGTTGAAAGCATACGAAGATGCCACTCCTGGAGTAACGATTGAACTCATTCAGCTTAGTGACAAAGGGGACACTCAAGAAGCATTTAAGAAGTTAGATCTTGAGGCTGCATCAGGTGCAGAAATAGATGTACTCATGTTCAGTGATCCAGCTGGGTATGCTCAACGTGTCGCACTCGGGATGGCAGAACCATTGGACGATTATATTACTAAAGATGGTTATAAGGTGGAAGAAGATTATAAAGTAGATACACGTCTAGATGGTAAGGTGTATGCTCTACCAGGTAAGTTCAATCCATGGTATGTCCTATTGAACAAGAATCATCTAGATGAAGCAGGACTAGCTGTTCCTACTGATTGGACTTGGGATGAATATGCGGATTACGCGAAGAAGTTGACGAAGGGGGAAGGTGCTACGAAACGTTATGGTACCTATTTCCATGGTCCACAGGCAGGGGGTTGGATGGAGTTCTTGAAGTTAAAGATGGAGAATCAGCCACAAGATGCAGATTTTCTTAAAGCAGATGGTTCCTCTAATCTAGATAATCCAACATTTAAAGAAACACTTGAACTGAGAGTAAGAATGGAGATGGAAGACCAGTCTTCTGTTCCATATTCGGATATGATCTCACAGAAATTAGCTTACCGGACACAGTTCTTCAATGAATCTGCTAGTATGTTAACCATTGGAAGTTGGATGAACACAGAAATTGGTGGAACAGAAAAGGTACCACTTAACTTCAATATAGCAGTTGCTCCATTCCCTAAGAATAATTCAGAAGATCCGACAGGACTTACACCAGTTACAACGGATTATGTTGCCGTGGGGGCAAATTCTAAACATAAAGAAGAATCCTATAAATTCATTCGTTGGTATACAACAGAAGGGCAGCTTGTTCAAGGTAAGAATATACCAGCATGGAGCCAAGTGAAGAGTGAACAGGTTGAAGAAATTATCGACACGATTCTATCAGGTACGAAGAACCCAGAGAAAGTGGATAAGAAATCTTTAGTGGATACATTAATTGTTTCAAAAGCATCCGCAATCGTTCCACCATCTTCATATCAGAATGAAGTATACAAAGCTGTGAATGATGAATATGAAAAACTTATACTTGGCACCCAAGATATTGATACCACTGTAAAGAACTCGCAAGAACGTGTAAACCAAATTATTGAATCAAATAAAAAATAATTTGTTATAATGTACACATACCGTCCTTGAAAAAGGACGGCATAGCCATTTCTGCTTGCTTGTGTTAGGAGAGGATGCATTATGTTACACTGGTTGAAAATATGGATTCCTAGATCTATTCGTCACAAGCTAATTATTGCTTCTATTACCTGTATTGTCGTTCCCGCAGTACTCACATTATTCATCTATAATTCCTTAACGCAGGAAGCTGTGAAGCAGCAAGCTCTATCTAATGCGGAAGATTCGTTAGAATTAGTGAACAATTCTGTAAGTAATCTGTTCAATAATATGTTGAGTACGATGAACTATATTCAAGTGAATTCCGGTATGACTACATATTTCAAGCAAGTCTCTTCAGGTCATGTAGTTGGAAGTCCATATATGAAATTTATGGATTCGAATCGAATCTTGGAGCAATTGGATAGCTTGACTGTAGTTGGTGTTAAAAGTTATGTGACGGTATTATTGACGAACGGGATGTACTATATGAATTATTCTGTAAGCGATTACAACCCACGGGATTTACTAAAAGAACCATGGTTCAAGAATCTACAGGAGTTGGAAGGTCTACAATCATATTGGGTTGGTGTTGAACCGACTGCATTTCAGTATGATGCGTTCGATCATCCCTATCAGATATCCGTAGCACGTACGTTAAGATTGGCTAATTCTGAAATCTATGGGTATGTGGTAGTGACGGTTATGGAAGATCAGATCAGTTCGATTCTGGGTAATTTATCTGCAGGAAGTGAAATTCAACTCATAGATCATACCGGTCATATTATTTCGAAACAGGATCATAAGGATATTGGTACAAAGTTTAATTATCTAGATCCATCTATTGAGCAAAAGTCATCATCCATCCTCAATCTAAAAGAAGGTCATTTTCTGTTATCACAGCAACAGATCCCATACGCTGGTTGGTTTCTTGTATTGATGCAACCTTATAATGAAGCTATCGTCAATATTAGTTCTATTTTTAATCGCGTATTTATTTTTCAGATTTCCTCATTTGTTATTTTCTTAATATTGTTGATTTACTTAGTAAGAACATTCACGCAACCGTTAGTTACTTTAGGTAAAGTAACTTCAGCGGTACAGCGAGGGAATTTGCAATTAAGATCAGGTGTACGTGGCAATGATGAGATCGGTCACCTAGGAATCATGTTCGATCAGATGCTAGATCGTGTGAAAGAAATGATTGCTGAGGTATCAGTTACCCAAAGAAGGAAAAGAAAAGCTGAACTGAGAATGCTTCAGGCTCAGATTAACCCTCATTTTCTATTTAATGTTCTCAATTCGATTCGTATGAAGGTGTTGAAACGTGGTGATCCCGAAAGTGCATTAATGATTACTTCATTATCAACGCTTCTCCGCATGACGATTAGCCGCGAAGAGGATGAGATTCATCTGCATGAAGAGATCGAGTTGGTCACTCATTATTTAAGATTAATGAATATGAGGCAGAAGGAAGAGGTTACACTTGTATTGGATATAGCACCTGAAGCATTCATGATTAAAGTTCCTAGACTCTTCCTCCAGCCGATTGTGGAGAATGCTATGATTCATGGACTCAGTCAGCGAGCAGGAACGATCAGTATTACAGCGGAGATATATCAATGTAACCTAATTCTAAGTGTTCAGGATAATGGAATGGGAATGGATTCCTTAACTATTCAACGAATTATTTCTAAGTGGGTATCCAGCGGAATTGATATACAAACCAAAAGAGAGGATCAAGGTTCCTTCTCAGGTATGGGTCTTCAGAATGTTGTTGAGCGTATGAGAATACTATTCGGAGATGGATTCGATATAACAGTGAACAGTAAACAAGGTGTAGGGACGGATATAATCTTGATCATTCCGTATTTAGGAGGGGAACAAGATGTACAAAGTCATGTTGGTAGATGATGACTATCCTGTCATCGAGTTACTGTCTGAAACGATTACATGGGGAAAGTTAGGGCTTCATCTAATAGGAATTCATGAGAATGGACTAAGTGCATGGGAACAGGCACAGCAGGAGATGCCTGATATTATTATCACGGACATCGGGATGCCGAAGATGAATGGATTAGAGTTGACTACTCGCATACGAGAAATCAAGCCGAACGTAAGGATTGCCATCCTCTCATGTCATAGTGATTTTCAATATGCTCAGCAGGCGTTGCGATTGAATGTGCAGGATTACTTTCTTAAAGATAACTTGAATCCAGAGGATATGATCCAATTGCTCTGTCGATTTACCGCAAGCATAGACGAGGAGACACAGGCGGGTTGGGAACAATCCCGAATGAAACATTTGTACAGTGAGACAAGAGAACTGCGTAAAGAACAAAACATTAAAAACTTCATTCATCAACCGCTTCTTTCGCCAGTTGAATGGAAGCGAGATTTTTCAGAATTCGGTTTGTTCGCTGAAGGAGATCATTGTTTACCTGTGATTACTTATATTGAAGATTATAGACAGGTCAATTATCGTTATAAATCAGTACAAACATTGAATTTTGCGATCATTAACGTTATTAATGAATTACTAGGAGATTTAAGGACAAAAGTACTTCATGTAAAATATAGTGGTAAACATTCGTTTCTATTATTCTCGTATAAACCTAGCTTGAAAACGAATATTTATGATGAAGTTCTTATAAGTTTGAAAGCGGTTCAATCTATGATTTTAAAGGTGCTTCGTATCCAATTATCATTCATCATTGGTAATGGTTGTGCCACACCCGAAATTTTGAAATTGAATATGAATGAAATGCTAGGAAGTGATGAACAAAGATTCTATTTGAAACCTGGAGACATGACCAAGATTCAAGTTAAAGTTCAAGATAGTATAAGAGAGAAGCTTCATCTATTTGCCTATTATGACAAAGCCAGTTCAGAATTACGTGAAGTATTTATCAGTAAGAACCAAGATCGAGCCCGTGAAGTCATAGATCAATGGATTAGTCTCATTCATAATGAAAGATATTCACCTGAGAATGTTAAGGATTGGATGTTGAAGTTATTACTAGATCTGAAATTAAAGCTTCACTCGTTACAGTCGATACGACCTTCTTATTCTGCAGATTCACTTTATAAAGAAATTGTGGATATGGACACATTATCGGAGTTACGCCAATGGCTGATTGGTCATTTAGAGACGATTGCTACGAAGCAGGAGATCGGGGTTGGTACTAGTAAACGAGCCGAAGTGATGGAAGCTTGTAGGTATGTATCCCTGCGGTTGAATGCAAGAATCACATTGGATGAAGTAGCAGAGCATCTTCATATGAATTCTAGCTATTTCAGTAGACTGTTTAAGAAAGAATCCGGGTTCACTTTTATCGAATACGTAACGAGATTAAAGATGGAACGTGCGAAAGAGCTATTGGATCAGACGAATAATACAGTTGGTGGTATCTGTGAGTTGTTGGGATACGATAATCAAAGCTATTTCATTAAGACATTTAAAACTCATGCCGGTGTAACACCTGTTGAATATCGAGGATAATGATAAATAATATGACAGAATGGTTGGTGAACCCTTGTGAATATAGAAATGAAGCAAGATTGGATCGAGGAAGCTTTGGAAAAAGCGTTGAAGAAAACGCAACATAATAGCGTAAGAATTGGTTCTGGATTCCCCCACGCGAGTCAAGGCGGTGCTTATGATTCGGCTGAGCCTTACTGGTGGACAGCAGGATTCTGGCCAGGAATGTTATGGTTACTATATAACGAAAGTGGCGACGAATCGTTACGATTGATCGCTGAACAATGTGAGGATCGTCTAGATTCGGTATTAAATGATTACGTTCGATTGGATCATGATCTGGGATTCATGTGGACTTTGACCAGTGTAGCGTCTTATAAATTATCAGGTAATGAAGGCTCAAAAGTTAGAGCACTCAAAGCGGCTAATTATCTTGCTGCACGATTTAATATAAAAGGTAATTATATTCGTGCATGGAATCCGTGGTATGAAGGTGAAGACAACGCCGGATATGCCATTATCGATTGTGCGATGAATATGCCTTTGTTATTCTGGGCTTCAGAGATAAGTGGAGATCCTCGTTACGGTCATATTGCAGAAGCACATATGGATACAGTCATGAAACAATTCATCCGACCTGATGGCTCAGTCTATCATATTGTTCGATTCAATCCACATACAGGCGAATTCATTGAGGGTATTGGAGGTCAGGGATACGCTGCTGAATCGGCTTGGTCACGGGGTTCTGCTTGGGCGATCTACGGATTAACTTTAGCCTATCATCATACAGGGAAAATAGAATATTTACATGCGGCTAAGCGTGTGGCTCATTTCTTCCTTACTCGTCTGCCTGAGGATCATGTACCTCATTGGGATTTCCGCGCACCGCTAGATGAACGCCAATATCGGGATTCATCTGCTGGTGCTTGTGCTGCTAGTGGCTTACTATTACTTTCTGAAAAAGTAGATGAGATCGAAGCTGCAGTCTATCGTGAACCAGCGATTCGGATTCTAAAATCGCTATACGAGAATTACGGAACATGGGATGATATGAATGAGGAAGGATTGATTCTTCATTCAACGAGTAATTATCCTCAGGGAACCAATATCGATGTGCCACTCATTTACGGTGATTTCTTCTATGTGGAAGGATTGGCACGATTGAAAGGTAAAGGCCCCTTTTATTGGCAATGAATTTAGAGAGTACATAAATTTAATGTGATAATGGAGGATGAGGGCAACATGATGGGGACGAAATCGAATAGTATAAGTGACAATCCACTACGAACGCAAGCGGACTTGCAAGATGCATTAAGACAAATCGTGGATCCACTTCAGCCATATTATAGTGAGGGAAGAGCACGCTTGAGCTTAGGCGTGACGGGTGCTGGTTATGATCCGAAAATTGCGGAGTTTGAAGGTTTCTCACGAGTACTATGGGGAATGGTTCCTTTGCTAGCAGGTGGAGGGGATAACGAACTCTGGAAGATTTGTCTACTAGGAATTCGGAACGGTACCGACCCTGAACATGCTGAGTATTGGGGAAATGTGAATGATTATGATCAGCGATTAGTAGAGATGGCAGTGTTCGGATTTGCACTCGCTCTGATCCCAGATCGAATATGGGAGCCATTAAGTGAACGTGAAAGATCTAACCTATATAACTGGTTGAATCAGATCAATAGTCATCCTTGCCATGATTGCAATTGGTTATTCTTCCATGTCTTAGTGAATATGGGATTTAGAACAATGGGGCTTCCTTACGATGATGAACAGCTTAACCGAAACCTGACTCGAATCGATGAGTTTTATCTTGCCGAAGGATGGTATAGCGATGGTATTGGAGCACATAGCGACTATTATGTTCCTTTCGGATTTCATTATTATGGGTTGTTATATTCACAACTGATGAAGGATGAAGATCCTGAGCGGGCGGTTCGATTTAAGCAAAGAGCTACAGAATTTGCTGAAAGTTTCATCCAGTGGTTCGCAGCGGATGGCTCAACCATTCCTTATGGAAGAAGCTTGACATATCGATTCTCGCATTCAGCATTCTGGAGTGCTATGGTATTCGCAGAAGTCGACACTATACCACTGGGTGTAATGAAGGGACTTATTCTAAGAAATTTACGTTGGTGGTTTCAGAAGCCTATATTCAATGAAGCTGGAGTTCTTACGGTCGGGTATACATATCCTAATCTAGTCATGGCTGAAAATTATAATTCACCTGGATCACCTTATTGGGCATTGAAGTCATTTCTTCCTTTGGCACTAGCGGATGATCATCCGTTCTGGCACACGGAAGAGCTCCCTTTACCGAAGTTGAACTCCTTATCCGTGCAGTTACCACCTCACCTAGTCATTTGCCGGAATGAGGTGAGTGATCATATCACAGCTTTTAACAGTGGCCATCTAAGTTCGAATGAACACATACATACTTCGGCTAAATATGAAAAGTTTGCCTATTCTAATGCTTTTGGATTCAGTGTACCTCGCGCAGAATGGGGACTTGGACAAGGAGCATTTGATTCGATGCTTGCGCTAAGTGAAGGGGATAATTTGTTCAGAGTCAGACGAAAGAACGAAGAGTCTAGAATCGAGGATAATGTACTATATTCGAAATGGAAACCATGGCATGATGTGGAGATCCAGACATGGATTGTGGCAGGGCTCCCTTGGCATATTCGAATCCATCAGGTTAACACGCAGAGAACATTAGACGCTGCCGAAGGCGGATTCGCTTTAGGAAGTGACTTGGACCTTCAAGTGGTAAACGATGAGAACACTGGGATTACTGCATCTTGCTCTCAAGGAAGTAGTAGGATTGTTAGTATACTTGGTTACGATACCACAGATCTTATATATGCGAATGCGAATACGAATGTTCTACACACTCTAACCGTTATTCCTTCATTAAAAGTGAGCTTGGAACCAGGTACACATTGGATAATCTCAGCTATATATGGTGAACCAGGTGAGCGTGTTGGGGAGAGTAGCTTGTTGGAGGATCCATGTGAGATATTGAATGTACAATTCGAAGGTGATGAGATTCATCTCACGACGGCACGAGGGAAGGTTATCGTAATCGTTAAATAGGTTTGCGTAATTATGAAATTGATTCATAAGTGAAAATTCTTTGATTGATGAGAGTCTCGTATGAGGCTCTTTTTTTATTAGAAATTTTACCCAATTATACATTTCATTTGACATTAAGATAATAATTAACTATTAAGATTGCAATAGTGATGGAAGATCAAGCCGAGTTCAACTGGGGTTGGAAATCTAGCATATACATATTTTTGAGGGGAGATTAATTAATGAATAAGATATTCAAACGTATAGCTGTAGGGGGATTGGCGCTATCCATCGTTGCAACGGGTACTTTTATATTAGAGAATCACAACTCAACCGTTAGTGCAGCTACCAAGGAGTCATCGAAGAATCTGATCGTACTCATTGGTGATGGAATGGGACCAGCACAGGTGGCTGCAACACGTTATTATCAAGAACATGAAACTGGTAAAATGGCTTTGAATCTAGATCCATATTATGTGGGTCAAGCAACTACATATGCGGACCGTGGTGATGATGGCGGAGTTATCGTCTCTGGGATCGTAACAGACTCAGCATCTGCGGGAACAGCTTTCGCGACAGGGAATAAAACCTATAATGCCGCAATTAGCGTGTCGAACGAAGAGGTATCGAAACCTTTCGCTTCCGTTATTGAAGCTGCAGAATTAAGTGGTAAGGCAACGGGTCTAGTGACAACAGCACGGATTACGCATGCAACACCTGCTGTATACGCTACACATGTTCGTAGTCGGGATAATGAATCCGCAATTGCCTCTCAGTATTTGGCTAGTGGAGTAGACGTACTCTTAGGAGGAGGTCAATCTTTCTTCGTCACTAAGGATGAGAATGGTAAACGGACAGATAAGAATATCATCCCAGACTTCCAGGCAAAGGGCTATAAATTAGTACAAAAAGCAGCAGATCTTAAGGCTTTATCTTCGGAAAACTCGAAAGTACTCGGATTATTCGGAGGTTCTCATGTATCTTATGTCCCTGATCGTACAGAAGATACGCCATCTCTAGAAGCTATGACCACGAAAGCACTTGAAATATTATCAACTAATAAGAATGGGTTTGCTGTCATGATTGAAGGTGGACGAATTGATCATGCAGGTCATGCGAATGATTTACCAACAATGATTCAAGAAACGCTAGACTTCGATGCGGCTTTCAAAGTTGCGATTGATTTTGCTAAAAAAGATGGAAACACTTCCGTTGTTGTAACAGCTGATCATGAAACAGGCGGGTTGTCATTGTCCCGAGATAATATTTATGAAGTGAACATTGATCTTTGGGATCAACAAAAGAATTCCTCAGAAAGTTTAGTCAAAGCATTAGAAGCTGCTCAATCGATTGCAGAGATCAAAAAGATAGTACAGGGTAACACTTGGATCACTGATCTTACGGATGAAGAAGCACAAATCATTATGGACGGTGATGGTTCTTCCTACAAACGTGAAGGTGGTTATAATGCTGTTGTATCCAAACGTTTATTAGTTGGTTGGTCTGGACATGGACATTCTGCAGTTGATGTAGGTGTATGGGCTTATGGTCCAATTGCTAGCCAAGTGAAAGGCCAAATTGATAATACTCAGGTTGCTTTAGCAAGTGCTTCCGTTATTGGGGTTGATTTGAAAAAGGCGACTGCTGAACTACAATCGAAATATTTATATCCTAAATTTAAAATAAGTCGTGAGAATGAAGTGCTCTATCCTGCTGAGGCATTAGTTAAAGCACTAGGAGGAACATACAGTTCCACTAACGGTATCGCTAAGATGGGTTTCAATAAGAATAATATCGATATAAATACAAAGACAAATTCGATTGAAATGAACGGTAAAAAGTTATCGCTTACGCTGGATCTTGACAATGGTACAATTTATCTTCCACTTACGGCCTTCAATCAACTCACTGGAAAAAGCATGAAGTGGGATTCATTATCTGAACGACTTGTTTTGAAATAAGACTGGAGTACAGATAGAAAGAAGAGAAGGAGCAGGGGAAGTTATTCTCCTGTTTCTCTTTATTTTGTAATAGGAGTGATGAGAATTTGCTACAAATCAATGACGTTAAGAAACAATTCAAAGTGTCAGGTAAGAACATACCCATTCTAAATATTCCTCAATGGCATGTTGCTAAGGGAGAAAAAGTAGCCATCATCGGCCCTAGTGGTTCAGGAAAAAGCACATTGTTACATATCATTAGTGGTATTTTGAGTACGGATCATGGTGAACTGTATGTTGATCAGCAACCGTTGCATTTGTTAAAAGAGGCTGCAAGGGATGAATTCAGAGGAGCTAGAATCGGTTATATTCTGCAGGATTTCCACCTCATTCCATCCTTAACTGCGAGGCAAAATGTGGAGATCGTAATAACTCTTAAGAAATCGAAGACAGAATTGCGGCTAATGGTTGATGAATGGTTTGAGAAAGTAGGGTTACAAGATCGAATGAATCATCTTCCCTCACAACTATCTAGGGGACAACAGCAGCGGGTTGCAATGGTTAGAGCTCTGATTAATCAGCCATTGCTTGTGTTAGCTGATGAGCCTACAGGTAGTCTTGATTGGGAGACTGCTGATGAAATTACGGGATTATTAATGGATCTATGTGCTAGTGATAAGCATACACTCATTGTTGTAACACATGATTTAAATTTGGCGAAGCGTTTCCCACGCTGTCAGCATATTCATGAATTGAATCTTGTTCATCCTTTAAAAGAGAAGGTTATGTTATGAGTATATATCGTCTATTGATTCGAAATATATGGCATCGTAAGTTTCTGTCTTTACTCACAATATGTTCTATCGCTGTGACCGTTGCGTTTATTGTACTTCTCAGTCTATCACAAGAAAGTGTGGAACAAGGCGCAAAGAAGGGATATGGGCCATTTGATGTAGTGATTGGAGCAGACGGTAGCGAAACGCAATTGGTGTTAAATACGTTCTATCATGTTGGTGCACCAACGGGTAATATCCCTGAATCTATCCTTGCAACTGTCAAGAAAGACCCTCAAATAGAGCAAGCATATCCAATGACGACAGGTGATCACTATAATGGATATCCTATCGTTGGAATCGATGCGGAATATTTCCTCACACGATATGGTGATCAGAATCTCGATAGTGGAGGTTTATATAAGCAGACAGGTGAAGTGGTTGTCGGAGCCTACGTGGCTAGAACTTTAGGAATACACTTAGGAGATACATTTGCTGGTTCACATGGTCTTATTGATCAGGGCGTGGTTCATGAGGATGAAGAACATGGAACAGAGGAACATGGTGAGGAACACCATGAAGAGGATAGTCATGCTAGCTTCGGTTACACGGTAGTAGGTATTCTTCCTTCATTAAATACACCCGATGATCGAGCATTGTTTACAACTGTTGATTATGCTTGGGCGGTTCATGAGACAACCGATGATCATAAAGAGATAACGGCCATACTTGTTAAGCCAAAGTCACTTCTTGGAGCACAATCGTTAAAAACAGAACTTGATCAATATGATAAGGTGCAAGCCGTTTATACTAGTAAAGCTGTTGCTGATGTTGTGAATTTAGTGGATAGCGGTGCACAAATTGTAAGTGTTGTAACTGGACTGTGTATTGTATTAGCGGCGATTTCTGTACTATTATCATTAATTGCTGCAGTAAATGAACGAACGAAGGATGTTGGTCTACTTCGGTTACTAGGGAAATCTAAGTTGTACGTATGGATGACTTTGATTGGTGAAGGAGTTCTTTTGACGACTACTGGGTTGATTATCGGACTGATCATGGGACATATAGGTGGGTTCGTGTTGAGAGAAGCGCTATTTGAGTATGGAGGAATTCAGATTAATCCATTGTTGTGGACGACTAGTCATATTTATATTGTTATAGGAACGATAGCCATTGGTTTACTGGCCTCAATCGGCCCAGCGTATAAGACATATCGGATGAATCCTCTCACATTGTTTAAAGCATAGGAGGCAGAGATGAAGAGATTTGGACTTTTAATGATGTTGTTAGTTACTTTATTTCTACAGGCTTGTGGTCAGTCCGCAAAAGGGGAAGAAACAGCACAATCATTTTCTTCTTTTACTCAAGAACTTTCAGTAGATGTAGGGATTGAAGATGAAGTAGTGGTAGAAGAGCAAGCTGTAGTTGAGCAAGTGATAGCCAAAGAAACATTAAAAGATGAAGAAATTATAGAAAAAACAGAAACTACCAAACCGAATGATATTGTAACAAATGAAGCTACAGACGAAGTAGTAGATGAAGCAATATCAAACGAAGTATCTAAGCAAGTAACTAAGCAAGCAACAACAGAACTAGTAAAGAAAGATGTGGTGAAACAGGAACTGACTGAAAATAAAGTGAGTCAAGATTCCAAGCTGACTGAAGATTCGGAATCGATAACGAAGGAAGAAGACATGATTGAGCCAAGTGACAAAGAGCAAACGGTATCTAAGAAAGAGATCCAATCTGGCGTAACCCCAATTGGTTGGTCGGAATTCTTTGACGGGGAAGATCAAACAACTCCTTCAGATCGATTCTGGGATTTGAAAGGTTCAACAGTGACGATCAAAGGGTTCATGGGCGAGGTACTTTCTTTCGATAAGCATTGGTTCCTACTCATTCCCGAACCCGGTGCTGAATGCCCGTTCGATAATGGAGATGAGACCTATTGGAACAAAATCATGATCGTATTTGTACCTGATGATGTGAAGCTAAGATATCATTCTGGACCTATAAAAATAACGGGCCGACTTGATACGGGGATCAAAATCGATGAATCAAGTTATAAGACAATGTTTAGAATTTATGACGCTACGTTCGAAGAGATTAAAGAGTAAATATTGGTGAGTATTTCCGTGAATATCAACAAGAAGCCCCGAGGTACGGATGATCCGTATCACGGGGCTTCTTGTATTGTGCTGAATACCTGGTATTAATATTGACCAATCATTTGATCTGTCTTACCTTGAAGTGTAACGAGTTTCATAATAACCGTAGCAGCCTGTGCTTTTGTGATTGTTTGTTGAGGATTGAATTTACCATTCTCACCTTCCAATAGACCTAATTTGAGGGTCAGAGCAACAGCACCTTTATTACTTATAGCTTGGGCATCACTGAATTGACTTACTGAAGTATCACTTTGTATATGTGAAGCCATTTTCTCATAATTCACAATGGATGTCAGCAGAACAGCAAGCTGTTCTTTTGTTAATTCCTTATCTGGTTGAAAAGAATTGTCGTTCTTAATCCATTGACGTTCCACTGCAAAAGATACAACGTTATAAATTGTATCGTCCGGATCAACGCCGGCAACGGATTTGTTTTCCATGTTATTATAATAACCTTGGCTCGCAATGTAAGGTGATATGGATTTTACCATCATAGATAACCAATCGCTGACAGTGATCACTTCATCGGGTTTGATGTTCCCCTCTTCATCAGGGGTTATAATACCATAATTCACGAGTGTAGTAAGTGCACTTTCTGCCGAGTGTCCTTTCAGATCTGTTGGTGTGATTGTATTGGTTGCTTGCCCCATGTAATCATATTGAGATACCCATTTACCTGTGACAGCATCTAGGACTTGATATGAAGTAATAAGATTGGTTGGTTCAGGAGTATATACTAGTTGTATCTCGGGTTTTATTTCTATATTACCAGTGTAGTACCCACCAAATTGTGAATATTGTAATTTCATTGTATACAGATTTCGGTATGACTCCAAAGCTTCTTCTTTGCTTACCTTAATGACAGGGTTATCTATGATTTTTTCTAATCCAGCGGTTCGATAGGCAGCATAGGATTGTAATCTTCCATACTGATCAAAGGTAATGGTTACTGTACTATCACCCACTGGAGTTCCTTTATAGAAACGTTGAAACTCATATCGATATTGATTATTTTCTTTGATGAAATTCCAGCTATCCTCATGATTGATTATCTTTAAATCACTGCTAGCGTTCGCATATAACTGGTTGACTAAGTCGATAGATCGTTGTTTGGCGGATTCTTTAGATAGCTTAGTAAGTCCTTTGGGGATCGTAGTATCCTGATTAGAAACAGCTCCGCCGTAATTATCAATTCGGAATTCTAATATCTCACCGGTGTCTGCGTCAACCTGAGCCGAGTAATGAATTTGATAGCCAGAATAGGGAGTACCCTTGCCCCAATTAAGGCTCCATGTTTGCTGATCAGGGTTGAAATAATATTTAGAGAGCGACTGGTTTTGCAGTTTGTAATCTGCTGGTAATGTTACGATTTTCTGTACCAGTTGCGCTGCTTCTTCACCAGTGAGTTGGGTCATATTGGTTCTTGTAATAAATTGGTCTTTCGTTTGTGGAATATCTGAATAAGTGACAGGTGAGGAAGGGACCGTTGTACCATCGTAGGAGATTCTCTTACCTGTTGATGCGTCCATGGAATAGGTAGAACTGCTATCTGGTCGATAACCTAGGATCCAGTCTGTAATCTGATTATTCTTCTGAATTGGAATATAGTATAATCCAACATCTAATTCATCTTTAAATTTCTTATTTGCTTCTGCTTCGCTAATCTTGGCAGTAGTTGATGGATAACTCAAAGCATTTGCAGATTTGGAGAAATGCATTATATCACCGTTAGAATTAATGCTAATATTCATTGCATCGGCTTGAGAGGGGATACCATTCTTATTTAATGTGAAATAGAACGAATACTGAACGGGGCCGAATAATGCTTGATTCGCATATCCATAATCCACATCATTGATTTTAAGATCTTCCACTGAAATCGATGTAACGGCTTTTGCAATGAATTTTTTGGCCTCAATTAAAGCTTGTTCTTTAGATAACTTCGGAGGATAATATGATTCTTCACTCTCAAGTGGGAAAGAGATATACGTACTGATTAAATCCCCTGTAATGGCATCTACTTGACTATTAAATCCATAACCGGAATTACCAATCTGATAATTCCACTGAATATCCCAGACCATCTGATTCTCAGGAGCAGGGTAGACATTGGTAATACCTAGAGTTGTATTAGACACTTCGGCATCTTGGAGTATTGGGAACAATTCTCTTACTTTTGCTACTGCCTTCTCTTTAGCAAATTTTACTTTTGCAGGATCTGCCGCTGTTGATGTAGATTCTGAACCTTGAATTTCACCTGAAGCGATGCGTAATTTCATTTGATCCGTCATGCTGACATCAGATGAAGCTACAGGTACAGACACAGATACCTTTGTAGCATCCGCAAAAACTAACCCGGATGGCATCAGCAGAGTGCAGGATAGCGCACCGAGTATAACCACTTTTGAACTGCGACGAATTGAACGAGTATACCTTTTTGACACAATTTCTCATCCTCTCAAAGTAAAATTTTTGATGTGAATCCAAGTTATATCTACATAAACGCTTCTCCCAGCAAATGGTTACGCCAAATGTATATATATTGTTAAAATATTTATGTATTCATGAATCAATAGATTCCGTGCAATTGAGAACAATTCTCATTTATTGTGACTGGAATCACAATAGGAATTTGATAAAACGGATATGATAAAATCAGATCATAAACAAACACTTATATACCTCATGAAGTTATGAAGAGTAAACAATAAATTGGAGGTTTTCAGCATGGAAAAGAAAGAACTACAACCCGTAAAAGAATACAATGAGAATAAATTTACAAAAAGAATATTGTTCAAATCAAGTGAAAGTGTAGTATTTGTACTGAACTTTATGCCAGGTCAAGAGCTTCCTAAACACCAACATCCTGGATCAGAACTGTTCGTGCTAGTAACCGATGGTAGTGGGATAGTCACAATTAATGGGGAAGATACTCTCTTAGTGAAAGATGATGTCATCTCTTGTGAGGGAGAAGAGCATTTCTCTTTCAAAAATACAGGCGACACTCCAACAAGTCTCTATGCTGTTCTTAGTAAAATTCCAAGTGAAGATTATGCTCAGAAGATTTAAAAATATAGCTAGACCTATGTAAGGGAGTATTATTAATACAACATGATGCCTTGAAGAATAGGTGTCATGTTTATTTTTATATCATCATGAAATGTTTGTGGAGGAAAATGGATGTCATTAAGGTGGATTCAACTAACATTTGCCTATTTACTAATTACCGCATGTGTCGGAGTTCTTATGAGAAGTATGGCTATTGTTCCAATACCAGTGATTGAATATGAAAGGGAGTTGTTATCCCAAGAAAGCACTTTTATATAGTTTATAGATTTCAGGAAAGAGATAAAGTGATTCCAGTCATATTAGGATGAATTGATGACAATGTTGGTCGTAGTATAAAATCCTGTATAATAGATATGATTTAGGAAATGGATGAATCTAATACAATGTACAGATAAGGAGAAACTATGTTCCTTCGTAGCGTTGAATTATTAAAAGACAAGATAGAGCAAGTGAATCAATACCCCTTCTCAATTCCTACCATTCAAACTATGGGGAAATTGATATTGAGTAGTAATGTAACTTTTTTGGTGGGAGAGAATGGTACGGGTAAATCTACATTACTTGAGGCTATAGCCTACCAATGTGGATTTAATACGGCTGGGGGTGGAAGGAATAATAACTATCAACTTGAGGCTTCGGGATCGGCACTAGGGGATCATATTCGAATGGCTTGGTTACCGAAAGTTACAAATGGTTTCTTCCTGAGGGCAGAATCGTACTATAACTTTGCTTCACATATAGACTCAGTAGGTGCGAATGAATACTATGGTGGTCGATCTTTACATGAACAATCACATGGTGAATCTTTTTTCAGTTTATTTATGAATCGATTTAATGATAAGGGTATTTATCTACTAGATGAACCTGAAGCAGCCTTATCCCCAGCAAGACAATTAGCTTTTCTTAGAGTTCTTTACGATCTACGGGATACTTCACAGTTCATTATTGCAACGCATTCTCCCATTATCCTGGGGTTCCCCGGCGCACAAATTCTTAGTTTTGATCATGCACGAATTCATGAGATTCAATATGAGGAAACAGAGCATTATCAGATCACTAGAAGATTTCTTGAGAATAAGAAGCAATATTTGAATGAGTTATTTGATGATGAACACTAGGTATGAGTAAGCTCATCTTTTGAGAATAGTTATGAAGTTGATATAATTAGGGCAATTTACCTGATTAATTATAATGAATCTTGCTGAATTTTTTTGGAGGGAATATGATGATTACTGAAATAGTAGTGCTTTTTATACTTATTTTATTGAATGCATTTTTTGCTGCATCTGAGATGGCGTTAATTACTTTAAATGACAATAAAGTTAAAGCAATGGCAAATTCAGGTCACAAGAAATCAATTCTTTTACTAAATCTATTGAGTGAACCAAGTAGGTTCTTAGCAACTATTCAAATCGGTATAACATTAGCTGGATTTATGGCGAGTGCCTTAGCAGCAGATAGTTTCGCTGGAAGATTAGCTGAATTTCTTAATGGAATTGGGGTACCAGTTCCTTTATCAGTCTTAGAGACCATCTCTCTTATTGTGATTACATTGGTTTTGTCCTACTTCACATTGGTCCTTGGTGAGCTAGTACCTAAGAGAATAGCTATGCAGAAGGCAGAACCTATTTCCATGTTTGTTGTAATGCCACTGACTATACTATCCAAGGTGACAGCTCCTTTCGTTAAATTTCTGAGTGTATCCACGAATCTATTCGTGCGTTTGCTTGGAATTGATCCTAACGCAGATAAAGAGCAGGTGACGGAAGAAGAAATCCGTATGATGGTAGAGGTAGGAAATGAGAATGGTACGATTCAAGGTATAGAAAAAATGATGATTAACAATATATTTGAACTCGATAACAAAATAGCATCTGATATTATGATTCATAGAAATCGTATTGTTTCTATTCCGCAACATTTCTCACTACATCAAATTGCCAATCTAATCAATATGGAGAAATATAGCCGGTTTCCTGTGTATGAACATGATATAGATAATATTATTGGAATTCTCCATAGTAAAGATTTGATTAGATATCTTGAAAAAGATGTAACTGATAACGAGCAAATTTTTGATATCAAGTCGATCATCCGTAAGCCATATGTCACGCTTGAATACAAGCATGCGGATGAATTATTTAGAGAAATGCAGATCAACAAAGCGCATATGGCTATTGTGATGGACGAATATGGTGGTACTGCAGGAATCATTACGATTGAGGATTTACTCGAGGAAATTGTGGGTAATATTTTGGATGAGCATGATGTGGAAGAAATACAAATCGAGCAAATTGACGAGAATAGCTTTATAATGAATGGGCTCCTTCACTTGAGAGAAGTAAGGGATTTCTTGAATGTGGAACTATCCAGCGATGAATATGATACCTTAAACGGTTTCTTGATTGGTCAATTTCATGGACTGCCAGATAAGGATGAGCGACCAAGCGTTGAACTAGAAGGGTTTATTTTTGCAGTAGAAGAAATGGATGACAAGATTATTAGCAAGGTGAGAGTGAGTAGAGTGGTGTAATTCGAAATGTTATTCCCTTAAAAAATTGAGATGACACCTTACAGGGTGTCTTTTTCAAAATAAAAGTAAGTGAATCAATTTTATAATTTCAAGCACCAAATCTTAGATATCACTAATTTACATATGATTTCCTTTCAAATTAACATGGTATTTTTGGTAAATATTATATGCTAATCTTAATTGGATAGCGCTTTCAAAGTATAAGAAGGTATTTTGAAAGCGTTTTCGAAACAACCTGTACTGCATTAAGGCTATTCATGAATTCAAAATTTATCTAACAAAGGAGAACTCAATGACTACGAAAATGAACAAATCTTTCTTATCACTCACCCTTGTCACTGCCCTTCTGCTATCTCTGTTCTCATCCGTTGCTGCCGCTGCTCCCAACGATGACCAACAAGTTGAAGTAGCACCCAAAAGTAAGATGCTAAAATATGTAGACAACATGCAACCTGGATGGAACCTTGGCAATACATTAGACGCAACAGGTGACGATGAAACATCCTGGGGTAATCCACGTGTAACCAAAGAGCTTATTAACAACATCTCCGCACAAGGCTATAAAAGTATTCGACTTCCCATCACATGGGATAATCACATCGGTGAGGCACCAGATTATACGATTGAAAAAGCCTACCTCGATCGTGTTGAAGAAGTGGTAGGCTGGGCGCTAGAAGCAGACTTGTATGTGATGATTAACATCCATCATGACTCTTGGTTATGGGTAAGCCATATGGAAGAGAAACATGATGAAGTTCTGGCACGTTATAACGCTGCCTGGACCCAAATTGCTGATCGCTTTAAGAGTCAATCGGACAAGCTGATGTTCGAGAGCATTAATGAGCCACGCTTCACTGATGGAGGAAGCACTGATGAGACAAAGATGGAAGAAATGCTAGTGGAACTCAATACATCCTTCTATACCATTGTCCGCAAATCTGGTGGCAACAATGCAGAGAGACCACTAGTTCTTCCTTCATTAGAAACTACTCCTTCGGAACCAAGAATGAATGCACTTTACAATACCATTACAGCGCTGAACGATCCAAATCTAATCGCAACCGTCCACTATTATGGCTTCTGGCCATTTAGCGTGAACATTGCGGGTCACACTACATTTGATAAAGATACAAAAACCGATATTACCCAAACTTTTGATAATGTATATAACACATTTATTGCTAAAGGTATTCCGGTAATCATCGGTGAGTTCGGTCTACTTGGCTTCGATGTAGATACAGGTGTTATTGAACAAGGTGAGAAGCTGAAATTCTTCGAGTACCTAACCTACTATGCCAAAGAGAAAAAAATTACGACAATGCTTTGGGATAATGGTCAGCATTTAAATCGCACGACTCATAAGTGGTCAGATCCTGAGTTACATAACATATTGATGTCAGGTTTAAAGGAACGTTCATCAACTCTTGAATCTGATCAAATCTTCCTTAACAAGAATTCTAAAATTAAGGACACGAATGTTAATCTCAATCTGAATGGTAATAAATTCAAAACAATTAGTGCTAATAATAAATATTTGATTGAAGGAAAAGATTACACCTTGAAGGGCGAAGCACTTACCTTAAAGGCAAGCAAGCTTTCTGCACTCACCGCTTCCAAGAAAATAGGTGAAGAGGTCATTTTTACTGTCAAATTCAACAAAGGCGTAACTTGGAAGCTGAAACTGATAGTGTCAGACACAATCAAATTAAGTAACGCAAAAGGCACAACCGAGGCTTTTGCCATTCCATCTACCTTTAACGGCAATCAGCTTGCGACTATGGAAGCAGTATATCCAGATGGAAGCAATGCAGGGCCACAAGACTGGACTTCATTCAAAGAATTCGGCTATACATTCACACCTTCTTATGACACTAATGAGATCAAGCTGCTCCCGAACTTCTTTAAAGATGTAAAAGACAGCGATGTGACTTTGAAATTCCATTTCTGGAATGGTGATGTTATTTCCTATAAGATCACGAAGAATGGAACGAACGTTGTAGGTACAGCTTTGTAATAGCAATTCATGCCAAGTAGAAACGGCAATGCCGTCCTTTTTCAAAGACGACATCCGTTTCAGCGGAAATATAAGGATTAGAGTATTAAGTGAAACTTATACTTTCTTATATTTGAACAAGTAAAAGGCGTTCTCCAGAGAGGTTTCTGGAGAACGCCTTTTTATTTAAGAATAGTCATGCCAATGAAATGTAGAATTTTCCTGTGGATTTTTTTATAATAGTAGAAGGTACATATAGAGAGGATGAGAAGTTCAATGAAATTTAATGAATATCCTTACGAGCGTCCAGATGCACAGATGATTGAACAGCAATTCAAGTCACTCTTGAATGATTTTAATGCGGCAGAAAGTTTCGAACAACAAGATTTGGTGATGGCATCCATAAACAAGCTACGTAGTGAGGTGGAGACACAGGGACAACTGGCCTATATTCGCCATTCTGTGGACACCAATGATGAATTCTACAAGGCAGAGCAGGATTTCATTGATGATTTCGAACCGATTTTCCAGGAGTACGTGACAGATTACTATCGAGCGTTAGTGAACTCGAAGTTCAGAGTCGATCTAGAGAAGAAATGGGGAAGTCAGCTATTTCAATTGGCAGAACTCTCGTTAAAGACATTTGCACCTGAAATTATTGAAGATCTGCAATTAGAGAATAAATTAACGACAGAGTATGCACAGTTGATTGCTTCCGCTAAGATTCTTTTCGAAGGGGAAGAACGTACACTACCTCAATTGGCGCCTTTTGAACAATCTACAGATCGTACAATGAGACAAAAAGCAGCAGAGGCAAGATACACATACATGGCCGAGAATGAAGAGAAGTTGAATCGTATTTATGATGATTTAGTTAAAGTACGTACGAAGATGGCGAAGAAACTAGGATATACTAATTTCACTGAGCTAGGCTATGCACGTATGGGTCGCACTGATTATAATGCGGAAATGGTCGCGAATTTCAGGAAACAAGTGCTCGAACAGATCGTTCCCGTTGCTACTAAGCTTAGAGAACGTCAAGCTCACCGAATTGGTGTTGACGAAATGCACTATTATGATGAAGTGTTTAGCTTTAAAACAGGGAATGCCACACCAAAAGGAGACCCGGATTTCATTCTTGCTAATGGTGTGAAAATGTACCAAGAATTGTCACCTGAAATGAATAAATTCTTTACCTTCATGGTAGATCATGAATTGATGGACTTAGTAAGTAAGAAAGGCAAACAAGGCGGAGGGTATTGTACTTTTTTGACTAAATATGGTGCACCATTCATCTTCTCTAATTTCAATGGGACTTCAGGTGATATTGACGTACTTACACATGAAGCGGGGCATGCTTTCCAAGTGTATGAGAGCCGACATTTCAGTGTTCCGGAATATAACTGGCCTACATCTGATGGAGCTGAGATTCACTCTATGAGTATGGAGTTTTTCACATGGCCTTGGATGGAATTATTCTTCAAAGAGGATGTAGATAAGTATCGTTTCAGTCATTTAGCCGAATCGTTACTCTTTATCCCGTATGGTGTGACTGTCGATGAATACCAGCATTACGTGTATGCTAACCCTGATGCAACACCAAGCGAGCGCAAAACTGCATGGCGTACTATTGAGAAGAAATACTTGCCACATCGTAATTACGAGAATAATGAGTATTTAGAGAGTGGGGGCTTTTGGCAGAAGCAATCACATATTTATCAAACACCATTCTATTATATTGACTATACATTAGCACAGATCTGCGCATTCCAATTCTGGAAGAAGATGAATGAGGATGCGCAATCAGCATGGGCTGATTATTTAAAACTATGTCAACAGGGAGGAAGTCAATCATTCTTAAACCTTGTGAAATCGGCAGGTCTAATCTCTCCATTCGAGGATGGTTGTATAGCTTCGGTTATTGGTGATATTGAGAACTGGTTGGATGGGGTAGATGACAATAATTTATAACTCTAGATAAATACTAAAAAACAATGGCTTGTATGCTTTGTGAACTTAAGTTAGATAAGAAAGGCGATTTTTCGTTCGATTACGAACAGAAGATCGCCTTTCTTTTAATCATTATCCGTTTAAGAATGGTGGAAAATATAGTAATTTATTGTACTCCGTTATCGTTGGTCTCACTAACAACTATTTTTTAACTTTTTCAGTTGGAATAGATAGGATATTGACGGAAATAGAATGGACATATATTATTAGGAATAATGATTTAAAGGTAAGGATTGATAGATTTCTGCCATAATACTTTAGTGCGTTGTACGGTAACAGCGGTGACGCTTAAGCGGATTATATTGGCAATGTTTATAGCTTGATGTGTAATGAAATTTAGATAATAAGGGGGATTTATATGTTTAAAAGAAAAATTGGACTGTCGATCATATTAACCGCAATTATGTTAACGGTTGTAGCCTGTGGGAATAACGCTGCCAAAGGCACGAATACCGTCAGTGAAGGTAGTAGCGAACCTACCGCTGACGACAAATCGTATACTATTGCCATCTCACAAATCGTAGAGCATCCATCGTTGGATGCCACTCGTGAAGGATTCTTGCAAGCACTTAAAGATGCAGGTATTACAGAAGGTGATAATCTTAAAATCGATTATAACAATGCACAGAATGATATGACGAATAATATGACGATTGCACAGAAGATTGAATCCAGTGATGCTGATCTAGTGCTTGCTATTGCTACACCTTCTGCTCAAGCGGTTGTACAACAAGTGAAGGATAAGAATATCTTATTCGCATCCGTTACCGATCCTCTTGATGCTAAGATTGTCACGAATCTAGAGAAGCCCGGTGGTAATGTATCTGGTGGTTCGGATACGAACCCAGAAGCCATCACTAAACTGATGGATTTCATTGCTGGAAGTTTTCCAGAGATTAAGAGTATTGGTTTAGTTATTAATGAAGGTGAGCCTAATGCGGTGATGATGTCTAAACTGGCAGAAGAAGCACTTTCTAAACATGATATCAAGTTAGTTAAGGCAGCTATTACGAATACATCTGAAGTGAAGCAAGCAGCGGAATCATTGATTGGTCGTGTAGATGCGTATTATATTACACTAGATAATTTTGTGGTAAGTGGTGCGGATACGATTATTCAAATTGCTAATGAAAAGGATATGCCGTTCTTCTCTAGTGATCGTGATACGGTTGAGAAGGGTGCTTTTGCAACTGTTGGATTTAAATATTTCGACCATGGTTATCAAGTGGGTGAAATGGCTGTTGATATTCTAAAGAATGGTAAGAAACCAGGTGACTTACCTGTAGGAATGCAAGAAAAATTAGATCTTATTTTGAATTTAAAAGCAGCGGCAGAACAGGGAATTGAAGTGACTGATGAAATAAAGGCGCAAGTGGAAGATGCAGAGACGAACATTATTCAGTAACAAATGTTTAGGGTACTACTCAGAAATTTACTTATGGAGTGGTCGATGTAAATCGTCCACTCCCTTGACGTTCAAGAGGAGGAAATCGTCATGTACGATTCGTTGTTGGGTGCAGTTGAATCAGGTTTACTATATGCCTTTATGGCATTAGGAGTATATATTACGTTTCGAATTTTAGATTTTCCTGACTTAACAGTAGATGGTAGTTTTACGACAGGAGCAGCCATCGCTGCGGTGATGATAACCCATGGATATTCACCTATCTTGGCGAGTTTATCAGGATTTGTAGGAGGTCTTATAGCAGGAGCTTGTACAGGTCTATTGCATACTAAGGGCAAGATCAATGGGTTAATGTCAGGTATTCTGATGATGATTGCGCTGTATTCCATTAATACGAGAATTATGGGAAAACCTAATATTTCTGTGTATGGAACAGATACGATCTTTACTTCTATTGAACCACTTGTGATTATACCGATTGTAGTTATTATCGTATTAGCACTATTAAATCGTTTTTTATATTCAGATATGGGCTTAGCACTAAGAGCTACTGGAGATAACGAGCGAATGATTCGAAGCTTTGGTGCAAATACCGATCTCACAAAGATTCTAGGTATTAGTTTGTCGAATGGATTGGTAGCACTTTCGGGAGCACTTATTGCTCAACAATCTTCTTTTGCCGATCTTAATGGTGGTGTAGGGATGATCGTCATTGGACTTGCTTCGGTAATAATTGGTGAAGCTGTGTTTGGGGCTAAGAACGTTATTCATCATACGATTTCCGTAGTACTTGGTTCAATTATTTATCGGATTGTCGTTGCCATTGCCCTACGAGTGGAATGGTTAGATGCTTCCGACATGAAATTGATAACGGCAATTATAGTTATTGTAGCTCTTGTGGTTCCATCCACCCGTCGAGTGATGAATCAGAAGAAAATGGCGAAGAAACGTTCTGCTGAAATATTGAATTTGAACCAAGATCAAACAATGGGAGGTGGCGCATAATGCTTCAACTAAACCATGTCGCTAAATTGTTTAATCCAGCTACACCGGATGAGAAAATCGCTCTGTTCGATATACAGCTACATTTAAAACCTGGAGATTTCGTCACTGTAATCGGAAGTAATGGCGCAGGGAAATCTACGCTAATGAATATTATTTCGGGTGTCATGAAACCAGATACAGGAAATGTAAGAATTGATAATGAAGACATTACTCACTTGCCTGAACATCGTCGGAGTCGTTGGATTGGTCGAGTATTTCAGGATCCCATGGCAGGGACAGCACCATATATGAGTATTGAAGAGAATCTTGCTATGGCCTATGCGCGTGGCAAAAATCGTGGATTCTCTTTAGGGGTGAAGTCGAGTAAACGCACCTTATTCCGTGACAAGATATCAAGTCTTGGCATTGGTCTTGAAGATCGACTTCATGCAAAAGTTGGAATGCTCTCAGGTGGAGAACGGCAGGCGTTGAGCTTGCTGATGGCTACCTTCACAAATCCTCAGATTCTTTTGCTAGATGAACACACGGCAGCATTGGATCCCTCTCGTGCAGAATTAATCACCAGATTAACAGAAAGTATTGTTAGAGAGATGAACCTTACTACACTAATGGTGACACATAACATGGAACAGGCTATTCGTCTAGGGAATCGACTTATCATGATGGATGGTGGACGGATTATATTAGATATAGATGAAGAGAAGAAGAAAGATTTAACTGTCGAACAATTACTAGGTGAATTCGAACAAATTAGTGGACATAAACTAGCAGATGACCGAGTGGTACTAGGTTAAGCTTATTGATGAGTAAAACTCTTTCACGATATGAAATCGTGAGAGAGTTTTTTTGTATTAATGAAACGGATAAATTTGCTTGACAACGCTATCATCGCATGAGAAAATGTACGCGCGTACATAAAGTTTGAGGGAGGTTATGTTATTACATCTCGCAAGGAGGTTGCTGATCTAGCACAGGTATCAGAAGCCACCGTATCAAGAGTTCTAAATAATGTTGGTTCGATGAAAGAAGAGACAAAGCATAAGGTGATTGCTGCAGCTAAGCAATTAAATTATTATCCCAGTGCTCTTGCACGAAGTCTTGCTATGAATCGTAGTGGGAATATAGGCGTGATCCTTCCTTATGTACCAAAAGTAAATTTGTTCTCAACTTATTTCTTCTCAGAAATATTAAGCGGAATTGGAAGTGCCTCTCGTGAATTTGGTTATGATCTATTATTGTTATTCAGATCCGATGATGACGAGTTGAATTATTCACAATTATTCCAAACGCGTAAGGTGGATGCATTAATTGTATTAGGTTCTAAAGATGATGATATAGAAATCGAAGCATTACGGCGGTTAAAAGAAGAAGATAGACTTTTCTGTTTAATTAATCAGCATTATGAGGGTGAAAATTTCAGCGAAATAGATGCCACTCATGTGAAAGGTAGCTATGAAGCGGTCACACACTTGATTCAACAAGGATATAAGAACATTGCTTTTATTAATGGGCCAATTTCATATTCGAATAGTAGAGATCGCTTAGAAGGTTACCAACGGGCGCTGCAAGATCATGGATTAGAAATTAAACCATCCTTGTTGTTCAAGGGTAACTTTAGTCGTAAGAGTGGCTATAAAATTGCATCAGCCATCCACAAGATGGGGAATCAAATAGATGCTGTCTTTGTATCAAATGATCGAATGGCTATTGGCTTACAACAGGGATTGAGAGAGTTTGGAGTATCGTGGGACCAGCTGCCAGGGATAATAGGATATGATGATTCAGATTCAGCAGAATTGACAGCGCCTTCACTGAGCAGTGTAAATGTACCTTTTTATGATATGGGTAAGCTAGCTGTTGAGAATTTATTGAACCGTCTGCCGAAAGAAACTTTAGAAGAACAGGATCATTTTCGTATTCAGTTGCCAACTGAACTGATCGTTAGAGAATCATCAATAATGCCAACTCAAAGGAGGAATTGAAATGAATCAACTTCGTATTGGAATGGTTGGTTACAAATTCATGGGGAAGGCACATAGTAATGCATATCGTGCACTGCCTATGTTCTTTCCAGATGCAAATCTTAAGCCGGCTATGTCGGTCATATGTGGACGTGATAAAGATGGGGTTAACAAGGCAGCGGAGCAATTTGGTTGGGCTGAAGTGGAGACAGACTGGCGGAAGTTAGTGGAACGTGAAGATATTGATCTTATTGATATTAATGCGCCTAGTAATGTTCATAAGGAAATTGCTCTGGCTGCAGTACAAGCAGGTAAACATATTTTCTGCGAGAAGCCACTGGCCTTAACACTAGCCGATTCACGTGAAATGTTGGCAGCTGCTGAAAAAGCTGGTGTTAAGCATATGATTGGCTTTAATTATCGCTTTACACCTGCAATCCAACTTGCGAAGAAGTTAATTGATAGCGGAAGATTAGGAGAAATTTATCATTTCCGTGCGTGGTTTCTTCAAGATTGGATTATAGATCCATCATTCCCTTTAGTATGGCGTCTTCAGAAAGAGATTGCCGGATCGGGTTCGCATGGTGATCTAGGCGCTCATCTTATTGACTTCGCTCATTATTTAGTAGGTGATATGGAAGAGGTTATAGGAATGAGTGAGACTTTCATACGTGAGCGACCTTTAGCTAGTGCGATGACAGGATTAACTGCCAAAGGAAGCAATGATGGACCAATGGGTGAAGTAACCGTAGATGATGCAACGTTGTTCATGACTCGTTTTGTAAACGGTGCTATAGGTTCGTTCGAGGCTACTAGGTTTGCTGCGGGACATCGAAGTACAAATTCATTCGAGATTAATGGTAGCAAAGGTAGTGTGAAATTCGACTTTGAGCGTATGAATGAATTAGAAGTATATTTCACAGATGATGATGAGGATGTACAAGGATTCAGACGTGTATTGGCAACGGATGCTGCACATGCCTACTCTCAAGCGTGGTGGCCTACGGGTCACACAATTGGGTTCGAACACACATTTACACATGAAATGTTAGAACTTATGAATGCGATCGATGAAGGACGACAACCTTCACCTAACTTCAATGATGGGGTGAAATGCCAAGCGGTGTTGGAAGCAGTTGAACGTTCAGTTGAACAACGGCGATGGGTATCGATATCCGAGATGTAAATATAATGATGGGAGTGTTCAAATATGAAAAAAGCGTTAATTGTATGGGGTGGATGGGATGGTCATGAACCTGAACAAGTTGCTCAATTATTTAAAGAGATCTTAGAAAAAGAACAATTTGAAGTTGAAGTATCGGATACGTTGGAAGCATTTGCTGATCTAGAGAAACTTCTAGGTCTGGATCTTATTGTACCTGCATGGACCATGGGAGAAATCGCTAATGGACTTGTAGAGAATGTTCTTACTGCTGTACAGAGTGGCGTAGGGATTGCAGGTTGTCATGGTGGTATGTGTGATTCTTTTCGTACGAATGTAGATTGGCAATTCATGACGGGTGGTCAGTGGGTGGCACATCCAGGTAATGATGGAGTGAAGTACACAGTTAATATGAAATATAGTTCCAGTATGTTACTTGAAGGAATTCAGGATTTCGAAGTGAAAAGTGAGCAATATTATCTCCATGTTGATCCAGCTGTGGAAGTGTTAGCTACAACAAAATTCCCGATTGTTCCTGGACCACACGCAGCGAATGGGGCGGTTGAGATGCCTGTTGTCTGGACAAAACGATGGGGGAGTGGGCGAGTATTCTACAACTCACTAGGCCATCATGCGGATATCATTGAGATGCCGGTGGTTAGCGAAATCATGCGTCGTGGTTTCCTTTGGTCAGCGGAAGGGAAAGAAGTAGCTGGACAGCAGAATACTGTCTCAGCGTCATATACAGGCATGGCTGATAATAACTACTGATGCATACGGGAGGCATTTATTAATGAACAAAGTAAAAGTTGGGATCATTGGTTGTGGGAAAATAAGTAGTATATATATGGAAAATTGCAAGAAATTTGAGGTTCTAGATCTCATAGCTTGTGCTGATATCGATATCGAACGTGCACAAGAAAAAGCATCGGAATATCAAATACCTAGAGTATATACACCGGAACAATTATTAGCAGATCCAGATATTCAGTTAGTCATTAACTTAACGATCCCTGCTGCACATGCCTCTGTATGTTTACAAGCTTTGGAAGCAGGTAAGCACGTATATGTAGAGAAGCCACTTGCCGTTACCCGTGAAGAAGGTCAAAGAGTGCTACAGGTTGCTAAGGAGAAGGGACTTCTTGTGGGTTGTGCACCTGAAACTTTCTATGGAGCAGGAATTCAGACAGCTTTACAACTCGTGAATGATGGCGTAATAGGTAAACCTGTAGCAGCAACTGCATTTATGATGAGTCGTGGGCATGAAGGCTGGCATCCTGATCCTGAGTTTTACTATCAGGCGGGTGGTGGACCCATGTTCGATATGGGACCGTATTATCTAACAGCACTAATTCAATTACTTGGACCGATTAAACGGATCACTGGAATCACTGGTAAGGCACTGGACGAGAGAGTTATCAGTAGCGAGAAGAAACGTGGGAAAGTCATTCCTGTTGAAATACCTACTCATGTTGCAGGTATGATGGAATTTGAAGCTGGAGCTATCGGTACTCTAATTATGAGCTTTGATATATTTGGAGGAAGCAGCCTTCCCCCAATTGAGATTTATGGAACGAAGGGTACTCTTCTTGTTCCTGATCCGAATAATTTCGGTGGTGAAGTGAAATACCGTCTAATCGGTGATTCAGAATGGACGACTCAGCCTTTATTATTCGGCTACGAAGAGAATACTCGAGGTATTGCAGCAGCTGATATGGCATACGCTATACAAAGTGGGCGTCCACATCGAGCGAATGGTGAAATGGCATACCATGTGTTGGAAGCGATGTGGGCATTCCATGATGCATCAGAGGAACAGAAGCACTATGATATGCGTAGCACATGTACTCGACCGAACCCTATGCATAAAGGACTCTCTCCCTATACATTGGATTTCTAACGCAAGTTTGATGATCTGAAAACAACTGATTGAAATAGTTTATCATGTGAATAATTAATATCAATGTAATGAAACGTAACATATAGACCTAAAATCTATAATTTGATGTTATAATATATAACAATCATAATCTTATATTATAACATTTCTTGTTATTTGGGCGGAGGGTCTATATGAGTAGAATTTTAATTAAAGGTGCACAAGTTGTGACGATGAACCAGCAGGAAGAGGTATTCATTGGTGATGTCCTAATTGAGGATAATGTTATCATTCAAATAGCTGGGCATATCGACGAATGGTATGATCAAATAATAGATGGTCATGGCAAAATGCTTCTACCAGGATTTATTCAGACTCATATCCATCTATGTCAGACTTTGTTTCGCGGAAGAGCAGATGATCTGGAACTGATGGATTGGTTAAGAACTAGAGTATGGCCACTTGAGGCAGCACATGATGAAGAATCGGTGTATTATTCTGCGTTACTTGGAATTGGTGAGTTGATCTCTAGTGGTACGACGACTTTGTTGGATATGGAAACGGTCCATCATACAGAATCTGCTTTTATGGCCATGGATCAAAGTGGTATTCGTGTCATTTCAGGGAAAGTGATGATGGACCATGGAACAGATGTCCCAACGGCATTACAAGAAAATACACTTGTATCTCTTCAGCAAAGTGTTGATCTTCTGGAGAAGTGGCATGGATATGATGGTGGGCGTATTCAATATGCTTTTTGTCCAAGATTTGTCGTTTCGTGTACAGAACATCTTCTAACCGAAGTACGTGACCTCTCTAATCAATATCAGGTGAAAATTCATACCCACGCTTCGGAGAATCGTGGTGAAATAGCAATGGTAGAGCAAGAGAGAGGTATGCGTAATATTGTTTACTTGGATCATATTGGACTAGCTACACCTCGTCTAATATTGGCTCACTGTGTATGGTTGAATGAAGAAGAGAAACAAATCATTCAGAAGCGAGGCGTGAAGGTGACTCATTGTCCTGGATCTAATATGAAGTTATCTTCGGGGATTGCAGAAATACCGGATCTTATGAAACGTAACATTAGCATCGGGATCGGAGCGGATGGTGCGCCTTGTAACAATAATCTAGATATGTTCCAAGAAATGAGAAATACAGCACTGATTCATAAAGTAGATCATGGTCCAACCGTGATGGATGCGAAAACAGTTCTTCGCATGGCCACTATGGGTGGAGCGGAAGTATTAGGACTTGAAAATGAGATTGGGAGTATTGAGGTAGGTAAAAAGGCAGACCTAGTGCTACTGGATCTCAATGATTTTCACACCTTTCCCTCTTTCGATACTGACGTATACTCACGAGTTGTTTATTCTACAACCCGTAGCAATGTAGACACTGTGATCATTGATGGTAAAGTGGTGTTGGAGAACCGTCGGATCAAGACGATTGATCGCGGTATTGTATTACGTGAATCAGATCGATCTATTGAGAGGTTACTGAAACGAATATAAAAGGAAACTCTCAGACAAATTTAAATAATGGATATTACTTAAACAACCTCACTGCGGACTAGTAACCGACGTGAGGTTGTTCGTATGAAGTGTGTCTTTTTATTTGTGAAACGTGTATTACACGGTATTTTCCGCTATAATGAATGAACTATGCATGAGGAGCGACAACCGATGTTCAGACGGAATAAAATATATTGGGTGTTTAGTTCTTTTTTCTTTTTTTACTTCTTCAGTTTCTCTTCCTCAATGTCTCTATTTGGTATATGGCTTGGTCAAGCAGGTGGCTTAGATGGAACAGGAAAAGGAATCGTATTCGCCATTAATTCAATAGGTGCTTTATGTATACATCCGATCTATGGATTTATATCTGATAAAATTGGTCTGAAAAAGCATCTACTATCTGTCATCATTGGCTTGTTAATTCTAGCGGGTCCTTTCTTTCAGTTCATATACAGCCCTCTACTTGCCTACAATATTTATATAGGGGCTATCGTGGGAAGTATTTATCTTGGAGCGGCTTTTACTTCAGGGAATGCGGCGGTTGAGACATTTATTGAGAAGATTGGACGGAAGTATAGTTTTGAGTATGGGGAATCAAGAATGTTTGGTTCACTAGGGTGGGCCGTAGCTACTTTCTTCGCAGGTCAGACTTTTAATATTAATCCTAATCTTAATTTCTGGGTTTGTTCGGGTTCTGCTGTTATTCTCGCTGTATTGTTGTTTATGTCTAAAGTTGAACGGTCGGATTCTAATATCAACTTAACTGCGCAAGAAGATAGCAGCAAGGTTGAACCTTTCAGCTTTAAGGAAGTTGTTAAGCTTGTGAGAAGCGGGAAGTTCTGGTCATTCGTTATGTATATTTTAGGGATTACATGTATCTTTACTGTGTATGACCAACAGTTTCCAGTGTATTTCGCATCACTATTCGATTCACCAGAGACGGGTAATCGAATGTACGGATATTTGAACAGTATCCAGGTATTTTTTGAAGCTGCATTTATGTTTATGGCACCCGTTATTGTGAATAGAATCGGAGCTAAGAAAGGCCTCTTACTAGCTGGTCTACTTATGTTTACTCGAATCACATGCTCGGGACTTGCTGATGGAATTCCAATGGCAGTAGCGGCGACTAAATTAATTCATTCATTAGAAGTTCCTGTCATGTTTATTTCTATATTCAAATACATACGTGTAAATTTTGATGCTAGAGTAACCTCTACGATGTACTTAGTCGGGTATCAATTCAGTGGAGCATTAGGTGCAGCAGTCATCTCTCCCATTGCAGGTCGATTATATGACGTGATTGGGTTCTCACAGACTTATCTATGGCTAGGGGCATATGTACTACTATTTACCGTGATATCTATGTTTACCTTGAGAAACACCAATAAACTATCCTAAAGATATTTACTATAACTCCTATAGTGGTTGAAATCCGATGGCAAAGCATATGCTTTCGAAGTAGCTTTCCTACGGAAAGCTTGTAGGCGACATTCCGTTTCTTCAGGACAATTCCGTTCTCTTCGCTACTTCGAGCTTAATACGTAATTCCGGTTTTCAGGCATCATTCACACGATCTGTTTGTGTGATCGATGCCTATTTTCGTATAATTAAGGTATTAAATCGCAATGCGATCCCCATTCGTATGTTAAAATATTTATATTTGAACTCTATTTTCGCTATATCCGATGTAGATATCGTAGAACGATCAAAATATGACATGTCTTTCAAAGGTCTCATAGATATGGCTACTGAAGCTGGGTTACTAATCCGAGTAGAGTGAATGCTTCAAGAAAAGGCAAAAGAGAACTATAAAATAGAAGGTTAAATAGTAAATTAAAACATAGACACAGCTATAATGTAATATCATCTTTCGGATCACAGTTCAGCTCAAACAGTATATGGATGGAGGTAGTGTGGAAATATGATACTCACTAAATCTCGTTCGATTGCTATTGGAACATTCGCTTTAACAATAATATTGTTTATCGTAGATGGATTTCTTATCCACAGCAATCAATGGTTCGATGGAATTGGAATAATGTCTACTAATGTAATACCACCAATTGGTATTGTTTGTGCTACTGTTTCATTAAAAAGAACTGGTTCCAACAAAGATATAGTTCTTATAACAATCAATACTATCGCCCTATTTTTATTTTTTATCTATATGTTCTTTGGAACATTACTTTTTGGCCCATAATTAATATGAACTCAATTTAAAATATATGGAATTATCCAATCGTTATTTTACCTTCTGGATATCGGAATGATTCCTTTTGTGGTTTAGGTGTTAGAGCATAAGCCAGTGTCAGAGGACCTAGTCGTCCTAAGAACATTAGGAATGTGATTGTGACTCTTCCTATGGAAGAGAGTTCGGGTGTGAGACCCATCGAGAGACCACATGTTCCAAACGCTGAAGTTACTTCGAATAGCAGGGTGAGAAATTGACGATCTTCTGTGACTGACAATATCATTGTAAAGGCAATAATAAGTAGAAAAGACAATAGTGTAAGAGTTATAGCCTTATACACGACATCCTTAGAAATTCGGTTACGGAAGAAAACAACATCATCTTTTCCACGTGCCATGGCTATCACTGCACCAATCAGAACAGCAAAGGTGGTAACTTTAATCCCACCACCGGTTGAACCAGGCGCTGCACCAATGAACATCAATATGATCATAAAGAACTGTGTGGACTGACGTAGCATAGGAACATCTAGTGTGGTGATTCCACCAGAACGTGCCGTGACAGATTGCATAGTTGAAGCGACAATTCTGTCGAGCTGATTAAGGGATTGTAATGTATGTACGTTTGTGAATTCAAAAATATAAATGACAATCGTTCCAACAACAACGAGTACAAGGGACACCGATAGAACTACTTTACTGTGAAGTGATAGTTTACGGGATTTACGAAATCCCAGTAGATCTGAGATGACTATGAAACCAATACCCCCTAGAAAGATCAGAAGAATAATGACTATAGAGACAAATGGGTCATTAACATAAGGATTGAAACTGCTGTAGGGTCCATGAATGGTTCCAAGGATATCAAGTCCAACGTTTGTGAAAGAAGATATGCTATGAAATAATCCGTAATACATAGCCTTCATGACAGGCATGTCCACAGAAAAACGAATAGCTAGAAGCACAGCACCAACAAATTCAATCGTAAGGGAATAGACTATCACTTTGCGCATCAACCGCACAATTCCCTCCATACTTCCATGGTTCATAGCTTGTTGTAACACTAACCGTTCTTTAATTGAAATCCGTTTGTTAAATACTAAAGCAATCAGAGTGGCCATTGTGGTAAAACCTAAACCACCAATTTGGAATAGACTAAGAATTACAATTTCTCCGAACAGAGATAATTCTGTACCAGGGTCGATTACAGCTAGACCGGTGACACAAGTTGCAGAAGTTGACATAAATAATGCATCAATGAACGATAAAGCTTCACCTGTTGAAGAGGCGATGGGTAATGATAAAAGGATAGCCCCTATAAAAATAATCAAAGCAAAGCCGATCACTAAGATCTTTGGAGGGGTTAATAGGTAACGTAATATTTTTTTGTTCTGAATTGTTTGCATAAATAAGCTCACCTTCTAAAATGTCATCTTTATATTATAGTGTACCCACGAAAGAGATAACAGTCCTTGACTCTTGTAATTTTCTTATGTAAATTAAATTATCAGATCATGGCATGAAGCTTGGAGGGATTTATAATGTTAAGACCAGCAACAAAAGAGGATGCACCAAATGCTTCACGACTGCTATATGACGCATTACATGATATTGCGCACCAATTAACTGGGCAGACAAGTGAGCTGGATGCGATTGATGTTCTAGGACAGTTTTTCATTCAAGAAGAAGGTCGCTTAAGCTATCATCAAATCATCGTTAAAGAATTGGATGGGGAGGCCGTCGGTATTGCCGTATCCTATGCAGGTTCAGATGCGAAAAGATTAGATCATCCGATTGTACAATACTTAAGGAATTTAAAAAATGATCCAAGTATTGAGCTAGATCAAGAGGCTGATGAGGATGAATATTATATAGATACTCTATCTGTATCTCCAATGTACGAAAGACAAGGGATTGGAACTGAATTAATGCAAGCAGTCGAGAATGAAGCGAGGAGGCTACATTTCACTCGAATTGCACTAGCAGTTCTTGAAGATAATATCGGGGCTTGTGCTCTATATCAAAGATCAGGATATAAAGTGAATAAGGATATTGTAATTAATGGTCGCATATACCATCATATGGTTAAGAGAATATCACATGAAGAACTAGATTAGAATTCCAATATTTGCACGTCATCATCTCTACTTTTATTTGATAGGATAGAGGAGTTATCTATTCTATGAATAAGAGTGGGGTTTTTATTGTGAGATTTATGACATTCTATAAGGTAATAACACTATTTATAATATCAACGATTATTATTGGATCTAACATTACAAACGTTGTTAAAGCAGAAACATTGAACAACAAATACCCTTTTGACGATATTGCCAATAGTTATGCTAAGAAGGAAATAGTAAATTTAGCTAAGTTAAACTTGATTAATGGTAGAGGAAACCGTAAATTTGAGCCTCTACAACCCGTAACACGTGCTGAATTTATTACGATGATTGATCGAATGTTACAGTTAGAACCGGTTAATAATGAGATTGCTTCCTTTATAGATGTTCGTAAGAGCAAATGGTATTATGGCTGGGTACAAGCTGGATTCAATTTAGGCATCATCGATGGGACTAGTCCTGGTGTATTCCAACCTAACGAACTGATTAGTCGCCAAGAGGCTGCAGCATTGATAGCTCGAGCTGTGAAGATAGTTGAAGTTGATAAAGCTGGAACACCAACATTTACTGATTCTGATGAAATTGCATCGTGGGCCACTTCCTATGTAATGATGATCCAAAAGAATAAACTCATGACGGGAAACGGAAATAAATTTCGTCCAAATGCTGATATTACAAGACAAGAAACAGCAGTCGTATTGAATCGAATTGTTGAAAGTGCATTCGGAGTGAAGGTAATGGATGGACAACAGGATACTACAATCCAGATGGGTTGGCAGTATGATAGCACCACAGCAGAATTCATAGACCATGTCAATCATTCCAATATCAATACGCTGACACCGAGATGGTTTTTCTTAAAGGATAAAGGTAGAATCTCAGATCAAGTGGATCCTGAACTCATTTCCTATGCTAAAAAATATAACAAGAAAATATGGGCTATGTTTGGAAATCTTTTCGATGCTGATCTTACGCATACGGTGTTAACTAATTCTGTGATGAGAAATTCGGTTGTGCAGCAAATTACCACTTATGTTCAGAAATATAATTTGGATGGTATCAATGTTGATTTTGAAAACGTAAAGCCAGTGGATAAAATTTATTTCACAGCTTTTATTATTGAGTTAGCAGAGGCATTACATGAGGTGAATGCTGTTCTGTCAGTTGACGTATCCCCAGACTTAGGGACGGATTGGACTGAAGCTTTTGACTATGTGAAACTGGGTAAGGCTGCTGACTATATTGTTCTGATGGGATATGATGAACATTGGAATGGATCACCTAAGGCAGGATCCGTTTCTTCACTGCCATGGCTAGAGCGCGCACTTAATAAATTACTAATTGCAGTACCTGCCGATAAAATAATTGCGGCATTACCCCTATACACTCGGGATTGGTATGATTCTTCCCTAGCCGTTCTATCAGAGGAATTAACGCTAGAACAGCAGAGTGCCCGCATTCTTACATCCAATATTAAATTGTCATGGAATGATACACTGGGTCAATATCTGGCAACCTATACGAAACAAGGAACTCAACACCGGATATGGTTGGAAGAAAGCCGTTCATTTACATTGAAAGATCAAATGATAAATTCGAAGAACATTGCTGGAAATGCTTATTGGTATACGGGAGCTGAAACAAGTGATATTTGGGTTGCACTACGGAATAGTGATAAATTTTCATCATACTAAAGAAACCATACTGCCAGAAAGTGAAAGGAAAAACGAATAAAATGTCATTAGAAAAACCTTCGTCACCCATTCCCATCATTATTCCGCTTTTGATCGGAGTCATTGCAGTTTCTTTTTCATCTATATTTATTAAATGGTCTAGTGCACCCGCATCAATCCAAGGAATGTACAGACTTCTCTTCACGGTAATTCTAATGTTACCCTTCGGTGTTCGACGAATTTCCGAATTTCGGAGGATTACGCCCAAGAATTGGCTCCTTCTAGGATTATCAGGATTCTTTCTAGCGCTACACTTTCTATTATGGATGGGATCATTGAAATATACGACGGTGGCTAGCTCGACGATTATATTGGCCCTTGAACCGGTATTCATCTGGTGTGGTGCATACTTTCTATTCAAAGAGAGAATTTCTACCATCGCGAAGTTTGGTATGTTCATTGCCGTTGTAGGAGCTGGCCTTATTGGGTGGGGAGACATCGGTATTTCAAGTACTAATCTATATGGTGATCTATTATCATTTATGGGTACAATAGCAGTTGCCATTCATATGCTTATTGGACAAAAACTACTTTCGCAAGTATCACCATACGTATATAATTTATCCGTCTTTTCCGTAGCAGTTGTCGTATTTGCAATTTATAATATTTCCTTAGGGGTGTCTTTTATAAATTATGCTGGCCGAGAGTGGGGAATATTCCTCTTGTTAGCGATCGTCCCGACGTTATTCGGACATATGCTATTTAACTGGCTTCTTCAATACATATCTGCAACTAGGGTATCTATGAGTATCCTGGGTGAGCCTGTTGGTGCGAGTATTTTAGCTTTCATATTATTGCATGAAAAGTTATCCATTATGCAAATCAGTGGAGGGGTATTGGCAATTGCTGGCATGATTTTATTCATGAAAGTAACCCGTTCGGATAACAAAGCCAGAGTCAAGGAAAATTTATGATTGATGATTAAAAAGAGTAATCAAATGGTGTCTTTTTTCAGATTTTTTGAATACTGTGGGAAATAGGAGTATAATTTTATATTAGCGGCTTTAATAATGTTCACCATTTTGGTAAGTCTAGTTATAATAAGTAGACCATAATAGAATGAGGGATCAGATAATGATTACAATTAAAACGAAAGAACAGATCCAGAAGATGAAACTTGCTGGCGAAATATTAGCAGCCTGTCATCGCGAAATTAGTAAAATGATCGTCCCAGGAATTACAACCTTAGAGATCGATCGATTCGCGGAGGATTTTATAATTAAGAATGGTGCTACTCCAGAACAAAAAGGATATAATGGTTATCGATTTGCTACTTGTGCATCTGTGAATGACGTTATTTGTCATGGATTCCCTACACATACTAAGCTAAAAGAAGGGGATATCGTGACCATAGATATGGTCGTAAATCTTAATGGTTGGCTGGCAGATTCAGCTTGGTCCTATCCTGTAGGTCAAGTATCTGAGCAATCACAGAAGTTACTAGATGTAACGAAGGAATCGCTTTACAAAGGGATTGAGATGGCGGTTGTTGGGAATCGAATTGGAGATATTTCACATAGCATTCAAGTTTTTGCGGAAGCGCAGGGCTTCTCTGTCGTTAGAGAATTCATAGGACATGGAATAGGTAAAGATATGCATGAAGAACCGCAAGTGCCACACTATGGTCCACCAAATGTAGGTGCAAGATTGAAAGAAGGCATGGTTATTACCATAGAGCCAATGATCAATACAGGAACTTATCGTAGTAAGATAGATGAGGATGGTTGGACGGCAAGAACACTTGACGGAGGATTGTCTGCACAATATGAACACACGCTAGCCATTACAGCTGATGGACCTATTATATTAACAGATCAAGGGTGAGATAGTTAATTACATGGTTCAATTGTAATATTGTACATCTCTAAAGAGGGTGTCTCTTCAGCCTATTATAGTGGCTAGAGATACCCTCTCTTTAGTTGATTTGTGATATATGCACAATGTGCTTTATAATAAGGTTTACTCATATTGAATTATTGGATGTAGAATAGAGAGGTGGAAGAGTATGCAACTTATAGATCAGGAAAAAGTACAACGAATCATTGATCAATTCATAGATCAAGATCTTTATATTCATCTTGAGATGACTACGGGAGCTTATGCTTCCCATAACGATAATACTAAGTTTACAGCGTCAACGTTTATCACCAATGGATTGGTTAAGTATTCTTTAGGTTCAATTGAAGGCGATGGACCCTTTCGTGTGGGGTTAAAGATGAATCAAGGATGGATATATTCCCAAGGATTAACGCACTGGGACGAGAGCAATGTTGAACAACTGATTCTCGCTGGGCATGATCAGGATGGTAAACTAGTAGTATCATTACAATTAAGTAGAGAACCGTTTTAACTATTGAGAGA
This sequence comes from Paenibacillus crassostreae, assembly GCF_001857945.1. Taxonomy (NCBI): domain Bacteria; kingdom Bacillati; phylum Bacillota; class Bacilli; order Caryophanales; family Paenibacillaceae; genus Paenibacillus; species Paenibacillus crassostreae. Next base: position 4,469,209 of record NZ_CP017770.1, read on the forward strand.
AGGTGAATTCAAATGGAACGACATATATTAGTTGTATTTCCTCATCCTGATGATGAATGTTTCGGAACCTCTGGATCGTTAGCTAAGTATATTAGTGAAGGTACTGCAGTCACCTATGCTTGTCTTACTTTAGGTGAAAGAGCTAGAAACATGGGTAACCCAATCATGGCCAATCGAGTCTCGCTCCCACAGATTCGTAAATTAGAACTACATGAATCATGCCAACATATTGGAATAACCGACATTAGAATGATGGGTTATCTTGATAAAACAATTGAATTTGAAGATCATGAGAAATTAGACAAGCGAATTAATGATTTAATAACTGAATTGAATCCATCACTTGTGATTACTTTTCATCCTAAATATAGTGTTCATCCAGATCATGATGCTACAGGAGCTGCTGTGATCCGAACCATTGCTAAGATGCCGAAAGAACAAAGACCTACTGTACATTGTTTGGCGTTCACGAAAGGCTGTGAAGAAATATTAGGGAAACCAGATGTGATTACCGATGTATCTGCCTTCTTGAAACAAAAACTCGGCTCAATCCAATCGCATCGTTCTCAATGGCAATTGCCTGCGGATCCCCAAATGGTTGAAAGTGAAGAAATGAAGGAAAGATTCGGTACAGAACGATTTTGGACTTACTCTTTTGAATAATAATGAATACAATGCGGATCTCCTAATATGGGGGATTCGCTTTTTTTGCGGAAATAGGTAGAATATAAAGATAACAAGTTAGCTAATAAATCTAATTGAAATTGGTGATCGTTTGAGCGCAAAACGGAACAGTCAGCTACAAATCGTTATGATCTTCATATGCTTTATCACCCTTCTCAGTGGTTGTAATTCGACAACCCAAGATGAAACTAGTCAATCGAAGGATAATAATTTGGTAACTGAGGATCAAATAGTTGCTCCTATCGTTCCGACAGAACCAACTGAACCAACGGATACTGTACAAGATCTCTTGAATTCTATGAGTACGGAAGAAAAGATAGGTCAATTGGTTGTCGTTGGTATGGATGGAACGATGAACAATGAGGATAACCAAGCATTTATTGAAGACTATCATGTGGGTGGGTTTATATTTTATAAAGATAATATCGAGACAATTCAGCAAGCGCTAAGTTTATTTAATGAACTTAAGTTAGTGAATGAAGTTAATAAAATTCCACTTTGGATGAGCATAGATGAAGAAGGTGGTCGAGTAACACGGATGCCTGACGAATTTCTTGAATTACCTACGAATCAAGTGATAGGTAAGAAGAATGATCCGGTACTTTCTAATAAAATTGGACAGATTCTTGGACGCGAGTTACTAGGGTTCGGGTTAAATATGAATTTTGCTCCAGTGTTAGATATTCATAGTAATCCTAACAATCCCGTCATTGGGAATCGTTCATTTGGAGATGGGGCCGAATTGGTTAGTGCTTTGGGTATTGCAACGATGCAAGGGTTACAGTCACAAGGAGTGGTACCTGTAGTTAAGCATTTTCCAGGACATGGAGATACATCGGTTGACTCCCACATCGGCTTACCTGTTATTGAACACGATCTCGAGCGGTTACGTAAGCTTGAATTGATTCCCTTTCAAAACGCTATCAATGAAGGTGCAGATGTAGTTATGATTGCCCATCTTTTGCTCCCGAAAGTAGACGCAGATTACCCAGCTTCATTTTCTAAAATTGTTATTTCAGATATTCTTCGAGATGAACTGGGCTTCAATGGGGTAATCATCACAGATGATATGACGATGGGCGCGATCGCCGAGAATTATGATCTTGGACAAACCTCTGTTCAATCGGTACTTGCAGGTACGAATATTGTACTCGTCGGCCATGATGTGCAGAAAGTGATAGCCGTCATACAAGCTTTGACAGATGCTGTGGAGAACGGTAAAATTTCAGAAGATGTGTTGAACAATCGAGTCTATGCGATACTAAAGTTGAAGGAAAAGGTAGGAATAAATAATGATCCTGCCGTAGGGCCAGATGTCGAGAAGTTGAATAAAGACATTCGCAACATACTTGATCAGATGAAAGAATGAAAGGGAGGCATCATTAATGGAATCTAAATCAAAAGAGTTATTCGTTTTTGTAGGGTCATATGCCGAATCAGCAGATAACGGTGTATATGTATATACTTTCGATGAAGGTAAAGGACAGCTAAAACTTGTAGACACGGTTGCAGGGTTGAAGAACCCAACTTTTTTAAATGTAGATGCTGATTCACATAAATTATACGCTATATCAGAATCGCACTCTGCGGAGGGTAATAAGATTGGTGAGATTGTGGCGTTCGCAATTGATTCTACTTCTGGTGCATTGAACAAACTTGATCGAAAGGATAGCGTACAATCGACAACATGCCATATTCAACGAGATTCAGAAGGGAAGTTTCTCATTGTTACTAGCTATCACGGGGGAATGATTGGTCTGATCTCCATTAATGAAGATGGTACCTTAGGTGAAGTATTGGATGTACAACAGCATGAAGGGCATAGTGTACATCCGAATCAAGATCGACCGCATCCACATTCCTCTTTCTTTAGTCCGGATGGGAAGTTTCTATTTGTGCAGGATCTTGGGTTAGATATCATTCAAGCATACAGTCTTAACTCAGAGACCCAACAGTTGCTGAAAAAAGGGACAACTCATCTCCATCCAGGCGCTGGACCAAGACATCTTACGTTCCATCCGAATGGGAAGAATGCTTTTGTAATTAATGAACTTGATTCAACGATTACTTCCTTTTTGTATCAAGAAGGTGATGGTGTATTAGCTGAACTGGAGACGGTACCTACCCTGCCAATAAATTTCACTGAAGAGAATGGTTGTGCAGAAATAGTTATCTCGCAAGATGGGAAGTTTGTATATGGTTCCAATCGTGGTCATGATAGTATCGTCGTCTATGCCTTTGATGAAGTGGCTGGTAAATTAACTTTGGTGGAGCATGTTTCGGTTGAAGGGCAGCATCCGCGTCATTTCGCTTTTACTCCAAAAGGAGATTATCTCATTGTGGCTAATCGCGATACGAACAATCTGACAACATTCCGTGTCGATCAAGAATCAGGTAGATTACAATATACAGGAATTAGTGTATCGGTATCTAAGCCTGTGTGTGTTCAACCTTATTATTTGTAAATCAATATGATGATGAGAGTCTCTTAAGTTAGCTATAACTAAAGAGACTCTTATTCAATTTTTATTAATAAAAAGCTGTATTAAAGGTAAAGGTTGATTTAGAAAATAAATATATAAAAATTAGAAATGGATATTTATGCTAAAATAAATATGAGGTTGTGAAAATTTCAATTACACTAACAAAGCAGTTTGGTTGAAGAAGAATATAACTTTAAGAGGTGGTTTAGTGTTTTGGCAATTGTTTATTTTAATTGTAATAATTTGTTTACCTGGTGTATATTTTATGCTTCAAACAGAAAAGAAATTGATGGAAAATGAAGATATTACCTATAATCAGCGATTATTTGCTCATTTAATTTTGGTTGGAATATTTGGTGCAGTTGGAGCATTCACCGTACCGAAAATAAGTATTTTACCTACTGATATAGAATTTTATAATGTTTTAAAATATGGATTTATACTTGGAGTAACTTGTTCGGTAGGAAATATTTTATTGTATTATTTCTACTTGACCAAAAATATTTCATACCATGATTATCTCGCTATTGAAGAACATTACAGTAAAATGGGAATTTTAAGTCGTGTTTTTTATGGTGGATTTGTTGAAGAAGTCATGTTTCGTTGGGGGATAATGAGCTTGGTTTTATGGCTTTCACAACTGATATTAAAGCAGATTAATTTTCATTCTATATTCTTTGCTATTGGTATTTCCAGTATACTTTTTGCTTTGGTACATTTGCCCTCAATTAAGATGGTAATAGAAGAACCTAAGCCCTCAGTATATGTATATACAATTTTGGGGAATGTTTGGGTTGGTATTTTTACTGGTTGGGCATTTTTAGAGGCGGGTATATTTTCAGCTATTATTGTACATGTTTTGTTTCACTTACTATGGTATCCAATTCAAAAAATATCTGCAAATCGTAGACTTTCTTGTTGAATTAACGGGTGCTTTAGCATGGACAGTAAAATATTGTGATCTTAGAGATACATTCCCAAGTTCCGTGAACACTCGCTAAGATAATCATTAGTTTTTTTTGCTCAAATCGCTTTCCATTTTCCTATTGTCAAGGAACTGAAACCAAACTAAATAGAACTGCAAATACTTCGTAGATACGCCATTAAATCGACTCAACCAATTCTGTTTGCCACGGACATTTGAATTACCCCTTTTGTATTAATTACAATCAGGAAACAACAAATGATTATGATTTATTCAAAATCAACCAAGAACTATAACATAGCCTAATAAAATTAAATGGATGTGATACGATGCAAAGTTTTAACAAAAGTAAATTAGATGACAATCAGTTGAAGGACATCATGGATCATGCATTTGGTCAATCGATACAATCATCAGAAGAACTAACTGAAGGTTGGGCTAATGTGGCTTATGAGATTGTTTTGGCGGATGGAAGAAAGGTTGTCCTTAAAGTAGCACCTTCAAAAGATAAGCGATTGATGAGATGTGAGAAAAATAATATGAGGACTGAGGTTGAAGCATTAAGAATCGTCACACAAATAGGTGGGATTCCAGTGCCACATGTATATGTATATGATCCTTCTTGTACACTCATAGACTCTGAATATTTCATCATGGAGTATATTGAAGGAATATCTCTTAATAAAATCAAAGATTCTCTGTTGAGTGAAGAATTACAGAGTATTGAAAAACAATTGGGTGAATATAATGCGTTAATTAATTCTTGCAAAGGTGAGAAATTCGGTTATTTCCATGACGGTGATGATCTGACAGTTTCATGGGCAGTAGCATTTCGAAAACTAATTAATGATGTGCTGCAAGATGGGATTGAAGCGGGTATTGATCTTTCAATTTCTTATTCTGAGATCGAAATAGAGATAGACAAAAGGATCACTACGCTGAATGAAGTATCTGAACCTTGTCTTGTTCACTGGGACTTATGGCCAGGAAATGTATTTATCCATGAAGGGCGAATTTCTGGGATTATTGATTTCGAGAGAGCTTTCTGGGGAGATCCTTTGATTGAGTACTATTTCGGGAAATTTGCTCAATCCGCTGCTTTTGAAGAGGGATATGGTAAAGGGATTACTTCAGAAGGTGAGCGAAATAGACGAGCATTATATGATTTTTATTTAGACCTTGTTATGGTTATTGAATGCGATTATCGTCAATATGAGAATCAGGAACATATTCAATGGGCTTTTCGTAACTTTGAAGAAGGATTTAATAAATTTAAGAAACACCTATAAGGTGCATAATTTCACAAAATAAACCTACACAATGGAATCATCATGTATAATGGTCTCATGGACTATCACGAAGGTAATTATTGAGCGAATAAAGGTAATAATTATTTGATTGGTTCCATATAATCCAGCGAAAGGTGGTGAGATCAATGGAACTATGGGCAATTTGGCTCGTCATCGGAATCGCATTATTTGTTATTGAAATGCTGACATTAACATTTTATCTGTTATGGTTTGGGATTGGAGCAATTACGGCAGCATTAGTCGCTTTAATTGTACCTGATTTGTACCTCCTTCAAGTGTTAGTTGGGTGTATCGTGGCTCTTGTCTTAACATTCTTTACGAAACCTTTGACGAAATTTATGCGACAATCTAAAGGGTACAGTGATGTCATTGATGAATTAGTTGGCAAACAAGGGTTTGTTATTGAAGAGATTGATGTAGGTAAGAACGGAGTCGTTAAAGTAGGCAATGAAACGTGGAGTGCATCATCTGATCAGCTACTGCGTAAAGATGAGATGATCATTGTTATTCACCGTGGTACTACCGTATTAGAAGTCCAAAAATGGGAAGGGGTTTCTTAATGGGTCTTATAATTACTATAACAATTCTAGTTATCGTCGTTGTATTTATTTCGTTGACTGTCAAAATCGTACCGCAACAACGAGTAGGCGTTGTAGAACGTCTCGGTAAATTCCATCGCTTGTTAACACCTGGATTAAATATTCTTATTCCAATAATCGATCATGTAAGGGTATATCATGATTTGCGGATTCAACAAGCGAATGTTCCACCGCAAACGGTAATTACAAAAGATAACGTTCAAGTTGAAATCGACACGATTATATTCTATCAAGTGGTTGGACCAGATCAGGCTACATATGGAATTTCGGATTATGTCTATGGTGTGCGTAACATATCTACAGCAACGATGCGTCAAATTATCGGTAAGATGGAGCTAGATGAGACTTTATCTGGTCGTGAGAAGATCTCGATGGAGATCCGTGTTGCCTTGGATGAAGCAACAGAGAAATGGGGCGTTCGGATAGAGCGGGTTGAAGTTATAGATATTCAGCCACCGAGAGATATTCAAGAAGCGATGGATAAGCAAATGAAGGCTGAACGTAGTAAACGTGCTATCGTTCTGGAGGCAGAAGCTGCTAAGCAAGACATGATTTTACGTGCTGAAGGGGATAAGCAAAGTAAAATCCTCAAAGCTGAAGGGGATAAAGAAGCCCGGATTCGTGAAGCAGAAGGACTAGGTCAAGCTCAAGAACTAGAAGCTCTCGGTGAAGCTAAAGCGATTCTAGCAGTCGCTCAGGCGGAGAAAAATCGAATTGAATTAATTCGTGAAGCTGGATTAGATGAGAATGTCCTTGCGTATCGTTCATTCGAGGCATTAACTGAGATTTCTAAAGGACCTGCTAATAAAGTGTTTATCCCTTCCAATGCAATAGAAATTCTTGGTAGCTTGGGGGCAATTGGGGAAATATTTAAATCAAAAGAAAAGTAGAATGTAGAAGTATAAATATGTATTAACGAAAGAAGCCAACCATTTATATAAAGGGTTTGGCTTCTTTCGTTATATCTTGTTAATATAAGGAATAGTAACTATGAAGTGTGGTAAAAAACTGGAGGACATCCGACATTGATGAACATATTAGAAATATCCAAATTGTACAAAACATATGGAGATCAGACGATATTAAATGATTTGTCAGCTACTATATCGATCCCTGAAAGAATCGCACTATTAGGGAAATCAGGGCAAGGGAAGAGTACTCTTCTACGTATATTATGTCGTTTAGAGACACAAGATCTGGGTGGGATTTCGTTTCAGGGGCGTTCATATTTAGATATGGATGTGAAGGAATGGAGAAAAAAGATTAGCTATGTATCTCAACAATCCTATATGCTACAAGGAAGTGTGGAGGATAATTTAAGGACTGTCAGTCAATTACATAGAACAGACTTTGACATTGCGTTAGCTAAGCAACTGATGGCAGCTTTAAATCTGGAACATCTTGACTGGAACAAGTCATCGTCAGAATTATCTGGGGGTGAGAAACAAAGAGTAGCTCTCGCTCGAACTTTATTGTTGAAACCCGAAGTTATCCTTCTAGATGAGGTGACAGCCTCTCTTGATATGGAGAGTAAATACGCGGTTGAGACATTATTGATAGATTGGCAAAGGGAAAAAGGAAATACATTCATTTGGATCACGCATGATCTTGAACAAGCTGAAAGAATAAGTAATAGAATATGGTTCATCGAGGGTGGATCATTGGTAGAGGATGGGGAAAGCTAATGTCTTATTTAGCTCTAAGTTTTACGCTTATATTTGTGATCATTACGATGCTAGTCTCTATGTGGCAAAAGCTTGATTTAGAAAAGGATATAGCCATTGGAACGGTTCGTGCAACAATTCAATTACTATTAGTTGGATATGTGCTATTGTATGTGTTCGAATCTAAACAACCGATGTTAATCATATTAATCATTTCGGTAATGATCACGGTCGCTGCTTGGAATGCAGGTAAACGAGGAAAAGGGTTAAAGGGTATCCGCTGGCGTATAGCACTTGCAATTGGTTGTACGGAAATTCTAATGATGACTTTACTGTTAGGTCTACATATTATTGAAGCAACTCCACGCTACATCATACCGCTTAGTGGCATGACAATAGGAAATGCAATGGTCGTGTCTGGACTCTTTTTAAACTTTATGAAAAGAGAGGTAGAAACAAACAAGGGTGAAGTGGAAACTTTATTAAGTTTAGGTGCAACTGCTAGACAAGCTATTCAAGAATCACTTAAACGTGCGGTGAAATCAAGTATGATCCCAACCATTGATGGAATGAAGACAGTCGGATTAGTACAATTGCCAGGTATGATGACTGGGATGATTATTGCTGGTGCTGATCCTGTCGAGGCCGTTCGATATCAGATCTTAATTATGTTTGCTTTTACAGCCTCAGCAGCCATCACAAGTATTGTACTTAGCATCATAAGTTATCAATTATGGTTCACTAAAGATTTACGCGTTATTTCTTTATAAGTTATAATGATTATATGTTTAACTCACTAATAAAGGGAATGGTGTAGGTATGAAACGAATACCCGATGGAATAAAGAAACGTTCGGAGTTATTTTTTAAACAAAAGAAATTAATGTTTCTTTTCGTAACACTCATGATTGGGTTAATTATCTTAGTATTCAGTCAAATTTCTTACATTTTTACCCCTATTGGAATTATTATCGGAACGATGTCGATCCCGATTATATTAGCTGCAGTAGCTTATTATTTACTAAATCCACTGGTGGATTTCATGGAACGTAGGAAGATCAAGAGGGGATATTCGATCCTGATTCTATACTTGTTGATCATTGGATTACTGACGATCCTTATCGTGGGAATTATACCAGTCGTTCGCGAACAAATTATGGGGTTTGTTGAGAACCTCCCATTGTATAGTGAAGAAGCACAGACTCTTTTTGAGGATTGGATAGGCAGTGATTTGTTCACACAGATTCAACAAAACCTTGGTTTTAATGCACCAGAATTAATGAGCGAATTATCTTCGAGAGCGGCAACTTTTTTTAATAGTACTTTCAAGGGGATAGGGAATGTTGTTGGGGCCGTAACTGAAGTTATGTTATCTATCATCATAGCGCCATTTATACTAGTATATCTGTTGAAAGATGGGAAAAAGCTTGCTCCATTCCTACTCAATTTCTTACCAACAAAGACTAGACCACGTACATCAAAGGTCTTAGGAGAAATCAGTCATCAGATTAGTTCCTATATCCGTGGACAGATTATTGTTAGCTTCTGTATTGGAGTATTGCTGTATTTCGGATATTTGATCATTGGATTAGATTATCCAGTAGTACTTGCAATCATAGCTGCTTTTACTAGTATTGTTCCTTATTTAGGTCCTACGATAGCTATTACACCGGCTATTATTATTGCCTTAGTAACATCACCGTTTATGCTAGTTAAGATGGTTATTGTATGGACGGTGGTTCAATTGATCGAAGGAAAATTTATTTCTCCACAAATCATGGGAAAAACGCTAAGTATTCATCCCATTACTATTATTTTTGTTATTATTGTAGCGGGTAAATTATTCGGAGTGGTTGGAATCATACTAGCCGTTCCTGGCTACGCTATTCTAAAAGTAATCGCCATGAATTTATTCGATTGGTTTAAGTCAACTTCACATTGGTATGATCCTGTTCCAGAAGTAATTGATCAAGTAGATGCACCAGATGAAGGAGAAAGGATATGAACCCTGCGATAGATATTATTTATGAAGCGCCTTTGCCTGAAGAATATAATGAATTACGAGTGAAAGCTGGTTTGAGTGCAAAAGACATTGCAGGAGCAAGCATAGCATTGGGCAACTCAATTTTTTGTATTATATTAAGACAATCGAATGATCTGATAGGGATGGGGAGAATTATCGGTGATGGAGGATGCTTTTATCATATTGTTGATATCGCAGTAGATCCTTCATATCAAGGAAAGGGATTAGGAAAGTTGCTCATGGCAGAAATAACGCAATTTTTAGATGAAAATGCATTTAAAGATTCATATGTAAGTTTAATTGCAGATAGCCCAGCCGATCAATTATACAAAAAGTTTGGGTTTGAATATACATATCCTAAGTCTGTTGGGATGTATAAGAAATATTAATGTGTGATGTGATAAGTGAACGAGGAGTGCTCATAAAGGAGATTCATAATGTGAACAAATGGTATCACATTCGCTGGTGGAAGCTACTTATACTTGTTGTAGTCTTTATAGGAATTGGGATGGGAGTTTATTTGAAGCCCTATGCACCAGATGCCACAGCACTTGAAGCTATGAAGAGTAGTAATGGTGTAACAGTGATCGAACAACGCCAGTGGATTCAATTCGATCCAAATAATACTGTGGGTCCAAGTGTCATCTTCTATCCTGGTGGATTAGTGGAACCTGAGAGCTATGCACCTATGGCTAAAGAGCTTGCTATACAAGGGCATCGTACTTATATTGTGAAAATGCCGTTAAATCTTGCTGTAATAGGTGGAGATAGAGCGGATGCCATACTTACGGCGGAGCCTAATGAAACCTTTGTGATAGGTGGTCATTCATTGGGCGGTGTAATGGCTTCTCGTTTTGCAGCTAGTCACCCAGATCGCATCGCGGGAGTGTTCTTTTTAGCGGCATATCCTGATTCGAAAGGGAGCCTACAGGAAAAGGATGTACCTGTCCTATCTCTTATTGGATCAGATGATGGTCTTGTAGAAGAGGATACTTATGAAACAGCGAAACAGTATCTCCCGTTAAATACTGAATATTACGTAATAGAAGATGGTAACCATGCTCAATTTGGTAGTTATGGTCCACAAAAGGGAGACAATCCTGCAAAGATAACGTATGAAGAACAACTTCAAACCATGATAGAGAGATTAACAGAGTGGATGGATATATTAGAATAGTAAACAATAGTTAAAAGCGAGGGGATATTAATCATATCCTGCTCGTTTTTTTATAAGCAAAATTGATCTAAATCAATTAATAATGATAATCATTATCATATAATAAAATGGAAATGTAATAAAGAGATCAGAAGCTAATCTTTATAAAGGGAATTTCACTTTGTATGTGTATGTATCAGTACTAGGGGGGGGTAATGATGTTAGTTAAAAATCTTGGACAAACACGATTGATGCTACTAGATAGTATTAAAGAGTTAACTGATAAACAACTTAATCAAAAACAAAGCTCAGAAAAATGGAGCATTTCTCAAGTACTATTTCATTTATATACTACTGAGAAGGAAATTGCGTTACTTATTTTCAACTCTCTTAACTCAGGAAGCAAGAAAATAGCGGAGAGAGATTTATCAATACTTGTTGAAAATTCAGTGAAAAATATGACAACAAACGAACCACCAGAAGAGTACATCACGAAGAATGAATTGATTGGTCTACTAGAAGAATCTAGATTTCAATATGTACAGGCTATTTTTAATGAAGTTCATGCACATGTTCTATTAGAAAAATCAGTTGAGCATCCGGAATTTGGTTGGATTAGTTCACAAGATTTACTGGAATTCATCTGGCATCATGAAAAAGGATATATTAAGCAAATAGAAGAAATCAAACAAGGACTTAATTGAATAACTTTTCAACCAACTGATAACTAACATGAGGAGGAAGTAACGATGGTAGAACAATTTACGTGTCATTTTGCACTTAAATACACTGCACGATGGAATGAACTTTCGGACCAAGAGAAAAAGGTAGCAATTAATGAAGTAGTATTATTGTTTAAGAAGTATGAGGGGAAAGTTGGACTGCGTGGTTCTTACGTATCTCAAGCCTTTCAAGCACATACAGATATTTTATTATGGATGTATGCTGATCGTTTTGAAGATATACAAGATTTACAATTAGAAATTCGTCGTTCACCATTAGGAAAATCTGTGGATACACCACATGCGTTTACAGGAATGACTAAGTCATTTGAGTTCTCGGAACATCCAACATCCTTCCAAATGGGAATTCCACCAAGGGACTATCTATGTTTTTATCCATTTGTTAGAACGCCAGAATACTATCTATTGCCTAAATGGGAAAGAGGAGCCCTTCTTAAAGACCACGGGCAAATAGGTCATGAATTTGTTCCGGGTATTTTAACGAATGGAGTTCATGCTTTTGGATTGGGTGATTATGAATGGCTTCTCTCGTTTGAAACAGATGACTTAGGATTACTGGTAGATTGTGTCCGTAAATTAAGAGAGAGCAAATCAAGACTATATATGCAAAATGAAACGCCATTTATTGTTGGACGTCTGTTCGATCTTGAAGAAGCATTGTCACAATTTTAACTAGATTAATATGTTGAATATTTCAATTCGAGTAGCTACTAAACGTAGCTTGCTCGTTTTTTTTGCGTAAAGAATGAAATGTGTAATAAATACGATAAAGAGATACTATACTTTACTAAGTTAACTAGAGTGACTAAAACGATATATTAATGTAATATTTACTATTAATATAAAGGTTGACTGGTTTAGGAGGAATACTTATGGATTCGTATAAATCACTGAAAAAACTACATATTGGATTACTATTTATCTTTGGTTTCATGATAGTAGTAGCTTGGAAGTCAGGGCTATTCGCAATACTCAATGTGCCTGAGAATATTGCATTGCAATCTTTTAAGACAATGTTTATTAGTATCGTTCTGGAATCTATCCCTTTTATATTAATTGGAGTCGTGGTCTCATCCATATTACAAATCTTCGTATCGGAGAAATGGATCCAGAAGCTTGTTCCAAAGAACCCATTACTAGGCATTATTTATGCATGTGTATTAGGAATTCTTTTTCCTGTATGTGAATGTGGATTGATCCCCATTATGAGGAGATTAATTACGAAAGGGATGCCTTTATATGTTGCAGTCGTGTCTATTCTTGTTGGCCCAATTGTTAATCCTGTCGTGTATGTAGCAACCTTCTCAGCATTCCGTGGAAGACCAGAAATGCTATACGCTCGAATGGGACTGGCTATAGCTGTGGGTACTGTGATTGGGTTAATTGTGTATTTCTTTGTACATCAGAATCAATTACGTAATAGTAAGTTGACGCTCTATGCTGGAACAAATGAGGGGACTACAGAACATGAACAGCAACATCGTAAGGGGAATAAAATTTTTGCCGTCTTAGAGCATTCGGGAAGTGAGTTTTTTGAGATGGGGAAATATTTGATGTTGGGTTCAGTCATCACGGCTGCCATTCAGACCTTTGTTCCGAGAGCCGAACTTGTTGAGATTGGTCAGGGACCGATGGTGTCCCATATCTTTATGATGGGTTTTGCTTACATCCTGTCGATATGTTCAACATCGGATGCCTTTGTTGCTGCTTCATTCGTGAATAGTTTCTCTGTAGGCTCTTTATTAACCTTCTTGGTCTTTGGCCCGATGTTGGATTTCAAGAGTACATTGATGTTGCTGTCTGTATTTAAAACGAGATTTGTTCTCTTACTGGGTTGCTTAATTATCACTGTTGTCTTAGTAGGTTCATTAATTGTAGAGCGATTTTATTTCGGTTATTAAGTTAACTAACATAGAAAGGATGACTTTAGAATGGAAAAGGAACACTCCAACAAGGCTCATTATTGGATCCGTGCAGTCATCTTATTAGGCTTCACCTTCTATATTACTCATCTAGTGAGTACGGGGAATATTATTTATTACATTGCTCCACGCATGACACCCTATGTCAAATATGCCTCGATTCTTTTGTTTGGGATAGCTATTTTCCAAGTGTATTTAGCGCTTCAGTCAAATAGAGAAGAGAACGAAGAGTCTTGTGATTGCGTACATATACCATCTAGATCTTTGATCGTTAATATAGGAACGTATTCATTATTTATATTGCCATTAGTTATGGGGTTCATGATGCCAGATACAGCAATGGGAAGTAGTGTAGCATCGATCAAGGGAATGAATCTAAGTGCGGATCAATCCTTATTGCAGACTTTGTCTACATCGAAGACACCGAAGACTTCTGCTCCATTATCTGAAGAGGATACAGAACTTACGAAGTTATTTCCATCGGATGAATATACAGAAGATTATGCTTTATTAGGAATGAGGTTATATAAGAAAGAAATGATCACGATTGAAGAAGAAGGGTATATGGAGCTCTTAACTTCGATTGACCTATATATTGAGAATTTCATTGGCAAAAAAATAAAGATGACAGGATTCGTGTATCGTGAGGATGATATGCTCTCGAATCAGTTTGTGATTTCTAGACTTACTATGCAATGTTGTTCTGCGGATACTGCGCCATATGGTATAATGGTGGAATCTGTAGACGCGACTAATTTCGCTGAGGACACATGGGTTGAACTGACAGGGACCATTGGTCAGACGACATACAATAGCAACGAAATTATGAAAATAGATGCCATAAGTCTTACACCTACAGATGCTTCGGCAACACCTTATATTTATCCGTATTTCGATGATTTCAATCAATTAGGGAATTAATTATTAACTAACAATAAGCAATTTCGATGAGAAAGGAAAGAATAACATGACAGAGCATGAACATGAGCATGAGGATCGTAAATCAAGAGTTAATCAAATGATTCATGTGATGACGACAAGTGGATGGAGAATCACGGAACAACGACGGAAGTTAGCAGAGATATTTACGGATGCCAATGGATATTTATCTCCAAAAGATGTGTATGATCAAATGACAGTTCCATATCCAAGTGTAAGCTTTGATACGGTGTATCGAAATTTACGATTATTGAGCGAAATGGGTGCTTTAGAACAATTTTATTTCATGGAAGGCGGACTGAAATTTAAAGCAAGATGTTCTACACATCATCACCATCATTTAATTTGTGTGAATTGTGAGAAAACATTAACCTTTGATTATTGTCCGATGGAGCAATCCTTGAAATTACCTGGCTCGTTTAAAATAATCAATCATCGATTCGAGGTATATGGATTATGTGAAGAATGCCAAAAGGAACCTGTTAACTCTTAATTACATTTGTAAACAAGTATAAACGCCTTCGGCGTCCTTTTAAGGACGGTAAGTGTTTAAGCGAGAAATATAAGAAAGTATAGCGTAAAACTTATACTTTCTTATATTTGAGACAAAGAAGAAGCCCTCTGTGTGGGGCTTCTTCTTTATTTCTATATTAGATGGATTTCCAATCGGATAAGATACGATCAATGTCTAATTCGATACCAATAATTACGATGTAAGCATCACCTAAGTAGGATGTTTCCTCCCAATAAGTGCGTTTACCAGCATGTTGCATTAATAGTGTTTTATTTTGATTAGATAAATACATATAACCCTTGGCTCGCAGCAATTTATCTTTCCATCGTTGAAGGAATCGTTCAATGTTCTCTTGTGTTACTGCCGTTCGTGATTCAATAGGTAACGTTAATGACTGAACACGAGCGAAAGAGCGGTATTCTTCAGCATGAGAGTCATTCACCCGTGATACAGTTGATTTAGCTTGGCTTAGTGACGCCGGATTTATCATACGGAATCGTTGGATATTTACCTTTTGTTCACCTGTTGATTTCACAA
The DNA here is from genome assembly GCF_001857945.1 of Paenibacillus crassostreae. Classification (NCBI taxonomy): domain Bacteria; kingdom Bacillati; phylum Bacillota; class Bacilli; order Caryophanales; family Paenibacillaceae; genus Paenibacillus; species Paenibacillus crassostreae. Next base: position 4,484,707 of record NZ_CP017770.1, read on the forward strand.
TGCCAGAAAGAATAGAAGTATGGTCCACCCGGCTATGTGTAGCAAAAGTAATAAGCGCATTTTCATTATGTTTCATAATCATATTCTTTACTTTCCGCAGATGCGATTCTTTGACAAGATCGGTTTTATTTACAATAATCTGATCAGCTACTTCGATTTGTCTTCGTAGTGTCTGTACAAGTTGTTTATCTGATGAGAATACACTGTTATAATCCAATACATTCTCAGCATCCAATACGGTGACGATCTGCTTCAAAGACATATGTTGTATGAGTCCAGGTTCAGTAATCGCGTCTGCGATTTCTTCCGGATTAGCTACTCCCGTTAGTTCTATGAGTATAACATCTGGCTTACTTTTAAGAAGGGTAGTTAGACTGGAAATGAGCTCACTTTTTTTACTGCAACATACACAACCATCCAAAAGCTTCTCCATCGTCTCCCCACTATGCTCGTCCAAAATGATTCCATCTACATCTGATTTACCTAGTTCATTCATTAAGATCCCGGGCTGCAAATATCGAGATCTAATTTCTTTCAGTAGATGTAGCAGGTACGTCGTTTTGCCACTCCCCAGAAAACCACTTATAACAATGACTGGAATCCTCAATCGATAACCTCCTTATATACTTCATGTAATAGATGGATATTCATATGGTGAAGATATGATGCCATTCAGGAGTAATTTTTACGTAAAAGTAACGACCGCTACGCTTCAACAAGACAAATTCATTTTAGCCTAAAAAATTATTTTGCTATTGACTAAAAAAAAGGTAACTGCTAAACTACTTTAAGTGTAATGATTACGAATAAATAATTGTCTGCGTATTAGTTTTTAGATTCTCTTTTTATTTAATCTATTATCGTAAAAATTACTAATTAATACTACAGATATATTAGGATCATGAGTTTGGTTTATCTGTTGATTCATGATTATTCAGAAGGGAAGAGTTAGTTCATGATAGTTGCGTCATTAGAAGAAGTTGTATTTGGATATAGTGATGTTCCTTGTATTGAGGATGCCAGTATGGATGTTCACTCTGGAGAATTTGTTGCGGTAACAGGCCCAAATGGAGCATCCAAAACTACATTGCTAAAACTTATGCTTGGACTGTTACAACCATGGGAAGGGAAGGTTCATCTAGCTGCTACAAATACTGAGGGAAGAAAACTTGTTGTAGGGTATGTGCCACAGCAGATTGCATCATTTAATGCTGGATTTCCTAGTACGATTATGGAATTTGTCCGATCTGGTAGATTTGTTCGAGGATCTTGGTTACGAAGATTAAACACAGAAGACCATGAATGGACTGAACAAGTATTACGTCAAGTTGGTATGTGGCAACATAGACATCGAAAAATAGGAGAGTTATCTGGCGGGCAGAAACAACGAATTTGTATTGCAAGAGCCCTCGCTCAAGAATCTGATCTACTCATTCTAGATGAACCAACAACTGGAATGGATTTGGAGAGCCGAATTGGGTTCTATGAATTGATGCATCGTCTAGTGAAAGACCAAGGTAAGACCGTGATTATGGTTACGCATGGACTTTCAGAAGTGAATGATTATTTGGACCGAATTATCGAGCTTGAACGGAAGGAGGAAGGAGGATGGAAATGCTGCACTATGACTTCATGCAGCGGGCATTTTGTGCCGGTGGGCTAATAGCTCTGATCGCCTCAGTATTGGGTGTATATCTGATGTTGAGACGTCAAGCGTTGATGGCGGATATGTTATCACATGTTTCATTAGCTGGTGTTGCAGCAGGAGTCTTCTTTAATATCAATCCAACATTAACAGGTTTCGTTGTGGCAGTGATTGGAGCAGTTGCTGTGGAAGTCGTGCGAAAATTCTATACAACATATAGTGAAGTTTCGATAGCCATCATTATGATTGGTGGGTTATCGTTGGCTGTTGTACTTATGAGTATGAACACAGGTGTTAGCAAGAGTTTCACATCCTACTTGTTCGGCTCAGTCGTTGCAGTATCACAAACCGAACTATGGTTGATGGTATTCGTAGCTTTGATCGGTGGGGTATTCTTTTATCTATTCAGGCGACCTCTATATCAAATGACATTTGATGAAGAAACCGCCAAGTCAGCAGGGTTACCCGTTCAATGGTTATCCTTAGGATTCAGTATTATGACAGGAATGATCGTTGCAGCAGCTATGCCCATAGTCGGTGTTCTCTTGGTGTCTTCTTTAATTGTTCTTCCTGCAGCTCTAGCGATTCGCATTGCACGCAGTTTTAATACTGCACTCATCATCTCGATGGTGATTGGATTGATTGGTGTTTTTTCTGGCCTAACTGCTTCTTATGAACTGGGTACACCACCTGGTGGAACGATCGCGTTGTTGTTATTCATGATACTTATTATAGGAATTATGGTGAAGAAAATCGTTAGAAAGATACATTAATTATAAAGGGGAAATGAAAATGAAATCATATTATAAAATATCACTCGTATTCGTAGCATTAGCAGCAATTCTTGTCACAGGATGTGGAAAAAACAATGTGGTCTCAACCAATGCATCGAATAATGCTTCAACGTCTGAGGGTACAGTTCAATCTGAGCAGAAATTGAAGGTCGTGACATCCTTTTATCCGATGTATGAATTTAGTAAACAGGTAGCAGGGGATCATGCAGAAGTGGTTGTTCTTGTTCCAACAGGAACAGAACCCCATGACTGGGAACCAAGTGCGAAAGATATGGCACTCGTATCGGATGCAGATATTTTTGTATATAACGGGATTGTTGAGGAATGGGCAGATAAGGCACTAGAGAGTGCTTCTAATGATAAACGTATTGTGGTTGAAGCAAGCCATGGTATTGATCTGATGGAAGGCGAAGCTCATGACCACGGAGATGGTGAAGAAGCACATGAACATGAGGAAGGAGAAGTCCATGCGGATGAGGAAGCCCATGATCATGAAGAGGGAGAAGTCCATACTCATGAAGAAGCACATGAACATGAGCATATCCTAGACCCACATGTGTGGTTGAGTCCAGTCCTAGCTCAGAAACAAGTAACTGCAATACTTGATGCGTTTGTCAAAGCTGATCCTGCTAATGAAGAAGACTATAGGAAAAATGCAGAGGCATATATAGCACAGCTTCAACAACTAGATGAAGAATTCGAAGCGGGGTTAAAGGATATTAAGTCAAAAGAATTTGTCACTCAACACGCAGCATTTGGATATTTAGCTAAGGAGTATGGATTAACACAAGTTGCGATTGCAGGTCTTTCTCCTGAAGAAGAACCATCTCCGGATAAGATGGTAGATATCGTAAAATTTGCGAAAGAACATAACGTAACAACGATATTCTTCGAAACACTAGCAGATCCCAAAGTAGCAGATACAATAGCTAAAGAGATGGGTGTAAGGACAGATGTTCTGAACCCGATTGAAGGGTTAACGAAAGACGAAACAGATGAACAAATGGATTATATTTCAGTGATGAAGAAGAATCTTGAGGGTCTGATTATTGCTTTAAATGGGTAGATTCCCCACGGTCGTATGCAATAATCATCACTCATTGCTAAATAAGGTTTGTCTTTCCAGATCTAAAAGCAGTGTCTTCATTTCTAATCCGCCACGATAGCCGGTTAATGATCCATTCTTTCCTACTACACGATGACATGGCACGGTGATTAATACTGGATTAGCCCCAATCGCCGCCCCTACAGCCCGAACAGCTGCTGGTTTATTTATCTCATTTGCAATGTCGGAATAGGACTTAGTCTGCCCGTATGGAATTTCACAAAGTGCGTTCCAGACTGCGAGCTGGAACGCTGTTCCATTGTATTCAAATGGAACAGTAAAAGTTTTTCGTTTTCCTTCTAGATACTGGGTGATTTCAATCGCATAGGGTTCAAGCTTTGCATCATCTGCAACAAGGGGACTTCCCGTAAAGCGTTTCTTAGCCCATTCGGACAATTCCTCGAATGGTTTGTTCTGTGAACCGACAAATACAAGTCCCTTAGATGTTGAAGCTATATAAATATTCAACTCATTAAACTTTAGCAAAGACCAATATAGTGTTGGTTTATTCTTTGATTCCATGTTACAATTCCTCCATTTTACTCATTTGACGAAGCCGACGATATTGTGCTGGTGTATGTCCGGTTTTCTTTTTAAACAAAGTAATAAAATAGGGCGTGTTAGGTATACCTACACAAATGGAGATTTCCGCAAGAGCTTTATTTGTTTGAATTAAATATTTTTTAGCCGTGTTTACTCTTACTTGTTGTATATACTCAACTGGCGTGATGCCTTTAATTTTTTTAAACGTTCGATGCATATGATAGGGACTCCCATGAGCAATAGTTGCTAACGTTTCTAGAGTTAATTTTTCTGTGTAATTCTTATCAATGTATTCAGTGATAAGAGCAACCCACTCACTATCTGGCAGTTTCTCATTAGTAGGCTTGCAACGTTTACAAGGGCGAAAGTTTGCATTGAGAGCTTGTTCTGCTATTAGAAAAATACGTACATTTTCCTTTTTCGGAACGCGAGATTTGCATGACGGTTTACAGAAGATCCCCGTGGTCCTTACAGCATAGAAAAATTGATTATTGTACGAAGTATCATTGTCAATAATTGCTTGCCATTTTTCATTTGTCATCATGTCCACATCATTCAAAATTCCATGATTATGACTCTCTTGAAATCCATTACTGATACTATACGGCATTAATTCACCTCTCCTTACATTATATCCTTTATTATCTCAGAACGAATGATTCTAGGGATGAAACAGCAAGATAACAAAATTAATCAAGATTATTATATGATAAAGTATAAACAAGAGGTGGATGAAAAAATGACATGGTATGAAGTCAATGATGATATCATTATTACATTACCTGAAGAGTTTGACATGAATGCTAACCTAGGCTATCTAACAAGGGAAAAAAATGAATGTATGTATGGAATCGAGAACGGCATCATTACAAGAGTCATAGCCATTGGGGAAATTCGGTCCTTGGTACAGGTAAGAGTAATCGATAATAAACAAATGGTTATTCAGTTCTTAAATGATTCCAGACCTAATGAAGAGTGGCAGCGGGAAGAGATTGTAAAATATATTCGTGAATGGTTTGATCTTGATAACGATTTAACCCCATTTTATGAATTGGCAAAAGCAGATCCATTACTTAAAATGCCTGTTGAAAAATTCTATGGATTGCGAGTCGTCGGCATTCCCGACTTATTTGAAGCTTTATGTTGGGGAGTTTTAGGACAACAAATTAACTTAGCGTTTGCTTACACATTAAAGAAGCAATTTGTAGAAGGATTTGGTGATTCCATCGAATGGAATGGTAAAAAGTATTGGGTATTCCCATCGTACAAACGAATTGCACAGTTAACACCTACCGACTTAGCAGATATTAAAATGACGGTAAAAAAAAGTGAATATATCATTGGAATTGCCAGATTAATGGAAAGTGGAGAATTATCAAAGGGAAAATTAATGGAAATGAACTTTAAAGATGCTGAAAAAGACTTAATAAAAATACGAGGAATTGGTCCTTGGACAGCTAATTATGTTCTAATGCGCTGCCTTCGGTTTGGGGCTGCCTTTCCAATCGATGACGTGGGTCTTATAAATTCGATTAAAATTTTACGTTATATGGACCGTAAGCCTACGAAAGATGAAATCTTAGAATTATCAATTCCATGGAAGAACTGGGAATCATACGCTACCTTTTATTTATGGCGTGTCCTTTACTAAATAATTACAATTTGATCTGGAATGTATTTATTAAAAAAAAGAGGCAGAACCACCCTGACCTACGGTCCTTAAGCCACCTGAACGTCAGGAATGTGGATTGTATTATAACCTCAATTTAAAACACAAAATAAAAACTAAATAAGAACACTTGTACGTAGATGTAAATAAAGGTAAAATATAACTCACATTAATAATAACAGCAAGAGAAAGTAAAAAAACCACCCTAAGATTTGAGGCAGAGGTGGGTTTTGTTCCTACGACTTAGAGGGGAATAAACCATCCAAGCCAATTGTATTGACCAAGTGTTAGCGTACTTGGTCTTTATTAAATATATATTAACATATTAGAAAAGATGTATCAAAGCACTAAATTTATTAACTAATTTAAACAGTTACTCCTGCCATAGCAGTGAATCGAAATTAGTCTTGGGTATTATCCCTTCTTCAAATGCCCGATTAAGTAATGCCTTAATCGCACCGTAACCATCTTCACCTAAATTTGCACTGAATTCATTTACATATAAATCTATATGGGCTTGTGCAACATCAGGAGACAGCTCTTGGGAGTGCTCTAGAACGTAATCTTGTGATTCATTCGGATGATCCCAAGCATATGTAACAGATTGTCGGATCCATTGTGATATCTGATTTAGATCCAAGGATTTTCGAGCAATAATTGCTCCTAATGGAATAGGGAGATGTGTATCTTCTTCCCACCAATTGCCTAAATCGGTCATGAGTTGTAAACCATACTCCGGATAGGTAAAACGTGCTTCATGAATAACAAGTCCAGCATCAATTAAGCCATCACGTACGGCAGGCATGATCTGGTCGAATGGCATAACAATAATCTCACCGATGTTACCGGGGATGTTCTGTGATGCCCATAAACGGAACAATAAATAGGCAGTAGAAGTCTCACTGGGCACAGCAACACGACGTCCTGCTAGTGATGCCGGATCATTCGTGATCTCATTCCTCCCAGATGTAAGAACTAACGGGCCACAACCCCTTCCAAGTGCACCTCCACAGGGTAGTAACGCATACTCTTCAGATACCCAGGGTAATGCCCCGTAAGATATTTTTAGAATGTCTGGGCCATCACTTCCTTGTGCAAGATGGTTTGTGATATCGATATCTGCGTATGTCACATCTAATTTGGGAGCCCCAGCAATTAAGCCATGTACCCATGCATGGAATATAAAAGTGTCATTCGGACACGGAGAAAAGGTGATCTTCATGTTAGTACCTCCAGTAGTATTGAGCTTGCGGCTTCTAGCGCCTCAAAAGCTTCTTTCATCTTCCAAGCAGCCCGATCACGAGGACCCACAGCATTGGATATGGTTCGGACCTCTAAGATTGGAATATTATGAATTTGTGCTGCAATAGCTACACCATAACCTTCCATCGCCTCGGCAGTAGCCCCAGGTACACGTTTCTGCAGTTCCATTGCACTCTCTGATGTACCTGTCACTGTTGAAACGGTAAGAACAGGTCCCGTATGAACAGATAAACCGGTATGATGAAGTGCTTCTTCTAATTGTGTGACTAGTGTAGAGTCTACTTGAACACGCGAAGATCCAAAGCCTAGTTCATCTACGCTACAGAAACCTTCCGCTGTCTCTGCTCCTAAATCTGCTGCAATAATCTCATTGGCTATAACGATTGAGCCAAGCTCTGCTTGTCCAATAAATCCGCCACCAATGCCTGCACTGATGACTAGACAATAATCCTCTGAACTAAGTATTGTTGCTGTATTTGCAGCCGCGGCTGGTGAACCAACTCCAGCTAATCGAACATCAAAAAGATTCGATCCTCGAATCCCTCTAATTACGGCATCTCTTTCCGCGGAGACTGCAGTCATGACAAGTATACGTTTCTTGGATAGTTTCTGATTCTCATTGCTCAATGAACACACCTCACTTAATTCCACATTATTCATGAATAATAATCATAACGATTCATTCTGTCAGTATATGGTTGCATCTAAATAGGTTTGCGTAATTATGAAATTGATTCATTGTAAACATCATTATGTACATAACTCCTATATATAAAGGTACAGCGAACTGAATTAGAAGTAAAGAGGAAGGAAACCTTCCTTGAAGAAGACAAGATAATCGTTGGAGAATAAGCATATAAGAAGAATTGGGTGAATACACTTGTTCCATTACGTGATCTTGGCAGAAACCTTGGACAAGGAGTTGACAGGTAGTATGAACATTCAAGAAAATTCAAACATTTCTATACTGGGCATAGGAACAGCTCTTCCTAACCATCGATTTGAACAGGGAGAAGTATTAGAGAAACTAGAGGAAGCATTACAGAATTCCCCAAATTCTGTGAGATGGGCAAAGCGAATTTTCAAACAATGTGGCGTTGCAACGAGATATACATGTGAGCCTAACCTTATTGCACATGGCTCGGGAAGTCGTTATCTACCAACTGAAGGATCGGAGGATATTCCTTCCACCGCAGAACGTATGAGTATATATAAGAGAGAATCGGTTCCTTTAGGAGTTCAAGCGGCGAAAGCTGCCTTACTAGATGCTCAACTCGATGGCTCAGAGATTACACATCTAATCACGGTTAGTTGCACAGGTCAATTTCTCCCGGGACTGGATGCTATTCTTGTTAAAACTTTGGAATTATCTCCTCGAGTAAATCGCATTCCATTAACCTTTCAAGGTTGTGCTGCTGGGTTGAAAGCCATTCAATTGGCACGTACGTTGGTGGAGGGACAATCTAGCAGACAAATATTAATTGTTTGTGTTGAATTATGTACACTTCACTTCCAGCCTTCAAGTGATCGGGAGGCTTTATTTGGTGCGTCTTTCTTCGGTGATGGGGCTTCGGCATGTGTTATTGGGATAACGGATCAACTTAAAAACAATCATGGTTTATTCCAATTAGGAGAGGGTCATTCGGTTCTACTTCCAAACTGCAGCGAAGAAATGATATGGGAAGTGGGGGATTATGGATTCGACCTGTATCTATCAACGAACATCCCAAAATTATTAGGTCAGTATCTAGCTGGGGAAATGGAATCGCTCTATAGAGAAGAACCTTCACCTTACTTATGGGCTATTCATCCTGGAGGTCGAGGAATTGTTGACGTTGTACAGCAAATGTTTGAGCTAAGTCATCAACAGGTTCATTATAGTCGAAGTATTCTACATGACTATGGTAATCTATCATCAGCTACCATTCTGTTTGTTTTACAAGCAATGCGTGAGGATCTTCATAGGAAGCAATCGGATACATCAAGTGGTGTCGCACTAGCATTTGGTCCCGGACTTACTTCAGAATTGATGAAGTTTACGTATCTACCTTCAACTACTGTACAAGACGGGATGTCCTAACATGTCTATCGTTAAAAAGTTAAAGAAAAGAGCAGAAGAACCTGAGCTCATGGATGATTTCAGTATGGGTGGGGATGAACTTCACGAAGCATTACGAGATTTGAGACTGCTGAATCAAATATTTGGAGCTTCGAGTCCAACGATTTATGGAATTCAAAGACTCTGGATTCTAGCGAACAGCCCTAAACATTTATCTATTCTTGATGTGGGAGCAGGTTCAGGAGATGTGAATAGACATGTTCTTAGGTGGGCAGATAAGAAAGGGATTTCGATATCCATCCAACTTGTGGATGTTACAGTAGAGGCTTGCGAAGAAGCACAACAATTTTTCCATGATGAACCCCGAGTTAAAGTCGAATTAGTTGATGTGAAGAATCTTCCAGAGTTATGTGTTGATATTGTTACTGGTTCTCAATTTATTCATCATTTCATAGGGTATGAGCTTCATACGATCGTATCTCATATGCATAAAGCAGCCAAAATTGGTGTTGTAATTAATGATATTCATAGGCAATGGGTTCCTTGGATGGCCGTATGGCTTGTTAGTAGAGTCGTATCCAGTAATCGATATATTCATCATGATGGCCCCTTATCTGTAGCTAAAGGGTTCCGTGCTGAGGATTGGATCGAGTTGAGAGAGAAGCTTGGTATCCCCCAACTGATCTATTCATGGCGACCTCTGTTTCGCTATGCAGTTGTGATTCCACAGAATGAATTATTGGGAAGAGAGGATAAGAAGTAGATGGATGAGATATTGGATGCGCTTGTTATTGGAGGGGGAATTGCAGGTAGCAGTCTTGCTAAGGAATTAGCAACTTTAGGATGGAGTACTGTTTTATTAGATCGCAAAGAGTTCCCACGTCATAAAGCATGTGGTGAATTTCTTTCTCCAGAATCACAAGAGATGCTAAGTAAACTTGGATTAAATGCCCTTATGGAATCGTTACAGCCTGAGATCATTTCAAGAGCTAGACTGATATTTGAGAATGGTGGAACAGTAGAGATCCCATTATTAGGTCGGGCAAAGGGTATAAGTCGATATACACTAGATGCTGCTCTTCACGAAGCTATTATTCATGTAGGTGGAGTGGTTCGTACAGGAATGAACGTGCAATCGATTAAGCAAGTTGATAAAGGATATGTGGTTATGGTGAAAAAGAATGGAAAAATGGAATCTCTTTATGCTCGAACGGTATTTGCAGCATGGGGTTCGCATCGTCATGATAGCATATTCGATGATCCTTACATATTGGAGCCAAGTAAAACGTCATATGTGGGTATTAAATCTCATTATTCGGGGATCGAGCATGAACCTGTGACTGAGTTATATTTCGTAAAAGGTGGGTATATTGGGATTTCTCCCATTGAAGGAGGTCATTATAACGTAGCTGCTCTGTTGGATAAAAAAGTTGTGAAGGGTAGCGGGACTACAGTTCCTACTATGCTTGATGCTGCTTCAAAAGCCAATCCTCTACTTGTGGAAAGAATGAGAAATGCAGGTGCAATTGAAGGAACCCAGACCTCCATTGCACCAGTACATTTGTCTCACGAAGCATTGGCTTGGCATGTCATTCCACACGTAGGAGATGCAGCCGTCGTTATTCCACCACTCTGTGGAGATGGGATGTCCATTGCGTTACGTTCATCGATGATTTGTTGTACACTTGCCGATCGTTATCTCCGAGGAGAAATTTCTCTTACTTATTGGGAAAAAGAATACACGCGCGCGGTTCGACATGAATTCAGAGGTCTAATCCGACGTGGGAGACTTGCACATTATTTATGTTCAATGCCTAGTGTGACGCGATGGTTCCCGAAGGTGGTCAAACTCTACCCACCTTTGGGCGAATATCTCGTAAAGGCAACGCGATTAAAGCCTCTAAGAGTGCAAAAAACTATCCCCTAGAATCTATCACGATAGGGACAGCATCAATCCAAGATTGCTAATGAACAGATGATTGCTCAATCTTGTTCAATAAATATTTTACTGAATTGATGACAACATCAGGTCTATGGTTCTGAATAGAGTGCCAACTATCTTCTACGATAATGTGTTGGGTAATTTCAGTCAGATGCAATAAATCCTCCTGACTCTTTTTCCAATCCTCCGGTTGTTTCCCAGCACTCAGCACGATAACAGGTAAGTCATTTCTCAACGGCTGTGCTTGTTCTAATTGGACGCTACTTTCTTTTGTATGCAGATATTCCGAATAAGCGGACTTATAAGCAGTAGTTCGATATCCCAAAGCTTGAACTTTTTTCTGCATATCAATGGGAAGTCGTTTAGATCCGATGTGCATTTTTAACAAACGAGGAATCGCAATGGGAGATAACAAATAACCGAGCCTAATAGTTTTCAAATACTGCTTGTGTTGCTGTCTTCGGGCTTGATTATTTGGATTATGTAAGTATCTATTCTCATGTGTGGAATCCACGAGAACCAGACCTATTACTTCTTCCGGATAAGTCACAGCGAATAATCTCATGATCATTCCACCATAAGAGTGACCCACAAGCAAGAACGGTGGCTTTCTATCGATTTTAGTCAACAACAAGTGCAAATCATCGACATATTGTTGGCAGGTTGGTGATGTAGGTGAAGGAGTACTCCAGCCAAATCCGGCACGGTCATAAGAAATAACTGTCGCCATTTCAGCTAGTTCAGATTGAACTTGGCACCAATCTAATGAGCAACCACCCATCCCTGATTCTAAAATTATGGTGGGCTTGCCTTGACCAGTCACATTTGCATGAATTAAATGTTGATCGAGCTGAACCATTTGTCCAATAGGTTTGTACTGATAAGACTGATATCTAGATGATGCCAACTGAAATAAGGACAATGGAAAAGCGAATATAGATAGTGCCTTACGAATGAATTGATCTTGAAAAGATATCATTGGTTTAACCACCCCTTCATCCATTAAAAGGTAAAACCAAGATGATATAAATAGAAACTTTTTTGGATATTTTTCCTATTTATAATTAGGTGATTCTTTGCTCGTTCTTTATTTGTTATGATAGAGTAGATATGGGATTATTTCCTAAATATTTTGTGAATCAAGAAAAGACTAAGGGAGAAGATGTGAATGAAAACAATTGGATTAATTGGTGGAATGAGTTGGGAGTCGTCTGCGGAATATTACCGTTTAATGAATGAACTGGTTAAAAAACGTCTTGGAGGGCTACATTCTGCGAAATGCATCTTATATAGTGTGGACTTTGCCGAAATTGAACTATGCCAACATGAGGGAAGATGGGTAGATGCTGCTGACATACTTGTACAAGCTGCACAATGTCTTGAAAGTGCAGGAGCTGACGCAATAGTCCTCTGTACAAATACGATGCACCGGCTTGCCAATGAAATTAAGAGTCAGGTGCATATTCCATTTCTACACATCGCTCATGCTGCCGTTGAGGAGATTCAATTAAAGGGAATCAAGAAGGTTGGTCTGCTTGGTACAAGATATACGATGGAACAGGAATTTTATCGGGGGGAAATTGAAAAGAACGGGATTGAAGTTGTCGTACCTGATAAGCATGGCCGAGAAGTTGTCCATAAAGTGATATATGAAGAATTATGCAAAGGACAAATCATCCCCAATTCTCGAGATCTATATATGCGGATTATGAATCAAATGGTTGTAGATGGGGCTGAAGGCATTATTCTCGGGTGTACGGAGATCACTTTACTTATTAAGCCGGAGCATGCTACAGTTCCGATATTCGATACTACTTTTTTACATGCAAATAAAGCTGTGGATTTCTCAATAACGACGGAAGATATCTTAGCATCTCATTCTTATTGAACATTGAATGAGATGCTAGATCATGGTTAGGTTGTTTGTTTCCATTTATTCTCCACACCTTGCGGAATATAATTCTCCATTTGCTGGATGAGATCCTTCGGATCGCTTGAGCTAACGAATAAGTTACGATTAGTTTCGTTAGAGAACCCTGCTTGAATACTGTGATTAACCAAATTCAGCAGGGGATCATAGTAACCATTAACATTTAATATCCCAATTGGTTTGTTGTGTATTCCAATCTGTGACCAACACAGAACCTCGAATAATTCTTCATACGTTCCAAATCCACCAGGTAAAGCTATAAATCCATCTGCTAATTTACCCATCGTAGCTTTACGTTCATGCATACCTTCTACTTCAATGAATTGCGTTAGTTTCAGATGAGCGATTTCGCTACTAAATAGGCCTCTGGGCATAACACCAGTCGCTTCACCACCATTTGTAAGAACAGTATTCGCAATCTCACCCATCAATCCCATGTTCGATCCACCATAGACTAGGCGATAATCTCGTTGTGCCATATAAAGGCCTAATTCAGCAGCTTTTAACTGATATTCTGGGTGATTTCCGAGATTGGAGCCTGCAAATACACAAATTGTCTTCATTCTATTCACTCCAAACGATATGAGATTCATTTTATTTAATTATTATACAGAAGAAGTTCGCTATAAATGTTAAATTTGCGTAATCCACTGAAACATTCGGTCAACCGCGGTAAGATGAGCCTGCTGTGGAAGGTGATGGTCGCAACCATCATATTGATGAAATTCAGTAGTAACGCCCAATTCAACAAGTTTATTATACATATTTTGCCCTTGACTGAAATCTACTTGGGTATCTTGGTTTCCGTGCATAATAAGTACAGGGCATTTGATTTTGTCAGCCAGATAGATTGGAGAACGTATTTGAAAAGATTCTGGTGTTTTATTTGGTGAGCCACCAATGACTCGTTTCAACATTTTACGAAGATCAATCCTTTCCTCATAAGTTTGCGCAAGGTCGGATACACCAGCCCACAGGATTAATTTATGAACTTCAGAGACTTGTGTTGCCGTTTGTGTTGCATTGATCGATCCTCGTGAAAATCCCATAATTGAAATACGCTTCTCATCCACAAAAGGAAGGTTAGCTAGAAGATGATAAGCAGATAGAACATCTTCCTGATCACTTCCTCCGAATTCATCGCGACCTTCGCTACCTTCATTACCTCGATAAGTAGGAGCAAAAATAATATGTTCAAAATTCGAAAATTCCTCGATCCACGTTGTTTTGACTCGTCCTACATTTCCAATACCTCCCCGACAATAGATGAATACAGGCCATTGTTGAGAACGAAGATCTCTCGATTCAGGTTGAATAGAGCTAGCAACTTCCGTAATTGTAAGCTCTGTTGAGCCATAAAATTGTCCAATTAAGGACTCTAAGTCGGAGGTAGGAAGATGGTACCCATAAGGAAGGCTAAGATATCCTTTTACCTTTAATCCATCGGATAAATATGTGACGTGAAAGATCATATGTGTTATCTGCTCCTAATTATGAGTTGGGTTAGTTAGGGTTAGAGTATACCCGCACATTTTCGTTGTCGTCAATGGTCGCTAATATGACATCTCTGATTTCAGAATAAGTAGGTCCTATCTTTGTTGAGAGCCAGTTAAGGTCTTTCCCGAATTCTCTAAGAAGGGAAACGTTGGCTTTACCTTCTATGATAATGGGTCTTATCAGAGTGAATGGTTGTGTCGCTATATTCATATCTATTGGTGTGACCGGTTGGTATTGTGTATCAATGAACACGGATATGGTTCCTCCTGGTTTGCTTTGGACAGGTTATGAAATTGGATCTGTCCATTCTTGACAAGAGTGATCGGCGATGGATCGAGATATCGTCTGAATAAGGGCCATTTCAGGCTCAACCAAGTCGCAGCTATATATAAAATGATTAAAGCGACAGTAGTAATCATTGAGCCTTTCAGGCCTAATTGCTCATCTGAAAGGGGATGGGCAATTATATTGATGAGCGTCATGGCGATAATGAAATCGAGGAACCTTAATTGAGAAATGGAACGCTGTCCCATTATTTTAGTTACCAATATCAAAAAGATAAAGCTGACGATGGCTCTAAGATCCATTCACTTCCTATGATCGATCTGACGGGTAAGACCCGCTCAGACCTCTATAATAATAGGGAGGATGATGGGTCTTCTTTTCGTATTCGTATACAAGTAGTTTCCAACAGACTCCTTAATCGTTTGTTTATAAATACTCCATTGTGTAATTTTGTTCTCCTGCAACTGGTTGATGGCTTTCAATGTAATAGCGTTAACTTCATCTATCAAACGCTCAGATTCACGCACATACACAAATCCACGTGAAATAACATCTGGACCGGATATGATTTTGCCATCCATTTTATTGAGTGTGATTACAACAATCAGAATGCCATCTTCGGATAGTAGTTTGCGATCTCGAAGAACAATCGTTCCGACATCTCCTATACCTAATCCATCAACGAGAGTATTCCCATTCGATACTTTTCGAGTTTGCCTAGCTTCTTGATTATGAATATCTACAACATCACCGTTATTCACGATGAAAATGTTATCTTTGTCTACACCCATAGTTTCAGCTAGCAATCGATGTTGATGAAGCATTCGAAATTCACCATGGATAGGTATGAAGTATTTCGGTTTCATGAATGCAAGCATTAACTTCATCTCTTCTTGACTAGCATGTCCAGATACATGCATACCGGTTACAGAGCCAGATCCGTAAATGACATTTGCCTTTAATTGGAATAGATTGTCGACAATTCGTGATACATTCCGTTCATTTCCTGGGATAGCTGTTGCAGCAAGAATAACGGTATCCCCTGCTAGAATTTCTAATTGTCTGTGATTGGAACTAGCTAATCGTGATAAAGCTGCCATAGGTTCGCCTTGACTTCCAGTACAAAGGACGACGATCTCATGTGGAGCATACTTATTCACTTCGTTTACATCAATAATCATTCCTTCGGGGGCATGTAAATAACCTAATTCGATGGCAATCGAGACAACGTTAACCATACTTCTACCCAGCAATGCGACTTTTCGATGTGTTTTTATGGAAGCTTCAATAACCTGCTGCAATCGGTGAACATTAGAAGCAAAGGTTGAAATGAATATTTTCTGTTTAGCTTTGGTAAAAGCATCCTCGATATGAGCTCCTACTATACGTTCAGAGGGGGTGAATCCCGGACGTTCCGCATTGGTGCTCTCTGACAATAGAGCTAATACACCTTTATGCCCGATCTCGGCTAATCGATATAGATCTGGATGTTGTTCATTCACCGGTGTTAAATCGAATTTAAAATCTCCAGTATGTACAACGATTCCTTCAGGTGTATCAAATACAATACCAACGCAATCAGGGATACTGTGATTAATTCTAAAAAAGCTAAGGCCAATTGAACCTAATGTAAAATTTAATTCAGGATCGATTGGGTTCAATTCAGTATTTCTAAGTAACCCATGTTCTTTCAGTTTAATCTCGATTAGTCCCAATGTTAATCTCGTTCCATATATGGGGACATTCATTTGTTTCAAAATGTACGGTATCCCACCGATATGATCTTCATGACCATGTGTGACAATGATAGCTCTAACCTTGTCGCTGTTCTCCAATAAATAAGATATATCAGGAATGATTAGGTCAATCCCCAATAAACTCTCATCAGGAAATTTGGAACCACAGTCAATCACAATAATATCATCCTCGTATTGAAGCACATACATGTTCTTTCCAATTTCATTCACGCCACCTAATGCAAAAATTGACAGTGCATTTCCCTTTGTGACCATTCGTGACACCTCCATATGAAAATATGGAAGTAGTATGTCCGCATTGACAATTATTATTACGAAATATTAGTAGTTTGGCCTATTTAATAATTGTAACAAATGTTTTATTTCATGTCGTAGGACATTCATCCCATTAATATATTATTGGTAAAGGAGGTTTTGCCAACTGGCACAATATATTTATCGCTGTATCATCATTACGATTATTTTTCTTTTTGGAATGTCCTTAATGATCGAGGAGGTGCATGCCAATCAGATTAATTCAGAACTGATCGTTGTCAACAAAAAAATTAACAAATTAGCTTATTTCAAAGATGGTGAACTAGTAAGGGAATTTGCAGTAGCCACGGGTAAAAGCCCAAGTCTGACCCCTGAAGGGAAATTTAAAATTGTAAACAAGATTAAAAATAGACCGTATTACAAAGAGAAAATTCCTGGAGGTGATCCGCGAAATCCGTTAGGTGATCGATGGATCGGGCTTGAAGTGAATG
Organism: Paenibacillus crassostreae; assembly: GCF_001857945.1. Classification (NCBI taxonomy): domain Bacteria; kingdom Bacillati; phylum Bacillota; class Bacilli; order Caryophanales; family Paenibacillaceae; genus Paenibacillus; species Paenibacillus crassostreae. The sequence continues at coordinate 4,501,942 of NZ_CP017770.1, forward strand.
GAACACTTGGAACGACTTATGCGATTCACGGGAACAGTAACAAGAATTCAATCGGTAAATATGTAAGTGCAGGATGCATTCGTATGTACAATGATGAGGTTCATTGGCTTTTTGACCAAGTGAAGAAAGACACCTTTGTTGTCATTACAACATCTGAGTTAACATTTGAGGAAATTGCGATTAAGAATGGCTATCAGATGGGGATTGAATTATTTGAAGGGAAAGTGATCATTAACGGAGTAGAGCGTGAGTTAAGCCAACCACTTCAGATTGTTGATTCACAAATCTTTATTCCGATGAGGGAATGCTTAGAGTTACTAGGAGCTAATGTACAGTGGAGTAATAGGAGTCAAATGGTCACAATTAAAATGGGTAGCCGTACAATATCACATAAGCCACTGACGAATAAAGCAACGGTTAATGGCGAATCAATCACCATTACAGCATCAAGATATCAGGGTACGTCTGTTATGCTTCCACTTCGAAATATACTAGAATTATCAGCAGTAGAAGTAGAATGGGATAACAAGAATAAAGTTATAACTCTAACAAATGAGTAAATAGAAAAGTCACTATATGTGGCTTTTTTTTGCTATTACGAGCATGAATTCGTAGTGTCGAAGATTGTAAACATCGTAATTTAGCGTTAATATATAGTAAATTGATGAAATGGTAGGAAGAAGTGATATCGTTGAAGGGTATAAATTATTTAACAATAGCTATACTGAATTTGTTAGCCGCTGTTTTGTTTGTAATCACCGTGGTAATCTCAGATCATAGCAATTTAAAAGTGACCATCGGATTTTCAGTTGTTGCTTTATTGTTTTGTTTCTCAGGAATAGGAAATCTATTGAAGCATTTTAAGAAGAATTGATCAAGTTCGAATGAATTAGAGTATTCAACCCTCAAGTCACCATGATTGAGGGTTGTTCCTATTTCGGAAGATATCGTTTACTTTCCTACGATTTATAATATACTATAGATAGTAGGAATTCGACGTTATTCGACTTATTAAATCTAGATTCGACAAATATTCAAAATGAATATGTAAGAATAATATAATGAATGTTATTACGCTTAAGGAGACAAATTGATATGAAGATTAAAGTTATGCTAGGGATAGGAATATGTATTCTACTAGCTACTTGTCTGATTGTATATGATCAGATGATTAATCATTCAAGTCACAATTTCATGACAACCTACAAGACTTCAAATCAATATGGATTGGATATTCCCAATCATGATAATAAACGTGACTTAATCCAATTTGTTGATAATCAAATGTTAGGTGAATATGGTGTTTATACGAATTACCAGGATAGTGAACAAATGATGGACGTAGCAACGGGCCATGAAGTACTGAGTGAATCAGAAGGCTTACTGTTACGTTATTATGCGTTTACTAAGCAGCAGAATGCATTTGATATGGCATGGAAGCAAGCTCAACAAACGTTAAATCTATCATCCGGATTTAGTTATCGATATAGCCCTAAATTAGATCAACGCTACTCTCTGAATGCAGCTGTGGATGATTTGCGCATTATCCGTGCCCTTTATGAAGCTGGAGCGGTATTCGAGGATCAGAAGTATACAGAGGAAGCAGATCGCTATAGCGAACGATTCTACGAATATAACGTAAAAAGAAACTATATGTATGATTTCTACGATGAGAAGTATCGCGTTACCAACTCTTATATTACTTTATGTTATATCAATTTATTAACACTTCAAATGTTTCCGAATAATTTAGATCATGATGAACAATTGTATTCCAATATGCTAGAAATAATTCAGAATGGTTATCTATCCGACAAGTTCCCAATGTATGAAACTCGCTACCGATATGACACAAATTCCTACACCTCCGAAAATATTAATACCGTGGAATCATTATTGACCATTCTTGCTCTTTCTGAAGCGGAGCAGCAGAATTCGCATAGTATCCGCTATCTCAAAGAACAAATTAAGAGTGGAACATTATATGGACAATACACTCCAGAAGGAACTCCAACGAATGAAATTCAATCTACCGCCATCTATGCCATTACAGCCATGATTGGATCTGTGATCGGTGATAAAGAGCTCTACGAAGGAAGTATTCAGCGAATGCTAACTTATCAGATTCATGATTCGGCAAGTCCTTTGAATGGAAGTTTTGGGGATGTAAGGACACAAACAGTATATTCCTTTGATAATTTAATGGCTTTGTTAGCCTTTGTGTACTAGAAGGAATTCATGTAAGGAGGAAGGCACACTTCATGACAGGAAGTGCAGTTAAAGGAGTCATCTTTCACAAACTTGCTTTAATAAGTCGCTGGTTGTCTCCGGCTTGCTTGGCATCAGTTAGTGTTTTACTAATTACCATCATGGCATTATTTACAGCACCTTATATTGGTATGGCCGATAATGGAGATTATTTCCATATCCTCGATAGCAATGGCTTATATTTTAATATTTCTGATTACGATAGCTATTACTACTCTTACTTTATTAAAGAATTCGGGATATTTCAATATTTTAATGAAAATAGTTCAAGTGTGGTCACATCGCAATCATTGTTTATTCAGTTAGCGTTATCGCTTAATAAGCTATTTTATAGTCATGAAGTATTTGATATTCGTTTTCAAGCTGCAATATATACATTACTTTATACGATTGCAGTATATCTTTTAGTGGAGAGCCTCACATGGAAAATACCCAAGAAATATGGATATTGGATTGCTATATTAGCTATTTTCATATTTGGTGATACAGGCTATACAGCATATTTTAATTCCTTTTATGGTGAAAGTGTTGTCTTAATCATGATGGTGTTCATGCTGGGATCAGGTTTATTATTGTGTCGACATCGGTATAACGATTATATATTGATGGCCATATTTACGTTTAGTGGAATCATATTAACAATGAGTAAACAAGAGAATGCGCTTGTAGGCGTTATTGTTGCGTTGACATGTATCAGGATGATTTTTATACGGAAGCAACAAACATTTCGCATATTGATGTCTATTTCTCTCGTATTCTTGTTACTTGCTGGAGTAAGTACTTATATTTTGACTCCAAAGGAATTTGTAAATATGAATAAGTTTCATGCGATGACCCGTGGTGTACTTATGGAATCTAGTGACCCTGAAGCTGCCCTGAAATCCTTTGGTATCGATGAGCAATACGCGATCTTGGATAAAACTAATTATTATGAACTTAACACAACAATGGATGTGAATTCGGATATTTTAAAGAATGAGTTTTATAGCCGGTATGGATTTATTTCTGTTCTGAAATATTACATAATGCATCCTGGCCAAGCAGGTGAAATGTTTAATCTTGCAGCGGAAAATGCATTTATTATTCGACCATCAGAAATCGGGAATTATGAAATATCTGCGGGATATCCGGCTGGAACTCAGACGAATTTCTTTTCTGGATACAGCCAAATAAAGAAGACACTTATCCCTAGAACATTTGGTTTCATTGTTATATGGATTATGGTGATTGTTGGATTATATTTACCAGGTTTTATTACGGCAATAAAGGCAAAGAACATCCGTGAGAGCACCAGAATACCACTTATTATTATATTTATACTCGTTGGTCTATTAGGTATATTCGGTTCAGTTATTATTGCTGGGGATGCAGAATTAGGTAAGCATGTCTTCCCATTCACGGTAGCATTTGATCTCGTAACCTTCTTGTTCATTGCCGATATTGTAGGACGACATTTATTTCGTGGACATCAAGAATAGGGTGGATAATATATTGTATATTACAAAAATAGTAAAGATATGGATGGTATTCTTGGCACTCTTCATCGGGCTTCCATCTTCGAACTTGAGTGCGCAAGATCACGACTCAACTCATGTGCTATTTCTGTATGATAGTTGGGGAGTTGGGACATCTAAAGAAGGTAACGTAGAATCGTTACAAAAATTACTCGCATCTTATGGTGTGAAGGTGACTTCAATGTCTTTCGATGATTATAACCAAGGGGAACTAGCACAATATAACAAGGTGATCGGACTACGGAATGTTGACGATCTTCCTCTGACCAATAAAGATTTCAATAATGATTTCGAAAAGTATACAGGAGACTATTTCCACATTGGGTCGGCAATATCGACGCAGCTTCAAGAGGAAATGAACCTTCAGATCGAGTTCGTTGGAGAACAAGTCATTCATATTTCTATAGGTCAATTCTCAGAGTCAAGGATTCAAGCAAAGAATATGTCTTACATTATGCAAGCTGAAGGTACTCATTATGGAAGTATTACACCCGTGAGTGGGAAGATAGAATCCCCTTTTGGTGTTCAGAATGAGCACTATGGGTATGTTCCTTATTATGAGAAAGGTAACATGAGTGAATTAGCTCTAGCTTATGTGTTGAAAGATTGGTTGAATGTTACAGAAGAGGGACAAACCTATCTTGTTTTTAAAGAAATATATCCATTCTCAGATTTGGAGCTGTTAGCAGAAATGTCGTTTGAACTCTATGATGCAGGAATTCCATTTATGGTTAGCATCAGTCCTGTGTTTAGTAATACAGACTATCCTGCGATGAAGCGATATCTAGAAACATTGAAGTACGTTCAATCTCATAATGGCACGATCATCGTTAATGCCCCATTCGTTCTATCAACCGCTAGCCAGAATGAAGCAACCCTTCAATCGCAAATGGCGTCCTTTATTGATATTTTAGCTGATAACGGTATTGCTCCTCTAAGTATTGGAGCTGAGATATATTGGTCTCAAGCCGATACGTCTCGATCGTTCGAATCTTCAACATACAGTGTCTCACCTTTCATTGTTCAACAGTTTGAGCATTCAGCGATGAATAAATATAAGTTACCGATGAATTCAGCAGTGGCTTATGATTTCACTGATCAACGTGAGGACTTACATAAGATAGTTCAGACACTTATCGATTCATGGATGATGTTTGCAGATTATAAATATGAGTCTCATATCGTTCAGACTAAGGCGAATATTATTTCATCCCAGAATGGAATCCTCACAATTAATGGAAATGCAGTAGATATCAATAATTCACCTCAATTGGTCGATTCTGAATTTAATTATGGACAAGTAGAACAGAAGAGTTTCGAGACATTATTTCAGGTTCAGAATACGATATTTATGTTCTTAATTGTCGTCACTTTGATCGTATTCGGCTTTCTATTCATTATCGGAAGACGTCTGTATAGACGTAAATATATCAACCAGAGGAGAAATCTATGACATTCGCAGACATATTAATGCTGATCTCGGTGATCTGTATCTGGTCTCTGCTCCTTGTGAATGTCGTTCTAATCATTGCGGGTTATCTTTATTATGTACAAGTTGAGAACGAACCAGATATGGAATTAGAGGGGGAGTTGCCTTTCGTATCTATCATGGTTCCGGCACATAATGAAGGGATCGTTATTACCAAGACGGTTGAATCTCTCTTAGCTTTAGATTATCCCCATGATCGATATGAAATTATTGTTATTAATGATAACTCTACGGATGATAGCAGCGAGCTGTTGGGTCAGTTGCAAATAAGATATTCAAAGCGTCAATTAATCATCATGAATACGGATTCAGTTACAGGCGGTAAAGGGAAATCAAATGCACTAAATATCGGCTTTGCGCAAAGTAAAGGAGAACTTATTGCTATTTATGATGCGGATAACACTCCGGAGAGGAAAGCATTGCATTATTTAGTGGCAGAGATTATGAATGACGAGAAATTAGGAGCCGTTATTGGTAAATTTCGAACAAGAAATCGAGATGCTAGTTTATTAACACGATTTATTAATATAGAGACTTTATCATTTCAATGGATGGCACAAGCAGGACGATGGAGATTGTTTAAATTGTGTACTATACCGGGGACCAACTTTATAATCCGACGCCATATAATTGAGAAAATTGGCGGTTGGGATGTGAAAGCGATCGCGGAGGATACTGAGATTAGCTTTCGAATCTATATGATGGGTTATCGAATCAAATTTCAGCCGAAATCAGTTACATGGGAACAGGAACCACAGACTCTGAGGGTATGGTTCAAGCAACGAACACGTTGGGCTAAGGGCAATATATACGTTATCGTGAAGAATGTAAAATTACTTTTTGACCGCTCGGCAAAGCGTGTTCGTTTCGATATCTTTTATTTCATATCCATCTACTTTTTATTGCTGTCCTCATTAATTACTTCTGATATATTACTAATTCTAAATGCGCTAGGTTATGTCCAAACAACGATTGCAGGATTTAGTCTATCTCTATGGATGTTAGCAATTGTTCTATTTATAGTTGGAACCTTTTTAACGATTATGACGGAAAAAGGTGAGATGGGATTCTCTAACTTTCTGATCATCATCCTAATGTACCTATCGTATTGTCAGTTATGGATGGTAGTTGCAGCATATGGAATGTATACATTTGTAAAGGATCAAATATTTAAACGAGAAGTGAAATGGTATAAAACCGAGCGTTATTAAGATAGGAGTGAATCTCATGATTAAACGATTAATGGTTGTGATGATATTCTGTTTGTCATTGGTATTCGTACAGTCTGGACAAGTTCTTGCGCAAGGCGTTGAAACTAATGTTCTACAGAACTATGATTTATCCATTACGAGTACAAATGTTTCATTATCAGGAAGAATAGCATCAAAGGATTTCTTTTTTCAGGTGCCAGATTATTGGAAGGTTGATCATTTAAAGTTCAATTTAGACTATAAAGTTTCACCATTAATCCTTAATAATCAGTCTAGTGTAACATTAACAATGAATGGTACGCATTTCTATTCCTTCAGGCCTTCTGGCAATGAAGCAAAGGAACAACAATTATCAATCACAATACCGAATGATCTTATCATTGCAGGTACCAATACATTGTCAATCGAAGGTCATATTCAAACGTCAGATAAGGAATTGGATGTTTGTACCAACGAAGATGATCGAGATAGCTGGTTACAAATATATAATACTTCAAGTATTTCATTACAACATACTAATATAGCCTTGGATGGGAGTATTAGTGGATTTAATAAATACTTTACGGGAATGGATGTAATGAAGTCTGGCCAGAGTGCCATTGTTGTCCCTGAACAAAGTGAATCCACGGAGTTGGAGGCAGCAGTCTATGCTCTAACAGGATTTACTAAAGCGAATAGCTTGGAAGATAAGATGATCCCTATATTGTCATATAACTCAAAAGCAATTCCTAGCAAGAAGGCTGTAGTTGTTGTTTCTTTATACGATCATCTATCAGATCAATTGAAGAATCTTTTGACTGACCAAGATTTCAAACAAACGGCCTTGATTCAATTAGTGAATAAGGATAAACAGCCGACATTAGTGATTACTTCTCAGAATTCTGAGTTACTTGTTAAGGCTGGAAGATTTGTTGCCAACACCTCTTTGATGGAACAAATAGATAGTCATATGAAAGTCATAACTCAGGATACGGTTGTTGCAACTCCAGTAACTACTATAGATAGAAATGTAACTTTAACTGAAAACGGAGATACCTTAAAGGGATGGGGTCATCAAGAGATAAGTTATTTTGTCTCTTTGCCATCTAATCGTACAATTTCGGATGCTAGTAAGATTAGTATTGATTTACGATATGCACAGAATCTCGATTTTAATCGATCTATGGTAACGGTTCTTCTGAATGACATACCCATTGGTAGCAAGAAGCTAACGACAGAATTAGCTGAGGGAGATACGATCACCTTACCTATTCCGAAAAATCTAAATATTTCAGGTAACTTTAATATTACAGTTGCTTTAGATCTAGAACTATTAAATGAGAAATGTTTCAGGAATCAAGATCAGATGCCGTGGGCTTTTATTACGAGAGATTCGTTGTTAAAGCTAAATACGACGGAGCAAACAGAACTACTATTTAATAACTATCCGTATCCATTTATCCGAGATGGTAGCTATAACCGAGTGGCAGTTGTGATGCCTTCAGATCGAGATGATTTTACGTATCTAGCGGTTTCTAATATTTTTAATTTATTAGGAAGAAGTATCGAAGGGAATATGGGAGAAGTTCAATTCTTCGAAAATACGGCAGAGGCAAGTGATTTGTCTGATCGTAACATTATCACGATAGGAACTTATCAGAATAATAAAGTAATTGCTGATCATAACCAAAGTCTATATTTTAAATATGGATCGGATGGATCTGGTTTTCTATCTAATGAAAAGGTAAGTATAGATGTTGATTACGGTAAGCGTATCGGTACATTACAGTTAATTCAATCGCCTTACGAAGCAGGACATGGTTTCATGGCGGTGACAGGTCCAAGCTCGGATGTATACTATCTAGCTTCAAAATTGATCGCTACTGATGAAGAGATCTGGAAGATCTATGGTGATGCCGTACTCACAGATAAGGATGGCAACATTGACGCTTATCGATTCAAGACAGAAACGGCCCCAGTACAAACATCTTTATTGGATCAAGTGACACAACGAGCAGATATCGTAGGTTTTATGGTATCTATGATACTGGTTCTAGTATTAGTATTGGTTTCACTAATTCTAATCATTCGCAAACATAGAAAGAAAGGGAGCAGAAGATCATGAAAAGAAATCAAAGTAGTCTTCTATCTGATGTCGCCTTCCTCTTGCTGTTTATCATTTGTTTCATTTGTATTGTGTTCACCTCAGGTGACCCAGATCATTATATTCAAAATATAATATTTTTAAATATAGCTTTTTTAATTGCGATCGTAACTTATTTTACGAGCCTTACGTTGGGGCTGATTCTGAGTATTATATTTATATTCGGTTGTGGTACCTTTACGTTATACCAGAGTTTGATTCAAGGGGTGTCTGTTGGGTATGGGAATTACTTTTGGTTGATCATGACACCAGTGATCACCGCAGTCACGTCGATACTTACTCGCACCAATAAATTATTACAGGAAGAAAATGAACTTTTGTTAAAAAGCAATAATTCACTTGCAACGATGGATGAGAATACCAATTTAAAAAACAGTAGATCTTTTCAACAAGATGCGACTGTTTTCATGGCACTTTCTACTCGTTACAACATCCCACTAACCTTGTTAGTCATCAACGTGAAGTATTGGGACGAGTTGCGGCGTTTGACGAGTGAAGAAGAAATGACATCATTGATGTATGATGTTTCGGTATTAAGTCAAACAAGTATTCGTACGAATGACACATTGTATATTTTTGAGAAGGAGAATCCGATTTGGGGATTATTATTATTTACGGATCGTCAAGGAGCTAATATTGTGATTGACCGGATTAAGCAAAATGTAGAGAATTTAAATTCTGGAGACTACACCAAAAAATATTCTGTGGAGCTGAACCTTAAGGTGGGAGCCATGGAATATGATTCAGATAACATTCTTACACCACTTGATTTCATTGTGTCGGCAAGAAAGCAACTTGAGTTCGATGTATAATGAATTATCAATGGACTAGCCCCAACTATGGATATATTAATACATTCAGATAGCATCTTGAATGACTGTGATAGAACGATTACCCCCGACGTAGAGCTTATTGGTTACTGGGTTTAGAGTGATATTACCTGCGACTGTGGGAAATACAGCGATCCGCTTAAGTGAGCTTGCGTTATAGACGATTAGCCTATTCTTGTCGAAGTCACTGATTATCAAATGATTCGTAATCGGGTTCACGAATAAATTTGAGAAAGTCGGTAAAGTCATCGTGGTGACGATTTTGTTGGTATGTCCGTTTATAATGAAGAGTTTTCCCGGACCTTCAACTTGTGCGCTTGACACATAAATTTGGTTCATTCGAGGGTTAGCAACGATATCACTTTGCAGATGGCCTAAATGTATATTCTGCATTAACTTGTTAGTGCGACCGTTAATGACCGAGAGAAACTGGCTTAGGTTGTTAGCGACATAAATACGATTGGTGATGATATTGAGTGCGGGTGGAATAACAGGATTTTTGCCTACTTTTATGGACGTAATTACAGCTTGTGTGTTGCCATTAATGGTAGATACGGAGTTCTTTACTGTATTTGTTACATAAATGCGATTTGTCTTCTCATTGATGGCAATTTCGGAAGGGCGGCCACCGATTTGGATCGTGTTTCGTACTCGGTTTGTTTTCCCTTCTAGTACAGAAAGTCTCCCAGATGCCCTCGTCACATAAATTCGATTTTTGCGAATGTTGATACCCATCGTATCAGGTCGGTAGCCCACTTTGACTGTTTTGATGACACGGTTTGTACGCCCGCTTATTACAGAGACAGTCCCATCGCGAAAATTGGAAATATATATACGATTTGTTCGCGGATTGATTTCCAGATCAGTCGGCATTCTTCCTACTTTCACACGGGCGATGATCCGATTTCTGTTAGCATCTAGAACCCCAACAGTTCCCACACCAGCGTCCTGGTTGGTGAAATATACCATGTTGGTTATGGGATTTAATTTGATGGTTCCGATCTCTTCAGTTAGGCGAATTCTGGTAATCAATTTTAGTTGTGCCATTAGATAACACCCCTCTCAAACAAATGGATGTTCTATCCTATTTAGATGTTAGTCTAAAGGTGCCTTCACTAGTAAATTCTATATGATTAAAATCTAGATGATCTGGGTAACCAAATGATGTTATTATTTGGTTATAACGAATTAGTATTATGGGATCTATGGATACAGTAGAAATTAATATCATGTACTAGGAGGGTAGAGAGTGCGATGATGGATGAAGAAGCAGCAACTCAAGCTAAGAAAGGGAAGATAATCCGTATCGAGGCAGAGGAAGGCGTATTAACAGGTGTAAGTGTTGATTCAGAGGATGGTACTTCAGGTGGATCTTTCGTAAAAGGATTTGAGAAGGCAGGAGATTCTCTTAAGTTTACTACGAATCTTGAACAGGGAACCTATCGCATTACTATTCGCTACAAAACATATGGAGGGGATAAGCCTAATTTCTTAACATTCAATAATGAAGAATTAGGCGAATTTACATTTAAGAATTCATCGAATTGGAATGATGCCCTTGTTGGGCAATACGACGTGAACGGTGGAGAAAGTACTTTTGTCATTTCAACAAGTTGGGGTTGGGTAGGAATTGACTATATTGAATTTACAGGACCAGGAGGAACTGTGGATCAGATCACCTTAAGAGCCAATCCTTCGAACTCGCAATCTTTTGGTATTCCGGTTACATTAATGGCTACTGCGGATAATGCTGCTTTGTATCGATTTTTCATAAAGCCGGTTAATGGTGAGTGGGAGACAATGAATAGTTATAGTAGGGACTTATCTTATGTATGGCGTCCTTCTAAGGAAGGGGACTATGAGATTAAGGTGGAGGCTCGCGGATTAGATTCAACTGATGAGATGGAAGTGGAACAGACGATGAAATACACGGTGCTACCCTTACATGTCAACAAGCCACTCGTAAATCAAATGTTTAGTAGCGATATGGTATTTCAGCGTGATGTGAACGCGGAGATTTGGGGGTGGACTGAACCTGGAAGTTCAATCTCGGTTACAGTAAATGATCAGATGTTCACAGCAATCGGAGATGAAGACGGCAAATGGATAGCAAATATTGGCCTATATTCAGCAGGTGGCCCCTATACGATAACGATTGCTGATGGAAAATCTACTAATACCTTAACTAATGTAATGTTTGGTGATGTATGGCTCTGTTCAGGTCAATCTAACATGGAGTTTACGATGTCCAACATACTTAATGCTCCAGAGGAAATTCAGAACGCGACAAATTCAAATATACGATTCATAACCATACCAAACCGAACCAGTGCAGTTCCACTCACGACGATGGATGAATCTGTTAAGTGGCAGGTGGCTAGTCCAAATAACGTGGAGAATCTTAGTGCAGTTGGATATTTTTTTGCTAAGGAGTTAACGCAAGAGATGGATGTTCCGATTGGGATCGTGTTCGCTGCGGTAGGTGGAACAAAAGCAGAAAGCTGGACGAGTTATAATACGTTAAAAGATAATCCTAATTACAGCCACGCAGCAGAAGAAATCCATTCAGGTGTAGCAATAATTGAAACAACATCTTCACCAATCGCACTTTATAATGGGATGATTGCCCCAATTACGCCTTATCCACTAAAAGGAGTACTATGGTATCAGGGAGAATCTAATTGGGGAGAACCGACTTACAGCCAGCTTCTACCTGAACTGATTTCTGACTGGCGCAAAAGTTTTAATAATGCACAATTACCATTCGTAATCATTCAGATTGCAGCTTATGGAGCACTTCAGACAGAGGATAATCCAGCACAAAGCGACCCAGGTCTACCAGAAGTCCGTGAAGCACAACTCTATACAAGCTTGAATGACAATAATGTTGGATTAGTTGTAACAAGTGATCTAGGTGATCCCTCGGATATTCATCCGAAGAATAAACAAGATGTAGGTATACGGGCGGCGCGAAACGCTCTTGGTGAATTTTATAATAAAGAAATTGTCTATTCAGGACCGATCTATAAATCCATGAAGCTAGAAGGGGATAACATACGTCTGACCTTTGATTTCACAGGAAGTGGACTGTTTGCTGGAGTCAAGAACGGCCTAGAACCAGTAGCTGCATCTCCAGATGATAAGCTGAAAGGGTTCGCAATTGCTGGGGCAGACCATCAATATTACATGGCAGAAGCTGTAATTGATGGAGATTCAGTAATTGTATCATCCTCCTATGTGAATGAGCCTGTCTCGGTTAAATATGGGTGGAATGATTCTCCCATTGGTAACTTATACAATTTGGAAGGGCTGCTAACGTCCCCGTTCAGAACGGGAGAATGAATTAACAACATCCATCTAGTGAAATCAAATCTAGCCAAGTAGGTGCAGGTTATATGACTGCTTGTACTTGGCTTTTTAATATTCTATGAATAATCATAGACACTCAAATGGTTGTAGCATAAAATAGTAATCGTAGATAAGGTTCCATAAATACCCATAATAGGGAAGGTGATTAAATAATGCAGCAAACGTTAAGTGTTCATAAGGGGAAAGTGGATGTTACCCCTGATGAAGTTGGTTACGACCCAGCAATGCTGAATAGGTTAGATGATCATTACTCTAGATTAATTGGTAAGGGAACGATTCAAGCAGCAGGTTACATATTATCACGACATGGACAAATATTTGCTCATCGTACGTTAGGAAAGCTTAGACCTACGGAAGATAGCCCAGATTTAGAACCAGATTCAATTCGTAAAACATACTCTATCACGAAAGCGTTCACATCCGTTGCGATACATCAATTAATGGATCGAGGTCAGATATTTCTAGATCAGCAGGTCAGCAGTATTATACCTGAATTCGATACGGATAAACATCGTTCAATTACGATAGCTCAGTTATTAACACACACCTCAGGACTTAATGGTGATCCAGGTTTTTTTCAAGAACCATTTGCACTTCCTTGGTATGAATGGGCCGTTCGTGAGATTAAGAAGAGTGGCCATGATATTAGCTGGGTAAGAGCGGTGTTATCTGGTCCTTTACAGAACATGCCAGGTAAAGAATGGATCTACTCAACAGCTGGATTTGCCTTACTTGGAGAGATTATTGCGAAAGTATCGGGCATAGCATATGAACAGTACATTGCGGATGAAATACTGACACCACTAGGAATGTCGAAGTCGGGTTTCACAGTGGATGTAACTCAACATGAACAGCTGTGCTACGTAAATTCATGGGAATTAGAGTCCATAACACCAGTAGAAACCATCGATCGGGAGAGACCTCCTAAAGCAGGAAATGGATTGTATTCCACATTAGAGGAACTTTGTACATTCGGTCGAATGATGCTTGGAGGTGGCGAATGGAACGGTACTCGTATATTGTCTCGCCGTGCAGTGGAACTTCAGACATCTAACCAATTAAATGGTGTGCTATTTAACGGTTGGGGAGAACGAAGTAAGGATACTAAATACGGTCTTGGATGGTCACTTAATCATGATGACATTTGTAGTAAAGGAACGTACTCTCATGAAGGGTTTGGACATAGTGGGCTATATATCGATCCGGTAGAGGATCTTGTATTTGCTTTCTTTGTTCCTGGGTTAAAAGGATACACGAATGAGTCGGTCGTTATACCGCGAGCTATCGTGTGGTCAGGATTACTCTAGTTGGGTAAAACTTAAATGTTGAGATAATGGGAGGTAAGCATATGACCATAACAGAAGAGGTCTCAAGTAAATCACTGAAGGATGCTGGATTTGATCCAGCGGTACATCATCGACTTGAGGAGCATATCCAGAAATTAATTGGTGAGGATAAGATAAAGTGCGGATCGTATATGCTATCTCGTGATGGTGTCATATTAGCAGTAAATGCTTTTGGTCCTCTACGGCATGATGATACAACATCTATACTACAGACGGACTCCATTCGCGAGATTGCCTCAGTTACGAAATTATTTACGTCTGTAGCAATATTTCAATTAATAGAGCAAGGGAAGTTATTTCTACGTCAACCTGTAGCTGAATGGATCGCGGAATTCAACAATTCAACGTATAATAAAGTTCAAATATGGAATTTATTAACACATACTTCAGGTATACAAGCAGATCCTAATTACTATCTTGAACCCTATCCTATGGGATGGTGGGATATTATATTTGCTTTTATGCCTGAGTTAGAAGATAAAGATAATGTTGATGTTGAAGAATTGGAACGTCAACGCCAAACGGTATGGATTCGAGCAGTTCTATCTGGTAAACCGTTATCACAACCGGGTGAGGAGTGGAGTTATTCCTCGGCGGGGTTCGCCATCCTTGGGGAAATTATTGCACGTGCGAGTGGTAAGACTTATGAGCAGTATGTGATGGATGAGATCGTTCATCCGCTCGGGTTGACTCGTACCTTCTTCCAAGTACCAGAAAATCTACATCCTGAGGTCTGCGTTATAGATGATCATAATATAGAACGTTTGAATAGACAGCCACAAAAGTACCATCCTCCTAGTAGTGGCGGTGGTCTATATTCAACAATTCATGATGTGTTTCGATTCGGGCAAATGATGCTGAATGGTGGAATCCTTGATGGCGTTCGTATATTATCTCGCAAATCTATTGAGAAGATGACGCAAAATACGTTTGATAATAATCAGATCAGTGCTTATTGTTGGGGTGCCAATATTCCGAAGATGGATTATGGGATAGGTGCATCCATTACAGGACGAGGAGAGTGGATCCCTGAAGGATCGTATGGGCATGAAGGTGCAGGTCGATGTAAGTTAATCATTGATCCAACACATCAGTCCGTTGCAGTTTTCTTTGTCCCATCGAATGTGGATTGGTGCCCAGAGTCGATAACTGGCCTGCAAAATATCATCGGTTCGGGATGGATATAAAGAAGAAGATTAACTGGTTAGTATGATAGGAAGAATGATGTTCCCGAGATTATGGGGAGGATCATTTTTTTTGTGATAAATCTTATATATTTGAATCAATTTAGTTGACTGAATAAGATAGCTTATGCTATTTTCTATATTGATAATGATTATCAGCTTTAATTAATCGTGCTTTGCACTTTGTATTGAAACCTTAGGAGTATTTAGTAATAGAACTGGAGCAGAAGAGGTATAGAAGTCTGTAGAATATGACGGATACTTATAATATAGATCGTATGTATCTAACAAAATATCCGGATGCTAAGGCATCCGGATATTTCTATATGGTTATAGCAAACTATCGTACAATTCAGACAAAGTGATTTCTTGAATATGATCAGGAAATGCTTCCGAATTTGAACAAACAGACAAGATATGTGAGGAATCTATTCTGAAACTCTTGAAATGGAATCCTTTAGCTTCAGGTGAAAACCATTCCCCAATATTGTTACAAACGATAGAAAAGGAATCCAAAGGGATCGACAAACCTTTTCCGATAGCCTTCATATAGCTTTCTTTCAAGGTCCATAATTGATAGAAATAATCCAGTTGTCTCCCTCCGGAATAAGAAGCGAGTTTCCAATTCTCTTGTGGAGTAAAAAGATTTGCCGCGAATTGAAGATCCATTTGCTTGATCTCCTCAATATCAATACCTAAACATTGACCATGATTTCCCCACGCTATAGTAACCCATTTTCCAGAGTGAGATATATTGAAACAAATTTGTGGATAGTTACTTAACATAGGTTTGCCATACGAATTGTAGTCAAAACGAAGCTCCTTGTGACTTACATCCAACTGTCGAGATAATATAGTGCGAATTAATAGCTCACCTACCAAGGAACGGTACGCATCTTCTTTATGAATGAATCTTGTGAATTTCTGCCTGCGTTCCTCTGAGACGCTATCTAAGAAGAGAGTTAAATAATCCGGTCTGATGTCTGCCGGGATATGTACGATTGCAATAGACTGCATAATAAATCACCCGAACAAATAGTTCTACAACTGAATAGAGAAACCCTTTATTTGATATTTATTATGGTACGAATATATGTTCTATGCTAGAATAATTCGTATTCATTGAATATTTTCCCATTATGTAAGAAGAAAGAGATAACAAATGATCACACAATTAAAACAAATTCATCCTTTGTCATGGACCATTATTATTGGAACCATTTTTGGACGTATGGCTACGTCCATGAGTATTCCTTTTCTCTCGATTTATTTGATTAAAACGATGGGTGCTTCCCCATCACAGACCGGAATTGTTGTAGCGATTAGTTCTCTAATTGGAGTATTTGCTAGTTTCTATGGGGGTTACATCTCTGATATTATCGGGCGAAAAAAAGTGTTACTAATCTCTGTTTTTGGTTGGGCATTAGTTTTTATTGGGTTTGCGGTGGCAGATAAAATCTGGCTCTTTTTTGTGATGAATGCATTGAATGGTTTGTGTCGAGCGATGTTCGAGCCTACTTCTCGTGCATTATTGGCAGATATAACACCTCAGGAAAGCAAGCTTCTTGTTTTTAACTTAAGGTATGCTGCAATTAATTTAGGTGTTGTATTTGGGCCTATTCTTGGCTTACAAATGGGTGCTTCGGGCTCTAACTGGTCGTTTGCCGTTGCTGGAGTTGTCTACATCCTATATGGAGTAACGTTGATTATTCAATTTATCAGATACCCCGAATTGGGTGCTGCATCATCTAGTGAGGGTCGCGAGCGAGTGACACTTTCTATGGCATTCCAAACTACCAGTAGGGATCGAGTATTTCTATATGTTCTAATTGGGATGATCTTCTGCGTGCTTGGATACGGACATTTCAGTTCTACCCTAGCACAATATATGGAGATGACACCGAATATTGAAGATGGAGCTACCTGGTTTGGTTATATGTTATCTTTCAACGCTATCGTTGTGCTGATTTGCCAATTCCCCGTGGTTAAATATGCTAGTAAGTTACCACCTGTTATTCCGCTGATTATAGGAAGTGTTCTTGTTTCTTGTAGTCTCTTAATATTCGGAATTGCTCATTCATTCATTGGATTCATGCTCGGTGTAGTTATATTCACTATCGGAGAAGTTCTGATGTTCACTATGACAGATGTTCTTATTGACCGTATTGCTAAACCAGAATTACGAGGGACGTATTTTGGGATGATTGGTTTTAACAATTTGGGTAATGTGCTAGCGCCTCTACTTGGGGGGTTACTTTTAGATACATTAGGATTAGATTCATCAGTTCTTATTTTCGTTATTATTGCCGTAACAGCAGCTTTTGGAATCCCATTCTTATTATCTGCAAATAGGATGATGAGAAAAGAGAATCTAAAACGCATGAACCAGATACCAAACGAATTGTAACCAACTTATTAAAGTAACCCAGTCTAATGCTTTAACCAAAAAGTGACCCGAGAGAGGTCACTTTTTGGTTAAAGTGGCCGTCTTTCGGGTCTGTATTTTATTCCCTTTGAAGCAAGGCTGCACCTGCGATACCTGGGTTCGTCATTTGATATGGATCAAGTATGATATTTAGTTCTTCTTCTGATAATACATTATAGAGGAGACAGAGACTACGTACAGATTTACCTGTTGTTATGGCTTCACGTGCGATTCGGGATACCACTTCATAACCTAAATGAGGATTGAGAGCAGTAATAATACCTACGCTATTCTCAACATATTCACGGCAACGATCTTCGTTCGCTTGAATGCCTTCGATACAATGCTCTCTAAAAACACGGAACCCTTGATTCATGATTTCTAGTGACTGTAGTAAATTATAGACTAATACAGGTTCCATGACGTTAAGTTCTAATTGACCTGATTCTGATGCGAGGCATATGGTATGGTCATTACCAATGACTTGGAACGCAATTTGATTAATGACCTCACACATCACTGGATTCACTTTCCCAGGCATAATAGATGAACCTGGTTGACGGGAGGGGAGAGTAATCTCACCTAATCCAGCTCTTGGGCCAGAAGCCATCAGGCGAATGTCATTGGCTACTTTGGACATATTCATCATACATATTTTTAGAGCAGCAGAGACTTCTGTATAAGCGTCTGTATTTTGTGTTGCATCTACGAGATGTTCGGCAGGTTCCAAAGGAAATCCACTCAATTCTGCGAGAATCTCGGCGACTCGTTGAATATAACGTAAATCTGCATTAAGACCCGTACCGACGGCTGTTGCTCCCATATTAATAGTAAACAGGTTAGTTTTTGTAGCTTCTACTCGATGAATGTCTCGCTCTAGAACGCGAGCGTACGCTTGGAATTCTTGTCCAAGGCGAATGGGCACTGCGTCTTGGAGGTGGGTACGTCCCATTTTGATAATTCCGTCAAATTCTATAGCTTTATCACTAAATGCTTTATGTAAATCTTTCATGGTAATGAGGAGTTTCTCAATCATGGTTAGAACGGCTAAATGGACGGCAGTTGGAAAAGCATCATTCGTCGATTGAGCCATGTTCACATGATTATTGGGATTAATGTTCTCATAACTTCCTTTTTCTTCACCTATAAGTTCGAGTGCACGATTAGCAATGACTTCATTGGCATTCATATTAATCGATGTACCTGCACCACCTTGAATCGGATCAACAATGAATTGATCGAACCACCGTCCAACTATAATTTCATCAGCTGCTTTGACGATGGCTTCCCCTTTATTAATGCGTAACCGCTTGATCTCCATATTAGCAATAGCCGCACTTTTTTTCACAATGGCAATAGCACGAATGAGTTCGGGGTGAATACGCTGCCCGGTAATGGGGAAATTCTCCGCAGCTCGTATAGATTGTATGCCATAATAAGCGTCTGCAGGAACTTCCTTTGTACCAAGAAAATCTTTCTCTAATCTCATCATCATTTGAATACCTCCAAGTGTTAAAGTTAGAACTATAAATCTCTTAAATGTACAGTACCATCCATGCTCGCTATCATTATAGTTCTTTCTTATCGACTAATCCATTATTATCATAAAGCAAGCTGAAACGGCAATACCGTCCTTGTCAAGGAGTTTATCCTCGAAAAAAAACAAGGCTCGTCAAAAGCGAACCTTGCTTGATTGTATGAATGAAATTTAATTCGAGTGAGGAACCTGAATTTCCGGATTAACATCAGCTTCATAGTCGACACCGTCGATTTCAAATCCGAATAACTGGAAGAATTCTCGACGATAGCCTTCAAGATCTGCAAGTTCATTAATGTTCTCTGTGGATATCTGATTCCATATCTGGGTAACTTCAGCTTGTACATCTTCACGTAATTCCCAATCATCAATGCGAATACGTCCTTGATCATCGACAGGTACTCCATCATTACTATACAGACGTTCTGAGAATAATCGATAGGTTTGCTCAATACAGCCTTCATGAATTCCTTTTTCTTTCATCACTTTATATAGCGCGGAAATATATAAAGGTACGACTGGAATAGCAGAGCTGGATTGAGTTACAAGTGCTTTGCTTACACAGACATAGGCAGAACCACCAGTAACGCTAAGTTGTTCGTTCATGCGAGTGGCAGTTGCCTCAAGATGATCTTTGGCTTGACCAATGGATCCATCTCGGTAGACAGCTTTTGTAATTTCAGAACCGATATAGGAGTATGAAACCGTCATCGCATCATTAGCTAGAACGCCAGCCTCATGTAGATCATGAATCCACATTTCCCAATCGTCACCACCCATAACGGTGACCGTATCACGAATTTCATCTTCTGTAGCTGGATCAATTGTAATTTGGCTCACTTCACCTGTATGGAAATTGACAGTTTTGTTCGTGAATGGCTTACCGATAGGTTTAAGTACGGAATTTACCATTTCTCCAGTATGTGGATCAGTTCTTCTTGGAGAAGCAACACTATAAATGACAAGATCAATTTGTCCTAGTTCCGTACGAATAAGCTCGATCGTTTTTGCCTTGGTTTCCGGAGAGAAAGCATCACCTGTGACACTAAAAGATTTCAGACCTGCTGCCTCAGCTGCTGCTTCAAATGCTGCAGAGTTGTACCAACCCGACGAGGCCGTACGTTTCTCAGTTCCGCTACTAGGACGATACACACCAACGGTATTCGCATGAGCACCGAATGCTGCTACAATTCGCGAGGCCAATCCGTAACCGGTTGATGCTCCGACGACTAACACATTACGAGGGCCTTTCACTTCAGGTCGTGATTGTACATATTCTATTTGCTTCTGTACAAGACGAGCGCAACCAACAGGATGTGATGTCGTACAAATAAAGCCACGTGTTCTTGGTTTAATAATCATAAGTTTTTAATTCCTCTCTTTACAGAACATATCAATACATATTTAGTACCTGGTCATTAACCATTTAGGCAATTGTACCATAGACTGGTGGATATAAGAAAATATATAGTGGTTGCTCTGCATTCTTATAAAGGTATTCATTAATCCGATACAGCTTGAGTAAAGTAATTATGTTAAACTTAAACCTAATATGGATTACAGGTCAGATATTATTGTCATGATCATCCATCAATGTGTCATGTAATGCAAGGAGAGAGGTAATTATAATATGAAGCTGGTATCTTGGAATGTTAATGGGTTAAGAGCGTGCGTAACCAAGGGGTTTAATGATTACTTCCATGAGATGGAAGCTGATATATTTTGTGTGCAAGAAACTAAATTACAAGAAGGACAAATAGCGCTGGAGCTTGGTGAACAATATTCTCAGTATTGGAACTACGCTGTTAAGAAAGGGTATTCAGGAACAGCTATTTTCACGAAGATCCAACCTATTTCTGTGCGATATGGTCTGGAGGAAGATGAAGAAGTCGAGGGTCGAATCATTACGCTAGAGTTCGGAACTTTTTATCTGGTGAATGTATACACCCCCAATTCAAGACGAGATCTATCCAGACTTGAATTAAGATTGGAGTGGGAAGAACGCTTTCGTAATTATATTCTACAATTGGATTCAATGAAGCCGGTGATTATTTGTGGTGATCTGAACGTTGCTCATCAGGAGATTGATCTTAAGAACCCACAGTCCAATCGTAACAATTCAGGCTTCACATTAGAAGAGCGTAGTAAAATGACTCAATTATTGGAATCTGGTTTTACAGATACGTTCAGACATTTCTATCCGGATCAGACGGGTGCTTATACTTGGTGGTCCTATATGCCAAAAATAAGAGAGCGGAATGTTGGATGGAGAATTGACTATTTCCTAGTATCTTCAAGATTGACTCCTTCATTATTGGATGCTCAAATTGATTTTGAAATAAAAGGTAGTGATCACTGTCCCGTTATTCTGATGATGGATGAGAACGACATATGATAAAATAAGATTCA
The DNA here is from genome assembly GCF_001857945.1 of Paenibacillus crassostreae. Lineage (NCBI taxonomy): Bacteria > Bacillati > Bacillota > Bacilli > Caryophanales > Paenibacillaceae > Paenibacillus > Paenibacillus crassostreae. Next base: position 4,523,667 of record NZ_CP017770.1, read on the forward strand.
ACATAGACGAATGATTTCATAACTTGAAAGAGGAGTACGGAAATGGACATCAATCAGGTTTACAATGAGTTAAAGACAATAATTCCGTTAGCGGAGATTCAATGTCATGAAACACTAAAAAATCATGTATATACTAAAATGGGTGGCCAAGCAGATATTCGAGTTCTGCCGTCATCGTACGATGAAGTTCAATCTGTCATTAAATATGCAAAAGATCATCATCTGACGATTACTATATTGGGTAATGGCTCTAATGTAATAATTAGAGATGGTGGCATCCGGGGAATTGTTGTGCAACTCACGAATTTACAGGAAATTATGATAGATGAACATACATTACGAGCTCATAGTGGTGCATCTATTATACAAGCATCACAGATAGCCCTACAGAACCAACTTACAGGGCTTGAATTTGCATGTGGCATTCCAGGTACTGTAGGTGGGGCACTCTATATGAATGCAGGTGCATACGGAGGAGAGATTGCAGATGTGCTGCAGGATGCACTTGTGGTAGATTCCAGTGGGAATTTGTTGACATTGCATCAAGATGACATGGATTGGGGATACCGACATAGTATTTTTGCAGGAGGACTTTATACGATTCTCGAAGCAAGATTTGCTTTGCGACCGGGAGTATATTCATCCATTAAAGATAAAATGGATGAATTAACATTTCTAAGAGAGTCGAAACAACCCTTAGAATACCCCTCGTGTGGAAGTGTTTTTAAGCGTCCACCAAATCGATTTGCAGGTCAATTGATTCAAGAGAGTGGCTTACAAGGTGTACGAATCGGTGGAGCAGAAGTCTCGACGAAACATGCAGGATTCATCGTTAATGTGGATAACGCAACGGCTAGTGATTATATTTCCTTAGTTTCTCATGTAAGAGATACGGTTAAAGGGAAATTCGGAATCGAATTGGAAACAGAAGTTAAATTTATAGGCGAAGAATAACGAAGTAACGCACGCAATGGATGAAAGTGCATAACAGAGTTCTCTATACTTTCATATTTAAATAAGCTATCGAAGTCTTCGATAGCTTATTTGTGAGTTTACTTATTTCAAAGATACTGTGTATTTTGCTCTTGCAGTATTCAGTTCTATTTCTTCATCACCGAAGTCGGTAATTGATAAATCTTCCGTAACAAGTTCATACGTGTCTTGTGGTAGTGGCTCCAAGTTACCGTCCCTGTTCATGGTACTGCCTGTACCTTTCAGGATGATGGCATTATCCTCGTAATCATCACTACCTTCTTCTGTTTGTCTAATATCGATTTGAGACAGCTTAATGTGAACCTGATCGATATCCTCCTGTTCTATCTTTTGGACGATGACGGTTTTATCAAGGTGTGTATTTAGCCAGTTTGTGACTTTCTTTACGTCTTGCACCACAATATCATTCCCTTTGTCAATGGTTTTGTATATGTTAGTATCTCCAGAATTCTTTCTGGAATTCTATTTTCGAAGAAAAATATTTTTTATTGTGGATTCATAGACTGGACCTTTTAATAGAAGAGGGTCAGTCTTTTTTGATATTAGTAGATTTGCCGTTACTGATATAAGAATTCTTCATATCCTATTAGTAGAGGGTGGAGGTGATAGTAATGGTAGAACGAGTGTTGAAAATTGCTTTGATTTGCACGGAAATGCTACCTGTTCCTCCAATTAGGGGTGGAGCTATCCAGATTCTACTAGGTGGAGTAATCCCCTATCTTGCTAGTAAATATGAGATAACGATCTATTGTAGATCTGATCGAGAACTAGCGGATCGGGAGACCGTAGAAGGTGTTTCATATATTCGCGTATCAGCAGATGATTACGTAGTTAACATCGCCAAGGAACTGGTTGCGGCACGCAAGGCAAATCATCATTATGACGTAATTCATGTCTTCAATCGTCCTAGTAATATACTGATCTATAAATCTGCAATGCCAATGAGTAGTTTTGTCGTAAGTCTTCATAATGAAATGTTTCGAGAAAAAAAGATTACTGAGAAATTGGGTCGAAAGAGCATCAAAGCAGTTGATGGAATTATGAGTATCAGTGATTATATTGGTGAAACTATTATTTCTAGATTCCCGATAGCGAAAAGTAAGGTAAGGACGGTATATTCGGGAATTGATTTGAAGCGATATTATCCAATATGGTCTGAAGAAGCATTAGCAATTCGTACTGAACTGCGGAAAACTCATGGAGTGGAACACAACAAAGTAGTCTTATTCGTCGGCCGTCTGACTAAGTCTAAAGGTCCCGATATCCTTATCCATTCAATGGAGCAAGTAATACGCGAGCATCCAGATGCAGTGCTCATGATCGTAGGTAGTAAATGGTTTCATGATGAGCGTATTGATAGATATGGTGAACGTATCCGTGAATTAGCAAGTGGTTTTGGTGATCAGATTCGCTTCACGGGCTTTATCCAGCCAAAAGAGTTACCAACCATATTTTTACTCGGAGATGTGTTTGTATGTAGCTCTCAATGGCAGGAACCTTTAGCTAGAGTCCATTATGAGGCGATGGGTGCTGGTCTTCCGATTATTACAACGAACCGAGGAGGTAATGCGGAAATTATTAAGCACAACGAGAATGGATTCGTGATTGACGATTATACGAACCCACAAGCTTTCGCCGAGTCAATCTCGTATCTATTTAATCATCCACATGAAGCTTCACGTTTAGCTAAAGCTGGTAGAGCGTTTGTAGAGATCAATCACGGATATGAGCATGTGGCTCGACGTCTTGAGTTACTCTATCTCGATGCGTTGAATAAGTCTATCTAAATGGATGAAAGAGGGGGAAAAGCATGGATACCACGTTTTCAGAAATTGTGAAAAAGGTCATGGGTTATTATCCGATGAAGGTTAAGAACATCTATTTGATATCTTTCAAAGGCAAAAAGGCAGTCTGGTCAGTAGATACTGACATTGGCGAAGTGATCATGAAGAAGGTGCCCTTCGAATTAGTCGGTCTTGAATTCATGACCTTTGCGATAGATTATTTGCGGAATAATGGGATACACACACCAGGAGTATACAAGACAACTAATGGGGAAAGTTGGGTGGATCTAGAAGGGGAATATTTCGTCATCTTTGAATCCGTCCATGGACGTTCACCTGAATATGAACACAAAGAGGAATTGCGGATGATCATGCATGGTATGGCATCATTTCATAAAGCCTCAAGTGGGATCAATTCACCGACGGACGAATATCCTTCATTTCTCCTAACGGAGTGGGAGAAAGATATGACCAAGCGAAGCGATCGATTAGAAGCATGGAAGGTGGAAATCGCGCAGAAAGCGGATAAGAACACATTCGATCAGATCTTTCTGCAACACATTGATGAGTTTTTGGTACAATGCAAATCTTCGCTAGCTATGTTCGAGCAAAGTGGGTTCACGAATTGGGTAGAACATACGAAGATTACGAAGACGTTATGTCATCAGGACTATGCTGCGGGAAATCTGGCAATTGGGAGCGACAATCACCTATACGTGTTCGATATGGATTCATTGACGGTGGATGTCCCCATTCGAGATATGCGTAAAATTCTGAACAAAGTAATGAAGAAAAGAGAGTCGGGTTGGGATTTAGAGCTGATGTTGACCATGATGAAAGCGTATCAGGAAGTGAATCCATTAACTAAAGAGCAATATCACGCGCTAGTGGCTGACTTGCTGTATCCACATCTGATCTACGGCCAAGTGAATAAATATTATGGGCATCGTGAGGAGCAGTGGACGGAGAAAAAACACATTGAGCGCCTAAAGGATATGATCGCAACGGAGAAAAGCAAGGGCATCGTACTTCAAGCTTTTCTATCCCGCCTAGATGAGGTGGTTGCTCATGGGTAATAAGGATATCATCTCGCAGCAAGATCTGAGCGTTGGTTTACAATTGATGTCAGAGCAGTATCCTCATATTAAAGTACATGAAGCTGCAGTCATTCAAGATGGTGGAATTAAAACGATCTGGAAGCTTGAGACGTCAGAAGGTACAGTGTGTCTGAAAAGAATTCGTAAATCACTACCGATTGTCGACTACACGACAAAAGTCCAGACCTATTTATTCAATAAAGGAGCTCTTGTCGCAGAGATCATTCCAACGAAAGATAGTGAACTCTATTTCGTTCTCGATGGATATGGACTGGTGCTTTACCGTTGGATCGTGGGTAGCGATTTAGATATGGAGGGAATTCCAGAGCATTTAGAGCACGGGTTGTCTGGATTAGCTCAATTCCATCTACAAACGGTTGGATTTGTTCCTCCACCTGGCAGCCAAGTGTACAATCGAATGGGCGTATGGCCGGACAATTATACTAGCATGTTGGAAGAGTTCCTGAAATGGAAGAGTATAGCGGTAAGTGAAACAAGTGAGTTTCATAAGAAATATCTAAATCATATCGACGAGATCATCGCTATGGCTGAGTATAGTATCGAACTTCTAAATAAATCCTGTTATGCAGAATGGGTAGAGTCGATTGGTGACTACGGATATATGTGCCATCAGGATTATGGAAAAGGAAATGCACTCCTTACAGAACAAGGGGTCTATGTACTCGATCTCGACAATCTCGCTTATGATATCCCGCTAAGAGATGTTCGTAAGCTGATCATGAAACGGATGAAAGAGGTGGGTGAGTGGAAGGCGAATGAGTTGAATCGATGGGTCTGCGCTTACGCGGCTGTACTACCGTTGTCTGCTGATCAGAAGCGGATACTATATATCGATCTATTATTCCCGCATGAATTCCATGGGACATGTAAAAACGTATTTAACAAAGGAAAGCCAGGAGAATTGAAAAAGATTAATCAAAGTTATTTGGCCGAAACAGCAAAGCTACCAACATTGAATCTTGTTTTAAAATAAACGAAAGTGAGTTGTCAGTATATGAAAATAGAAGAAGAATATGTAGGTCGTGGACCTGAATTTGCTAGCTTGTTACGAAGCATCGCTGATCGTATAGATGGTAATAACCTTACGGTGAGAGGCAACCCTGTTATTCTACCAGAACAAGATTTGGAATATAAAATTAATTTGAAAACTGACCTGGGTAAGAATAAATTTAATATTTCGATTGAATGGTTGGATAAATAAAAGAAATGCCAAGCCATATGGATTCACATTTGGTTTGGCATTTTTGTTAAAAATATAAGAAAGTATAAGTTTCCACTTCATACTCTATTCCTTATATTTCCGCTGAAACGGGTGCCGTCTTTGAAAAAGGACGGCATTGCCGTTTCTACTTGATAAGACAATTCCCATCATCACATTGGTTACCAGCTTCACCAACAAAGCTGATTGGGTGAGCTTCATTCCAAGCTTGACGAATGGCTTGGAGGAACACATCTGCTGATTGAGCACCAGACACACCATATTTCTCACCTACAAGGACAAATGGAACACCAGATATGTTCAAAGAATGGGCACGATTCTCATCTGCTCGTACTTCATCTGTGTACATATCACTCTCGAGAACGTTCCGAGTTTCAATCGGTTCTAAGCCAGCCTTTACTCCAATTTGGATCAATGCTTCAACATCTCCAACAGGCAACCCTTCCGTGAAATAGGAATGATATAAAAGTTCACTCACTTCTTCTATTAGTCCCTTAGAATTCGCAAAGTGGATTAGCCGATGTGCATCAAGCGTATTTCCTGATTTCATAATATCGAATCGATATTCCAAGCCTTCTTGTGCAGCTAATGCAGTGATTTGTTCTGTCATTTGTTTCACTTCTTCGATTGATCTGCCTATCTTCTTGGATAAACCCTCTATAATATCTCCACTCAATCGAGGGGAGGAAGGATCTAATTCGTAACTACGCCAGATGACTTCTACCTCTGCTTGATGTTCAAATTGAGATAATGCTTTCTCGAATCTTCTTTTTCCAATATAACACCATGGACATACAATGTCGGACCAGAATTCTATTTTCATATATATCATTGCCTCCTTATATTAATCTTATCTATCATGATAATGGTTACAGTTATAAAATGCAATCTTTCCACTAATCAACCTGAAATAACATTGACAAGCTATTTTTTATAAACTAGAATTTCGGCAGTAGCGATTATGGAGTCATGCGAAAGAAGGTTTACATTAATGAAATGGATGTATATACATAGCTTAGTGTCACGTTCTTTTTTAAAATGGCTATTCTATGGTGGAGTTGTAGGCCTACTTTCCGGGAGCGCATCAGCTATATTCTTGAAAAGTCTGGACTATGTTACGGATATCAGATTAATGAATCCTTGGGTGTTATACCTATTACCATTAGGTGGTGCGATTGTAAGTTACCTTTATTATAAGTTTGGACTGAATAGTTCCAAAGGCAATAATCTGATTATTGAACAAATCCAACAACAAGAACATGAACCTGTTCCATTTAGAATGACACCTCTCGTCTTATTTGGGACATTAATCACGCATTTATTAGGTGGTTCCGCTGGTCGAGAAGGTACAGCTGTACAAATGGGTGGAAGCCTAGCAGAGCAATTCGGTAAATGGATCAAAGTCGGACCCGTGGATAGGCAAATATTGTTAATGTGTGGTATTAGCGGTGGATTTGGTTCGGTATTCGGTACTCCGATTGCAGGTGCTGTCTTTGCCCTAGAGGTGATCGTTTTAGGTGTGATCCGTTATGATGCATTAATTCCATGTTTTGTAGCTAGCTTCACAGGAAATCTTGTCGCAATGAATTTATGGGGAGTTACCCATGCTCATTATCAGATGGGGGTTGTTCCTGAACTAACACTAATAGTGTTGCTGAAAGTTGTTATTGCTGCTGTATGTTTTGGATTAACAAGTATGGTCTTTAGTGAGTTAACTCATTTCCTCAAAAAAACATTTGTTGTAGTCTTTCGAAATCCGCTGATCAAAAGTGCAGTTGGTGGCTTGCTGATCATTCTCATGGTTTATCTGATTGGATCACGAGATTATTTAGGGTTGGGACTTCCATTAATTGAACAATCCTTTGAAGAAGATGTTCATCCCTTAGCCTTTCTTGGGAAGTTGATTTTTACAACCGTTACATTAGGTGCAGGATTTCAAGGCGGAGAGGTAACACCCCTGTTCGCTATCGGAGCTACATTGGGAAATTCATTAGCAGGAATACTACAAATATATGCGCCATTTTTAGCTGCTTTAGGGTTCATTGCCGTATTTTGCGGTGCTACGAATACACCTCTGGCTTGTTTTCTAATGGGTATTGAGTTATTTGGTTCCGAAGGTGCAATATATATGTTCATTGCGTGTTTGATCAGCTATTTATTCTCCGGGCATACAGGCATATATACCTCTCAATTGATTAGCGTATCGAAGTTGCGTGACTATGATACACTGAAATAGGAAGTAGTTGTTTTACATATCGATTAAGGTTGGAGGAAAGCAAATGACAAAGTTTAATGTGATGTTAGAGAAATATGCTGAGTTGGTTGTGAAAGTGGGAGTTAACGTTCAACCTGGACAAGTTCTGATCGTTCAAGCGCCATTGGAAACGGTAGATCTTACAAGATTAATTGTTTCTAAGGCCTATGAATCTGGAGCCAAATATGTTCAGGTAGAGTGGGAAGACGAAGGAATTACACGGATTCGTTATGAAAAGGCACCGGATGAATCCTTTGATTATTATCCGAAATGGCAAGCTGAGATGATGGAACAGTTAGCAGAAGGTGGCGGTGCCATTCTACATATAAAAGTGCCAAATCCTGAATTATTCCGTGGTATTGATCCGACAAAAGTATCAAGATCGGTCAAAGCTTCTGCCGTTGCGCGTGAGAAATACCAGCATTATGTACGTAACAATAAGTTTAGTTGGTCACTGATTAAGGCTCCTACACGTGATTGGGCAAACAAAGTATTCGCTGACCTTCCTGAAGATGAGCGTGTACAAGCGATGTGGGATGCGGTATTCCTCATGAATCGTGTCGAAGCAGATGGAACGCAGGATCCGGTCGCAGCATGGCGTGAACATATTGAGCAACTTAAAATCACGCAAGAGAGAATGAATTCCAAACGATACAAGAGTTTACATTATCGTGCACCAGGAACAGACCTACATGTTGAAATGCCTGAAGGGCATTTATGGCGCGGTGGAGGTGGAGAGAATCAAGACGGGGTGTATTTTGTTGCGAATATGCCAACAGAGGAAATATACACAATGCCACATCGCACAGGGGTGAATGGGAAAGTGACAAGTACACTTCCATTGAATCTCAACGGACAGTTGGTCGAAGGGATGACTCTAACCTTTAAAGAAGGAAAAGTGATCCAGTACGACGCAACATCGGGACGTGAATATTTGACAGCACTTCTAAATACAGATGAGGGTGCTTCGTATCTTGGAGAAATGGCATTAGTTCCGTTTGATTCACCTATATCCCGGTTGAATCGGATTTTCTACAATACGGGAATCGACGAGAATGCATCATGTCATTTTGCATTGGGTAGTGCTTATCCAGTAAACATTGAAGGCGGTACTAAACTCAGCAAAGATGAACTGCTAGCTAAAGGTGCCAATGTGAGCTTAACACATGTCGATTTCATGATTGGTTCGGATCAATTAGAAATTGACGGTGAGTTGGCGGATGGAACGGTAGAAGCTGTATTCCGAAATGGGAATTGGGCCTAAATTGAATATCATTTTGACATTGATAATGATTATCACTAGAATAGGTTTAACTCCCCAATGGGATGTAGTGATATTATCGAAATTAATGGAGGGATTCATTTTGCTTATTCAAACAAGAACGATTGTGGTAGAGAAAGGTAACGCTGAGAAAGTGGTTGAGAGATTCAGCCAAGAAAGTCCAGTTGAAGGCATGGAAGGACTTATAGATATTACTGTTATGGTCAATAAGAGAAGCAAAGAAAATGAAGAAGTTGTCGTGATGATTCGCTGGGAATCGGAAGAGGCATGGAAGAATTGGGAGAAAAGCGATGTACATATTCAGGGTCATCGGCAAAATAAAGGAAAGACATCTCCGGAGTTCGTTCTAAGTACAACAGTGAATATGTACGTAACACAGAAAATCAAACAAGGGAAAGCTTTTAATAATCAATGATATTACTTATTTCCCTCGACGATACACTAGTGTTGCGTTAATCTCTCCTCCAACTAGAATAATCATTGAGCTAATATATAACCAGGTAAGTAGAACCATTACGCCTCCAAGGCTGCCATATGTTCTAGTGAAGTCTCCAAATTGGTTAACGTAAATGGAAAAGAGCCCTGTTGTGGTAATCCAACCAAAGGTTGTGAATATCGCTCCAGGTAGTGCTTCTCTGGTTGACATTTTCCGATTTGGAGCAATCCAATAGAGCATTGTAAACACAATGATCATGATAAGTAGTGGGAGCGCATACTGAACTAAATTCCATAGTTGATAGAATATATAAGGTATAGGAAAGAGATGAAACACTTGATCTTTCAACCAACTACCGAATACAAGAAGTAATGTGCTTAATAGAATGACTAGACCGATGAATAATGTGCCCATGAGCGAAATAGCTCGTACTTTCCAAAAAGCTCTATCATCTTCGATATCATATGCCTGATTCAACCCTTTAAACGTAGCGTCTATGCCTTTGGAGGCTGCCCATAATGTAGCTAACATCCCGAATGAGAGCAATGCTTGACTTCTTCCCTCAGCGACTTCCTTAACAATTTCCTGCATAATCAATATAGCTTCTGCCGGTAGTATTTCCGCTAAATCTAGGATGCGATCCTCCATAGAAATATTCGCATAACCCACTAAAGTCATGATAAATATAAGAAAAGGAAATAGGGAGAGAATGAGATAAAAGGATAATTGAGCGCTGACAGCTTGAACATCGTCATTCTTAATCTTTTTAAATAATTGTTTGAAAAAATCAATACACCAAGCCACTTTTCCTTTCTTCATTAATACCTCCCCTTTAAATAATAACTTTCTATTATTGTAACATTTTATGGTAAATACGCTTTCCACAACAAACCTATTTGGATATATTAACACAAAAGGTGAATTGGCAATCCCATGTAATTATATATATGCAGGGAAATTCACAGAAGGTGTTGCCCATGTAACTATATCTGATTCAAATGACGAGGTTCTTATTGATAGAACAGGTAAGATTACAACGAAGTTATTAGAAAAATATATTTCAGACTTTACATTTTTAGAGGGACTATCTGTGGCTTATGCTCCTACAGGAAATAAAATAATCTTCGAATGAAGAATAGAGGGGAAGGTATTACTCCCTTGTCAAGGGTAGTGCAACACAATGGATCCCGCCGCCTAGTTTTAATATTTCATCGACAGGGACTGGAATAACTTCTACTTTGTGGCGAGCAAGCAAGTCAATGGTTCGATTTCCACTAGCGGAGATGATGACTCGCCCTGGTGCTACAGTTAAGGCATTAATGGTAAGCGGTGGGTCCTTCGGGTCGACATGGAGCAACGTAATCTTACGTCGATGAAGCTCGTCTAAGAACCAATAAGGTAGGAGAGTCGTATCTACAAGTGCCATATCATGATTAATCATAATAAAAGCATCATCCAGATGGATGATGGTTGAAGGTAAGTCAATAACTATTAGCTGAATATTTTGAATGGAGAGAATGTATTTGATCTGCTCCATTCCCAGTCGATTAACCCGCTCGGATAGACCGATAACGGCTGTTGTTTCATCAAGCATCATAAAGCTTCCTCCCTCTGCGAAGCCATTCCCGTGGACTAAACCAAGAATAGGAACTCCGTGCTGTGCGCATGTCTGTGCAGCCAGACGACTCTCACCGTATCGGAGATATAAGGCTAGTCGAGAAATGATTAGCCCACAAGGAATGACCATTCCTAAGTCTCTTGTGAACAGTCGCTCCGGCATACTTTTCGATTCTCCCTCTAGATGCAGAATCTTTATGCCCTCATTCATTAGAATTTGGACTAAATTATCATATTGTGATTGTAGTAACTCTAGATCCAGTGAGGTATGCTTTTGATTCTCAAGATTAGAGTTTCCTTTTACATAATTAGTGAATAAAGGGCTAGCTTCTATCTCGCTTGCGTGGTCATGTAATAGTAACACCTCCTTATTAGGGCGATGCATCAAGACTTTACCAATCCTTCCAATATCATTAGATACCCCCCAATGATCTCCCCAAATATCACGAAGTATCTCCTTATCATGAAAAGGCTGATTCACAGGGCTTCTAGATAAATATCGTGTGGTCAAGTTCATATGAATTCACTCACTTCCTATGTCTATAGTTGACATTGTAGCCAGACATAGAAGCAGTCAAACATAACCATGAGACAGTAATATAAAAAGCCCGTACCACAGTACAAAGGCGATACTTATTGACATTGATAATCATTATCACTTATCATAAAGTAAATAATCTTTATTTAAGAGGTGGAAACACATGCAAGATAAATTTGCTATCATTTATGCCAGTCTATCGGGTAATACAGAAAAAATGGCCCAACACATTGCCAAAGGAATTCGACAATCTGGTGCAGAGGTTGATCTAAAGATGGTTGAAGATAGTAGTGCCATTCAACTTTCTGAATATACAGGATTTATATTAGGGACATATACTTGGGGGGATGGAGAATTGCCGTATGAATTCATGGATTTTTGCGATGAAATGGATGAGATCAACTTAAATGGAAGCAAGACAGCTATATTCGGAAGTGGATGTCATAGTTACGAAACCTATTGTGGAGCTGTAGATGTTCTAGAGAATAAGTTAAGTGAGTGCGGCGCAAAGTTGCTTCAAGAAAGTCTTAGAGTAGACAATGATCCAACTGCAGAGGATGAGGTTTTATGCCAACAATTTGGAAAATGCTTTGCTGAAGCCTTTATAAAGGTTCTCTAAAATAAATCAGATATTAAGATGGGGTGTTATGAAATGAATCGTCTATTAGAAGTAAATGATTTATGTATCTCTTTCAATACTCACCAAGGAGAACTACAGGCTATTCGGGGTGTTAGTTTTCATGTCAATAAAGGAGAGACACTTGCTATCGTTGGAGAGTCCGGTTCAGGGAAAAGTGTTACATCTCAAGCCATTATGAAACTACTACCTACCCCACAAGCAACGTATAGAAAGGGTCAGATTCAATTCGATGGGCAAGAAATATTAAGGAAGACTGAAAGACAAATGACGAAAATCCGTGGTAAAGAGATTGCTTATATATCTCAAGATCCTATGACTTCATTGAATCCGATGATGAAAGTAGGTAAACAAATCACAGAAGTACTTCATAAGCATGAGAAAATGCCGAGAAATGCAGCAACGAAGCGAGCAATTGAACTATTAACACTTGTTGGAATACCGATGCCTGAAAAGCGCTTCAGCCAATATCCACATGAATTTAGTGGTGGTATGAGACAAAGAGTTGTTATCGCGATGGCGTTGGCTGCTAATCCTAAGTTACTGATCGCTGATGAGCCAACTACAGCTCTAGATGTTACTATACAAGCGCAAATATTAGATTTAATGAAAGAACTACAACAGAAATTTGATACATCTATTATCTTTATCACCCATGATCTAGGTGTTGTGGCGAAGGTAGCGGATCGAGTAGCTGTAATGTATGCCGGACAGATTGTAGAGACTGGAACGGTAGAGGATATATTCTATGATCCTAGACATCCATATACTTGGGGACTACTAGCATCTATGCCAAGTCTGGATAGTAAGAATGATGAGAAACTTACGGCAATACCAGGTACACCACCAGATTTATTACATCCTCCAATAGGAGATGCCTTTGCACTACGAAGTACGTATTCTATGAAAATAGATATTGAGAAAGAACCACCGTTATTTAGAGTATCAGATACACATTATGTTAAGTCTTGGCTCATGCACCAACATGCTCCGAAAGTAGAACCTCCAGCTGTCGTGAAGAATAAAATTCGTAAATTAAATGGCGTATACGATCAACCTATTGTTGTGTAAATAAATCGTTACAAGTTACTCACCTCCCAATCCTAGTCATAGATTGTGAGGTGAGTTTGTTATCAAATGAAATGTTATTTTTTTACAGCATGGATATAATGAATGGTTTCGAATGCAGACAAATAATCCGTTCGATTACTAAAAAAAAGATCATTTATCGTAGCTGGAGATAAATGTTCATAAATGAGTAAATCAGCCCTTTCTAACATCCACTCAATTTATAATAAGTGAAACATGATTTCATTGGTTCCCCACTTGCAGATGCTATTTTCAGCATATTTTCAACCCTATTAGACAGACCTTTTTCTTCAAAGAGTTCTTCGTCTGCATAATCAAAAACGATAGAACTTCCTGAAGGGACCTTGGCAAATAAATTATTTTGTCAATAATTAAATTTAGTTATCATAGTCGTAACCTATTATAGCTATCAGTTCTAGGTATTTCTATTAGTCACAGATTAGCTGTAATATACAGGTAAACTTGAATCGAAGTAAGACTGATTTCTTGAAAGGGAGGAGTTCTTTGATGATGAATGACATGATTAGAAAGAAATTTGATGAAGTGGCACAGAGTTATGATCAACAACGTCGGCAACTAATCCCCTGTTTCGATGATTTCTACGGTACAGCTATGATGTTGGTCAATCTGGAGAAGAAAGCTCCTAAAGTATTGGATTTAGGTGCAGGAACAGGACTCTTCGCATCTTATGTTCGACAACAATACCCTGAAGCAGAATTGACATTAATTGATTTAAGTGAAGAAATGATTAATCAAGCGCGGATCAGGTTCGGAGACGATTCTAAGGTGGAGTATATTGTAGCAGATTATACGACGTATTCTTTCGGTGAGAAAAGATATGATGCTGTTATTTCTTCACTATCCATACACCACCTATCACATCAGGCGAAGAAAATCCTTTTTCATAGCGTTTATAAGCTCTTACTGGATACGGGTATTTTCGTTAATGCCGATCAAGCAGCTGGTTCGTCGTCCTACTTCGACAATCGTTACAAACAACAATGGGAAGAAGCAATTCTAAGAAACGGATTACCCACTCAAGTAGTAGAATCTGCCATCGAACGAAGAAAGCTAGATATTAATGCAACAGTAGCGGATCAACTACTGTGGTTGCGCGAGGCTGGGTTTGTAGAAACAGATTGTATCTATAAGAATAATGAATTTGCTGTTTTTTTCTCGCAAAAATGATCGTTCATCTACTTCATCTAGCTAATGATATGATAGTATAGATAAGAGTTTCGAAGAAATATATATCATATCAAATTGTACTCATACTAGACCTAGTTGAAGGGACGTAACAATGATGACTTATAAAATGATTGTACTTGATCTGGACGATACGCTTCTTATGGATGACCATACCATCTCACCACGCACTAAAAAAGCGTTAATGGATGCACAAGACGCGGGCGTAAAAGTTGTACTTGCATCAGGCCGCCCGACATTTGCTATGACGCATATTGCGAAGGAATTGGAGCTTGAGAAATACGGTAGCTTTATTCTATCTTTTAACGGAGCTACCATTACGAATTGTGCAACGAATGAGCAGTTGTTTAGTAGCACGTTGTCACCAGAAACGGTGCATGAGTTATACCATATTAGCAAGGAAGAAAAAGTATGGATTCATACGTATGTGGGCGATGATATCGTAACTCCAGTCAATAACGAATATACCGATATCGAAGCAGTTATTACGGGAATGCCAATAATTCAAGTAGATCTATTTGATGAAGCTATTCATGAGCCTGTTGTGAAAGTGTTAATGGTAGAAGCACCAGAGAAACTTGTTATTCTGGAAAAGAAATTGCAACAACAACTCGTGGGGAAATTGAATGTTACGCGTTCGAAACCTTATTTCTTAGAGTTCACAGAGGTTGGGGTAGATAAGGGAACAAGTCTACACCAACTTATTCAGAAACTGAACATTAAACAAGAAGAGGTCATTGCTATAGGAGATAGTTACAACGATCTAGCGATGATTGAATTCGCCGGACTAGGTGTTGCTATGGGTAATGCACCAGACGATATTAAGGCAATCGCTAACTTTGTAACGGACACGAATATGGAAGATGGCGTAGCAAAGGTAGTTGAGACTTATATTTTAAATAAATAGTGGCCCAGAATCTATGTGTGAATCATTTATCCCCGAACTTCAATTTCGAGTTCGGGGATATTTTTGTACCCAAAAGGACAAAACAAAGAGAACAAACAAAGAGATCGCTATCTTAATTATAGTAAGGAGGGAATGACAATGATTATGAAACAAAGATTAATGATCATGCTGTTGATCATGCTAATTGTATTAACAGCTTGTGGAAACAATACTAATGTGGATCCTGATACGACAGAAGATGCAAATAATCAAAGCAGCTTGGATACCATTAAAGCAAGTGGAAAGCTGCGAATCGGTACTGAAGGTACATACGCACCATTTAGCTTTCACGATGATAATGGCAAACTTACCGGCTTCGATGTTGAGATTGCAGAGGAAATTACTAAGCGTCTGGGACTTGAACCAGAATTTGTTGAAGCACAATGGGATGGTCTTTTTGCAGGTATGGATGCAAGTCGATTCGATGTTGTTTTTAATGAGGTAGCGATTAATGATGAGCGCAAAGAGAAATACGACTTCTCCGATCCTTATATTGTTTCAAGGGCAGCATTGATTGTAAGCTCCGACAATGAAGATATTAAGACCTTTGCTGATTTGAAAGGTAAGAAATCTGGTCAATCTCTAACAAGTAACCTTTCTGAAATTGCTCGTGAGAATGGTGCAGAATTTGTAGCTACCGATGGATTCAATCAGTCTATTGATTTACTAACCTCTGGACGGATTGATGCAACTATTAATGACAGCTTATCATTTCTGGATTTGAAGAAACATAAACCGGACGTAAAGGTTAAAAAAGTAGATGAAATAGAGAACGGATCTCAAAGCGCAGCGGTATTCCTGAAGGGAAACGATGAACTGATCCAAGCGGTCAATGATGCGCTTACTGATATGAAGAATGATGGAAAGTATCTTGAAATCTCAAAGAAATATTTTGGCACAGACGTTTCCATATAAAAGAAGGACCAAGGATGTTCACTTTCCAACATGTCCAAAAAGGATGATTAGCTCATGGATGACCGTACAATACAGATATTAATCGATTCTTTGCTACCCTTGCTTAAGGCTGGGGTAGCTTTTACCATTCCGCTGAGTTTAATTTCATTTGTATTTGGATTGTTGCTGGCTTTATTAACTGCACTAATTCGTATTTCAACGTGGACAATTCCAAAGTTAATCGCGAGGTTCTATGTCTGGGTCATTCGGGGTACTCCACTATTGGTGCAGTTATTTATCTTATTCTATGGATTACCTGCCATCGGCGTAACACTGGAACCATTGACAGCTGCTATTATTGGTTTCTCTCTTAATGTAGGAGCATATTCTTCAGAAATATTACGAGCTGCCATTCTTTCGATCCATAAAGGTCAATGGGAAGCTGCATTCTCAGTAGGTATGACACGGGGTCAGGCTTTACGCCGAGTTATCCTTCCTCAAGCCACACGTGTATCCGTACCACCGCTAGCTAATACTTTTATAAGTCTGGTTAAGGACACGTCACTAGCAGCAAGCATAACGTATATGGAAATGTTCAGAACTGCGCAACAGATCGTAGCGACAACCTACGAGCCACTGCTATTATATTGCGAGGTTGCAGTGATTTATTTAGTTTTTTGTTCCGTTCTATCCACTCTGCAGAATTATCTGGAGAAACGATTAGCTAAATACTCAGCAAGTTAAAGGAGAAGATACACTTGATTGAGATACTTAATTTACATAAATCTTTTGGATCATTAGAAGTGTTAAAAGGAATTGACCTGAAGCTTGATCATGGCAAAGTTCTCGTGATTATTGGTCCATCAGGTTCGGGGAAAACAACGTTGTTACGCTGTTTTAATCTATTGGAAATACCTGATGACGGGAGTATTGTCATAGGGGATACAAGGCTTAGCTTCAAAGAATCTAAGAAGGTTCCGACATCGGATGTTATATCCATACGTCAAAAAACAGGTATGGTCTTTCAATCATATAATTTGTTCCCACATATGACGGTGATTGGCAACGTGATGGAGGGACCTGTCACAGTGCAGAAGCGTTCGAAATCTGATGCACGAAAGCGTGCATTAGTATTACTAGAAAAGGTTGGGCTTGCTGAAAAGGCGGACTCCTATCCCCATCAGCTATCTGGTGGTCAGCAGCAGCGGGTAGCGATTGCTAGAGCGATGGCAGTTGAACCTGAGGTATTACTATTCGATGAACCAACATCTGCACTTGATCCAGAATTGGTAGGAGAAGTTCTTAAGGTTATTAAACAATTGGCAGCAGAAGGTATGACGATGATTATCATCACCCATGAGATGAAATTTGCAGCTGATGTGGCGGATAAGATTATTCTGATGGACGATGGTTATATCTTGGAAGAAGGATCTCCACTGGAAGTGTTGGAGCAACCTAAGAGCACTCGGGCTCTACAATTTCTTAATCGGCTGAGCGGTGAAGAGTGATTGGTGTGCGATAAATAGTGATCCATATAAGGAAAAAGTCGAGGCCTCTGAGAAATCAGAGGCTATCATTATGAGATTTTTGCAACATTTTATTAATTAATCCGTCTATGAATATGTAGATCATTTCCAACAGACAACAAACTTATTTAAAAACATTGGAGGAATTTCATATGAAAAATAAAAACATGTTTAAAGTGTTAGCGACTGCATCTATTCTAGCCATGGCAACTATGCCGATCATGACAAGTGCCCAAGTTGCAACGCCCGTGGCAATAAATAACGAACCAGGTATCATTGTAAATAAGATGAAATCATTAGCAGGGACTATGGGGCAAATTACAGAATTCGTAAATGATAGAACAGGTAAGTTCATTACCGTAACAGGACATGGCCTAGCTCCGTCAGATCAAAGCGAAATTATTCTATCCATCACCAAAGATACGAAAATCATAGATTCTAAAGGAAATAGAGTTCCTCTAAAATCAATTATTGATGAGCAAAAGGTGGTAAAGGCATTCTATTCTGCTAACATTACGAAGAGTCTTCCAGCTCGAGGTATTGCATTAACCCTAGTTGTTCAAGACCAAAGCTTTACAGCAATTGATGGTACCGTAACTGATGTGTTAGAAGATGGAATAATGGTGGAGGGCTTAGATATCTATTCATCATATGAAAATAATGTTTTGTTAAGATTTGCTGATAATGCACAGATTATTGATCAAAATGGCCAAGCAATCAAAGCAAGTGAAATTCAAAAAGGGATGATTGTCAGAGCTTTCTACGGTCCAGCAGTCACGATGAGTCTTCCACCTCAAGCAACAACAAATTATGTTGTAGTTAATACGACAATCGAAGATCCGATAAAAGAGACAAAGCCAGGAACAGATGGCGTGATCACAAATATAGCAGATCATAAGATTACTGTGATGGGCAACCCAACAGAAAACGGTGGAGTTAATTACGTTATTCTCACAGTTGATGAAAACACACAGATTATCAGTCAAGATGGAAGCTCACTAGATATAGAAGATTTGAAAGAAGATATTCAAGTTACTGCAACATATGGTGAGATGATGTTGGCTATTTTCCCTGCGCAAACACATGCTGATAAGATCGTTATCAAAGAAACGAAAAGTCATAAAGTTGAGGGAACAATCGTAGCATCGGATAGAATTTCAGATGGACAAGTCTATGTTAATGTGGGCTCGGATGAATCCACAACTAACGATGTGGTTCTTAATATCTCTGAAGATACAAAAGTGGTCTCTATGGATGGTGGAGAAACAGAATTGAAAGCAGGCATGATCATCAAAGCCTACCATTCTCCGCAAATGACCAGATCACTCCCTGGTATTACGAACGCAGAAATTGTTGTAATAATGAATTAAGGTTCTCAAATCAACCCAATTATTGTATATTAATGAAAAATGCCTAAATCCTATCTTGAGGCATAGCTAAGGGGTTGGCTATACGTGTGGAGAATGATCCGTAAAACTATGCTTACTATGCTTGCTATTGTAATTGTTATGGCAGGTGTTGGATCAGTGTATCAGTGGGTGGGCTCATCGAAGGATAAGAAATTATACCAGCCAGTCGGCAAGTTGTATGATGTTACGGATCATAAAATGCATTTATACTCAGGTGGGCAAGGTGCCACGACAATTGTATTCGCTTCAGGTTGGGGGACAGTAAATCCATATGCTGATTTCTATTCTTTATACGAACGATTAGAGCCACATGCAAAAGTTGCTGTATATGATCGTTTCGGTTATGGATTCAGTGATACGACCGGCAGAAAACGTGATATTGATACGATCACGGATGAAATTCACGAGTTATTGCACGTTTCTGGACAGAAACCTCCATATATCTTCGTAGGCCATTCACTAGGGTCACTAGAAACTATTCGTTATGCCCAACGGTTTCCAGACGAAGTTAAGGCTATTCTGCTAGTGGATGGAGGTAGTCCTGAGTATTACGAATCCAGTGTTGTACTAACATTCTTTCCACTTATATCTCGTGTGCTTCGGACGACAGGTGCTATGAGGGCATTGTATCATGTAGATGGATTCGCGGAATGGATGAATGATGGTAATAACGAAGATCTACAATTACCTGAAGAATTGCAGGAGCTTATCCGCAAAGGCACACTACTAAAGATAGGTAATCGTGATATGACGGATGAAATGCGTCGAAGTAAAAAAAATGCAGGAGTTGTACTTAACGGACAAAAACCATTAGACATCCCTATAACGGTCTTAACCGCCGATTACTTCGGTAAGTTAAGCGAGGATAAAAGGTGGATGGATAGTGAAGCCAAGCTTCCGAATTGGTCCGTATCTGGTAAGCAGATCATTGTACCTGACAGCTCGCACTACATTCACAACTACCAACCTGATCTAATTGTGCAAGAATTGATAGAACTAGTTAAGCGTAAATAATGATAGTAAAGAAACCTATTCAATTATAACCCCTATTAATAATATGACCAGAGGACACCTTATTGTGTCTTCTGGTCATATTTTTCATTGAAAGTCTCGTTCATTCATGATATTATATACTGAACGAACGTTCAGTATATAATAAACGTTTGATGGATAATAGAGTGAATCGGAGTGGGAGCGTGTGAACAAAAAGAAGATACAAAGCGATGAAACCAAAAAGCGAATTGCAGACGCAACTAAAATGCTATTTGTCCAAAAAGGGTACAAAGCAACTTCTATTGAAGATATTGTGGGTGCAACAGGAAGTAGTAAGGGGAATATTTATTATCATTTTAAGAGTAAAGAAGGTTTGTTCCTTTATCTAATCAATGAATGGGATCAGGAATGGGAACATCAATGGAAAGAAAAAGAATCACAGTATAAAAATGTGACTGATAAGTTGTATGGTGTAGCTGAGCAAATGGTTCTTGAAGATTTAAACCATCCTCTAACCAAAGCTGCGGATGAATTCTTTAATAATGAGGAGAAGGCCAGCGATGTTGAAGAACGAATAACAGAAATGGTGAACGGACATCTTACATTTTATCAGAATTTAATTCAACAGGGTGTTGATAGCGGAGAATTTAAAGATAGCGATGTTAAAGGTCTATCTATTATTTTTGAAAGTTTGACGATGGGTTTAAGTCAAATGTCTCGAAAATTAAATCAGAAAGAAGCACTAAAATTATATCAATCAGCGATCAACGTATTTTTGTATGGGATTGCCAAAGAACAAAAATAAGATAATACCAATTATCATCAAGGTAATAGACAACTCGGAGGACTTTTTATGAATTTATTGTTAAGAAATAGGGGAGCTTTATTACTCCTTATGATCAACGTATTTTTAGTATTCACTGGAATTGGCCTAGTCGTTCCGATCATGCCTACATACATGACGGAATTAAATATAAGTGGAAGTATTGTCGGGTTGCTTGTTGCTGCTTTTTCATTTACTCAACTTATTTTTTCACCAATGGCTGGACGCCTATCTGATTCGATGGGTCGGAAAAAAATTATTGTTTTGGGGATGGTTATTTTTGCAGTCTCCGAATGGCTTTTTGGTGCTGTAAGTGACACATACCTACTATTTATAGCAAGAATGTTAGGAGGAATTGGTGCTGCGTGCATTATGCCTACAGTTATGGCCTATACGGCAGATGTTACATCATCTGAAGAGAGAGCCAAGGGAATGGGGTTTATTACAGCAGCAATTACTACGGGATTCATCATTGGGCCAGGAATTGGTGGGATATTAGCTGAATATGGTATTCGTGTACCTTTCTATGCAGCAGCAATAGCGGGGGCGGTAGCAGCAGTCATCACTGCGCTGATTCTTCCTGAATCATTACCTGCATCTAAACGTAACAAATCCAAGACTGTTGAGAAACAGAAATTATCTGTTCAGCTAATGAAATCCTATAGAGAACCTTACTTTTTAAGTTTGATCATTGTGTTTGTATCGGCATTTGGTTTAGCTAATTATGAGACGGTTTTCGGTTTGTTTGTGGATCATAAGTTCGGATTTACACCCAAAGATATAGCTTATATCATTACATTTGGTTCTATATCTGGTGCTGTTGTACAAGCTACGATATTCGGTTGGATATTGAATCGTTTTGGAGAGAAGAATGTGATATCTTTCAGTATAATCATTGCGAGTCTATTCATATTCTTAACACTTTTCGTACACAAATACTGGATGATTGTTGTGGTTACTTTCATCGTATTCTTAGCCATGGATGTATTACGCCCGGCAATCAGTACTCAGATGTCTAAGGTAGCCCCTGAACAGCAAGGATATGTAGCAGGATTGAATTCTGCCTTTACGAGTTTAGGGAATATTGCTGGACCCATCGTTGCAGGATTTCTGTTTGATATAGATATTAATTATCCCTATTTATCGGCAGCAATCGTCCTGATGTTATGTTTTGTTTTGTCTATGAGGGCAAGAAATAGTCAGGTCAGTGAAAGTATAAGTTAGAATTTAAAATAATCAGTTAGATAGATAAGTCGCTCTTATGAGTGGCTTTTTTTTGTTTCGTAGAAAATGACAGGGTACAAATGAAAAAGAGGAAAGTTTAAGTAAACTAAAATTATACCTTCCCTAAAAACTTACAATCATCCATAATTAGACATATGTGAGAAAGGTAGTAATAGGTCATTTTAAGGATTATTCGTATTGAATGGAGGATTTCACATCGTGATTAGAACCAAAGCATTTTTGATTTCGCTCTTAATATGTTTAACATTATTAGGCTGCACAGGGAATGGCTCTACGACTTTAAATTCTCAAGAGGCCGAGAAGACCAATCTTTCTGAACAAGTAAAGCAACTTGAAGAAAGACCAAGTGATGCATTTATGATGGATCTTAGAGAAACGATGAACTTATCTTTGAAGATTTTTCATGCGATGGAGAACGATGATTATACTTACTTAGAATCAGTTTCTGCCTCAGGTGTAGTAATCAATAAGGATGATAACCAGGTCGTGTATTCTGCGTACGAACAAGAGATTAGGATAAATTTTTTGAAGGGACTTCAATTTGATAATTTAGAATATTGGAGTTCTGGATATATCAACAGTGACAAGGAATTTCAGCTTGGATTCGCTCAGTTCTATGAAGATACACACGGTACAATCTACATAGATTTTATTAGAGAAAACGGTCAGTGGTTGTTCAATGGGTTCATGACGAACGCTTGAAATTAAAGAGAAATGAGCGTTCAGAAAGGAGGGAAACGAAGATGTTAGATATGCCAGTGACACACGCTATTATTTCATCTGATGCATTAATATCCGTTGTTGAAGATGAGTATGAGATAGGTACTGTCAGTGATTGTCATCTTCTAGGAAGTGGGTTGAATGATACTTATACGGTTAAATCTTCTATCGGTACATATATATTAAGGATTTATAAGACACATTGGCGTACTTTAGATGATATTACTTTTGAAGTGGAGCTACTCAAACATTTGCAGAATAATAATATTCCCGTTTCTTACCCGATTACTAATATTAATGGGAATTATTGGTTTGGGATTAATGCACCAGAGGGAGAACGTTACGCTGTTCTGTATTCTTTCGCAGAAGGGAAATACCTAGACACCGAAGAGTCCGCCATCCTTTATGGACGAGAGTCTGCCAAAATGCACATTAGTATGGATGATTTCAAACCAACTAGAGAGCGGTTCATGATTGACTTGTACCATCTGCTTGACCAACCATTGGCATCCATTAACAAGGCGTTAGCACATCGACCGAATGATATTTCGTATCTGAAATCTTTATCCGACTTATTAAGGAATAGGATCGAATCCATTTCAAATGACTTGGAGTGGGGGATATGCCATGGTGATCTTCATGGAGGAAATGTACACTTTTGTGATAATGGTACACTAACTCATTTTGATTTTGACTGTGGAGGATATGGATGGAGAGCCTATGATATTTCTGTATTTCAATGGGCGAAAGTTAGAGGGAAACCCAAAGAGCAATTTGAGAATAACTTATGGGATAAATACCTTGAATCTTATCTAGAATTCAAACAACTAGGGGAGGGTGATCTGCAAGCAATTCCATTGTTTATTGCAATTAGAGAAATCTGGTTGATGGGTCTTCATACTGGTAGTTCGCACATATGGGGGAATGGATGGCAGAATGATCATTATTTCGATACCAATCTTCAGTTTCTAAGGGATTGGTGTGAGGTTCATTCAATAATGTAATTGAAATTCAGATATATTCTAGAATAACACGCTTTGTGAAAGGATAATGTCATCGACCGTCAATTTCCACAATGCGTGTTTTTAATATTCTATTAAATAAACTCAAGCCAATCCAAATCAACTTGACCATGAAGTATACGAATGATGATGCGAACTTTTCCTTTATCAATACTAATGTTTCTAATAAGTGATTTTTCTTGCCACTCCGTACCATCCATCTTGCATGACATCGGCTCATGACCCTCTATTTCTATGGATATTAATGCTTGCGGTGTTCCCACTTGTAACCGAACTTTGAGATCGAATAGTTGACCCGCAACACATATGGCATTATGGTGAATCATTACGAATTAGCCGGCAGATTCATCACATTACTAATTCGATTACAAACCCTACGTTTTTGAGTATTCGCATCGATCTTGTGTTTCCTCATTATGAAACTGATCAATCGCTTATTACGTATAGTAAAAAATAAACAGTATTTTTAACGAGTGGGGGAGTTGTAATTGCATCTTATCATAGATGATATTGTCAAACAGTTTGCTGGAAAAGAGGTGCTCAAGGGAGCTAGCTATACCTTTGAGAAAGGGAAAATTTACGGTCTGTTGGGGCGAAATGGCGCAGGTAAAACGACGTTGTTCAACTGCTTGAGCGGAGAGATGGCCATGGATGGCGGGAAAGTGTTATTGGAGGAGAATGGAGTTGTTCGGGAGTTGAGTGAGCAGGATATCGGATATGTCTATTCACTGCCGATTCTTCCCGAGTTCCTGACAGGGTATGAATTCGTAAAGTTCTTTATGGATATTAACCGTGATAAGCTGCACATGGATCAAAGTATCGATGATTATTTTGACTTGATGAGTATGTCAGTGGAGGATAGGCACCGGCTTATTAAAGGTTACTCTCACGGAATGAAGAACAAGCTACAAATGTTGATGTTCCTCATTACGAAACCGCTCGTAATATTATTAGATGAGCCACTTACCTCTTTTGATATCATCGTTGCGTCGGAAATGAAGGAAATGTTACGAGAGATGAAGCGGAATCATATTCTGATTTTCTCCACACATATTCTGCAATTAGCCTCCGATCTATGCGATGAGTTGGTCGTGTTGAACAATGGGCAGTTGTCTGCAGTCCCGACAGAACTGTTGCACAGCGAGGAATTTGAACAAAACATTATTAAACTGCTGAAGGATGAGAGCCATGATGAGAACTCTTAATACGCTTCTTGTGGTTAGGACATCAACAGTAACGAATCTATTCATTTATTACATCCAGAAGCTACCGGTGATGGGGAAATATGTGACGGACAGTATCTATGCTAATGCAGACTTAAAAAAGGTCATTTCCATAATCGTATTTCTCATAAACCTACTATCGGGATTTGTAAATAGATTAGTCTATGTAGGTTTGCTCATTTACTTGCCTGTAGTCGGATTAGGTAGTGACCTCTCAGCTGAAGATCAGTTCAAGTATTTTGTACATATTTATTTTTTACTCAGTTTTGTGGTTGCAGGTGTCAGTAGCGCCACCATATTGGAGCCAAAACGAGAGAAATACGTAGCTGTGAAGCTAATGAGACTGTCTCCTACAAAATATATGAAGGCTACTCTTGTTTACCGATATGTTACGTTCATGGTCTATTTATTACCTGCGATGATTATATTCGCATCATTGCTGGGAGCCTCCATCACAGAGTCTATTTTGTTGGTAGCGTCTGTTACCTTGTGGAGGATTCTTACGGAGTATCTGCATCTTAAGCTCTTTGATACAACGGGTATGGTCTTGATAAAAAATACTGTGATTGTCTGGACCGTCATCGGAATTGGCTATGCTGTTGCTTATATGCCACTACTGTTCGATCTGGTACCAGTGACCTTATCGTTTCTGCTGAGCTTGCCTATCTGTATCGTACTCTTGGGCGGAGGGATCTTCGCAGTTGTTCGACTTAGCCGAAATTCCAACTACAGAGGGGCAGTCGATGCCGCAACTAAGAGGGACGATCTCTTGTTGGATTTTGGGCGTATGATGGCGGAGGCGGAGAAAACAAGTGTGAAATCGAAAGAAAGCGACTATGCCTTGAAAGGGAAGCATCAGGAAAAGATCGGAAATAAGGTAGGCTACGATTATCTCAATGTTCTGTTCTTCTCCAGACATCGGAGTCTTATTAACGAACCGGTATACAAGAGGATGGCTATCACTGGAGCATTTGGTTTGGTGGGTGTGGTAGTTGTGATGATGCTCTCACAGAGAAGTGAATTCACAGCGCCAGATCTTGGAGTTACGTTTCCCTACCTGGTTTTTGTTATGTATCTCTTATCCGTGGGAGAAAAAATGAGCAAAGCCATGTTCTATAACTGTGACAACAGCCTTTTACGGTATAGCTTCTATCGAGCCTCGGCTTCCGAGCATTTCCGCATTCGGCTTATTAAAATTATGAGTCTGAATCTAAGGATTGCAACAGTTCTGGCTGCGGCATTAACAGCTATTACGATAGTAGCGGGTGGAGAATGGTTAACCAAAGAGCTAATCTTGATGTGGGTGTGTATACTCTCGTTGTCCGTCTTTTTCTCCATTCATCATCTGTTTATGTACTATATCTTTCAACCATACACTTCGGAAATGAATGTGAAGAATCCGCTATATTTTGTTGTCAACATGTGTGTATCGATTGCAAGCGGTATTAGCATTGTCCTACGTGCACCAGCAGGCATCTTCACTGCTATTATTGTTACACTTACGCTATTATACTTATTCACTTCACTTAATCTCGTTCGAAAATACGGTAGTCACACATTCCGTGTGAAATAAACCTTTTTGAACACAAAACGAGGCTTGCGTTCTGTAGTGTAGCTAGTAAACCTACTAAACAACCGATAACTGAACTCCTCTGTCATACATAGTCCGCGTCTCAACGCGGGCTTTTTTTGTGCACTTAGTTAATGAAACGCGGAAATGTATGGACTTTAGAGCGCCAAATGAAATGACTTTTAAAATGGCAAGAATTTATTGGAAAAATGACTTAGGGACTACTTGGTATCAAGACCGATAAAGTAAAAGGTTCATCAGATTTGGTCTTCCCCAGAAGAATATTTCCGTCGTTCGTCCAGCCACGAAAAATATTTTCTCTTAATTGTCTATGATAAGGATCAGTAGCAACCAAAATAAGAATGGAGATGACAACGGAGGAAAGATTCATTAAACATATTCTCTACCTTGATCACCTTGTATTATTTATCCATAATTGAAAGAAGGAACAAGTACACAGATTGGGTAGTTAGAAATGAGAGATTGTACTAAAATTTAATGAAATGAGGAAATATTTATGGCGAAAACAAAACGTGGGCATGCGTTATGGAACCTACCATCACGTGGCCGTGGCACCTGTCCAGTCTGCCAGAGCACACGAATTAAGCTGCTTTATCCAAGAACCAAAAGTGATGGGACGGCTGTAAAGGTATGTAAACGCTGCGACAAGGCACCACAAGTAAAAGTGGATGCCAGTACTATTCATTAGCATTAGAAAGACTGTATGAGTGGATCATTTGAGTATCATCTCAGTTATTATTCATTTAACCTTCATGTTGCATAAAAATTGATATCTTAAGGTAAAGAAATCAAAAAAACCAATAAACCAACAGGGTATTCTGTTGGCTTATTGGTTTATTTACGCTCATTTCTACATATCGTAGAAAAAGAAAGAGGAGACTCGCGTGATAAGGGCAATTACTGTTATCATTTGGCCCATGGCAGTTATTATCTTTCTAATATTGGGTTTTGTCTTCAATCAATGGAGCACGTCCTTCCATGCTACGCTAAGGGTAGTATTCTTCAACAACCGTCACAGAAGGAGATGTTGATTCCATGGACTTGGAAGAACTAAGGGTATGGAGTGAGAATCTCAAGTCTTTAAATGAAATAATTTTAAACCCCCAAAAACATACACAAGCCATTCAACTATTTCTTTCTCTGCATGCTTGGTTACATTCCTCATCCGTTGGGAATTTATCCGACCTAACATTACATGATGCCGTAATAAAAAATTTGGACGAACAAACCTTCAGAAAGTACCCCTTGAACCTTTCAGATACGAAAAACTCGATTGCATGGCATCTTTGGCATAGTGCCCGACTTGAGGATATGACCATGAGTATTCTAGTGGCTGATGATCAACAAGCTCTTTATTCTGGAAATTGGTTCGAAACAATGAATACTAGATTTACCCACTCTGGTAATGAGATGAGTGAGGAAGAAATTGCCGAGTTAAGTTCAAGTATAAGTTTTGAATCATTATTGGCTTACAAAACTGCCGTTGGTAAGCAAACAAGACAAATCATATCGATGTTGAAGCCAGGACGGTTTATAGACAAAGTTGAACAAAACAGAATCAATCGATTGTTCGATGAAAATGCTGTTGCTCAAAACGCGAGTAGTCTAGCCGATTACTGGAGTAAAAGAAATATAGCTTGGCTAGTACTGATGCCTGCAACAGAACATATCTTAATACACTTGAAAAAATGCATTCATATAAAGGAAAAGCTTAATTGACCAAAGAGAAAGTCACTTCAAAGAGTAGAGGTGACATTGCTAATGCGAGTCGATAAATCAGGTTGAAAACTTGTAAACAACATTCAACAGGCTGCAAATAACAACGTTGCAGCCTGTTCTTGTCCCATCCCCCCTTTTTTTGTTTTATAACCATTCAAACATGGGGGCTCGTGGGGCTGTGGTCAAATAATAATTCAAGAGCAAGCAAGAGAATCCAAGCAATCACCCATGCTTGTGGCTGAATCTATGCTTGCTCTTGCTGTTGTTTGCAGGTTGTTGATTGTTTTTTGCAAAACAGCTGAATGCTTTCGTATCCATTAGGTTAATGAATCCGTTAGCTACCGCTGTGAATATATATCATGTTAATCAAACAAAGTATTAAAACTAAAATAGTACATTGACAGTAACAGTACTATGCCGTATTATACAAATACGGAGGTGATTACATGAGCGAGAACAAAATTACATCCGACCTGCTACGAGGACATACCGATACGATGATTTTACGGCTCTTATCCGAAGCTGACCGCTACGGGTACGAGATTGTCAAGCTGATTGCCGAACGCTCGGGTGGTGAGTATGAATTAAAGGAAGCCACCATGTACTCGAGCGTTCGTCGGCTTGAGGCGGATGGTGATATCGAGTGGTATTGGGGAGATGAATCTCAGGGCGGACGACGTAAATATTTTAGGATTACCGAAAAGGGAAAGACTGTTTACGCCCGCAACAAAAACAACTGGGAGTACGCAAAGCGTGTGCTTGAAGACTTATTATAAGGAGGTTGGATGTTATGAATGAGAAATTGACCAGCTATTTAAACGGCGTTTTCGCACCGTACGATGGGGTGAAAAGCGCCGCCGAATTAAAGGACGATCTGCTCACTGATTTGCAGGAGCGGTATCGTGAACTTAAAGCCGACGGCAAAGACGATGAAACAGCGTTTAAGATGACCATTGAGGGCATCGGCGACATCGAGGAAACGATACAGGAGGTTGCTAACCTCTCCCGCTCGCTGGAGCGGCAGGTGGTGACGAACTTTATCGGTAGCAATCTAGCTGATAGCGACTTTGCAGACGTTACGGCCCATAAAGGACAGTTTAAAGGGAGTGCGCTTCACGGTTCAGACTTTTCGGGCGCAGATTTGACCGGCAGCACGTTTGCGAGCAGCGATATTCGCGAAGCAAACTTTGACGGCGCGAATCTGACGGATTGCAGCCTGTCCGGTCTTGACCTTACGAATGCAAGCTTCCATAAATCGATCCTTGTACGCACCAACTTCAGCTCGTCGATGCTAGACGGTGCAAAATTCATAGGTGTAAAACTGACCGACGTCAAATTGAACACGACCTTCCTCAGTAAAACAATCTTTGAAAACTGTATCTTTGACGGTGTGGAGTTCAATTCTTCCGCTCTGGGAGGGCTGTGTTTTGACGGGCAAACCTTTATCGGCGTTAAGTTTGACAAGTCGGCATTAAACGAAGTCTCGTTTAAAGGTGCGACACTCAAGAACGTGTCTTTTCCGACCTCTTCGTGGTCTAAAAAGTATTATCGTGTCATCAAAACCGTCTGCTTTGACAGAGCCATGATGGATAAGTTGACATATGCCTCCCTTAAAGGCATGGGTGCCGATTTGTCGGGGGTTACGATTATATAAGGAGTGTTGATGTTATGAATGGGAAATTAACGAACTATGTGAACGGCGTTTTCTCACCCTACGATGGGGTCAAGAGCGTCACCGAATTAAAGCATGACCTGCTCACCGATTTGCAGGAACGGTTCCGCGATCTGAAAGCCGAGGGCAACGACGATGAAACAGCTTTGGAGATGACCATTGACAGCATCGGCGACATTGAGCAAACCGTACAGGAGGTCGCTAACATCTCCCGCTCGCTAGAGCGGCAGGTGCAGATAAACCTCGGTCCGATCGATCTGCAAGAGAGTGACTTCGCGGGCGTTATGTTACACAAAGGAAAATTCAAAGTGACCGCGTTGCGCGGAGCTGACTTTGCCGGCGCCGATTTGACCGGCACCTCGTTTGAAGTCAGTAATGCGCGTGAAGCCAATTTTGACGGAGCAAATCTGACAGACTGCAACTTTCCCATCACTGACCTTACGGATGCGAGCTTCAATAAATCGATCCTTGTACGCACCAACTTCAGCATGTCGGGACTGGACGGAGCTAAATTCACAGACGTAAAACTGACCGACGTTACGCTAACCAAGACTGACCTTAGAAAAACAATCTTTGATCGTTGTCTCTTTACCGGCGTGGATTTCAAAAAATCTGATCTGCGAGGAATGCATTTTGACGGGCAGACCTTCATCGGTGTCAAGTTTGACAAGTCTGCACTGAATGACGTTTCGTTTAGGGGAGCGACACTCAAGAACGTGTCATTCCGTCTGCCACTATCCGTGACTAACAAATCTTACAATGCCTTCAAAACCGTCTGCTTTGACGGCGCTACGATGGATAAGCTGACTTATGCTGCGCTTAAAGGCCTATGGGTCGTCGATTTGTCAAAAGTAACAGTTATATAAGGAGGGGAAAATATGAAAAATAAGTCAATTCAAGTGATTGGGCTGCAAAAGTCCTACAAGCAGCTTCAAGTCCTAAAGGGCGTAGATTTCGAGGTGGAAGAGGGCAGTGTTTTCGCCTTGCTCGGCTCCAACGGGGCGGGCAAGACAACGGTTGTCAAAATCCTCACTACGCTGCTCAAACAAGATAGCGGAACCGCCACCGTCAACGGATTCGATGTTGTGTCACAGCCCGACAATGTACGGCAGGCGATCAGTCTGACCGGGCAATTTGCCGCCGTTGACGAAGTTTTGACCGGACGGGAAAATCTGATTATGATTGCCAAACTGCGTCACCTCAAAAATCCGCGTCAGGTTGCGGACGACTTGCTTAAACGCATGGGCCTGACAGACGCTGCCGACCGCAGGGCGTCTACTTATTCGGGCGGTATGCGCCGCAGACTTGACATCGCCTTGAGTCTTGTGGGAAAACCGCAGCTTATTTTCCTCGACGAGCCAACCACTGGGCTTGACCCCGAGGCACGCATTGAGACTTGGAAGATTGTCAAGGAGCTTGCCGACGGTGGCACGACGGTATTCCTGACCACGCAGTATTTGGAGGAGGCTGAGCAGCTTGCCGACCAAATTGCCATTCTGCACGAGGGCAGGATTATCGCTAGTGGCACGCTCGCGGATCTAAAAAAGCTATTCCCATCCGCAAAGGTGGAGTATGTTGAAAAACAGCCGACATTAGAAGAGATTTTCCTCTCAATCGTCGGCAAAAAGGAGGTAATGTAAATGGAGACGGCAAAGAACCACTTTTTCAGCGATATGGGTGTTATGCTTGGACGTTCCATGCGTCATATTTTCCGCAGTATGGACACTATCATCACGGTCTGCATCACTCCGATTGCAATGATGCTACTGTTCGTCTATGTGTTTGGAGGCGCAATCCAAACCGGTACTGATAACTATGTGAACTACTTGTTGCCCGGTATCCTGCTGATTGCGATTGCAAGCGGTATATCCTATACTGCTTACCGCCTGTTTCTGGATAAGCAACGGGGCATCATAGAGCGGTTCCACACCATGCCGATTTCACGTTCCGCCGTGCTGTGGGGGCATGTCCTGACCTCGGTAGTATCCAACATTATATCGGTCATCGTAATCATTCTCGTAGCACTCATTATGGGCTTTCGCTCTTCGGCGGGGGTACTGCCTTGGCTTTCCGTAGCCGGTATACTCGTGCTGTTTACGCTGGCTTTGACTTGGATCGCGGCAATCGCCGGATTGTCTGCCAAATCGGTGGAAGGTGCAAGCGCGTTTTCCTATCCGCTTATCTTCCTGCCATTTATCAGCTCGGCATTTGTACCCACCGAATCGATGCCGTCAGTCGTTCGCGCATTTGCCGAAAACCAGCCGGTAACCTCGATCGTGGAAGCCATCCGTGCACTACTGTCAGGTCAGCCGGTGGGCAATGATATTTGGGTCGCTCTTGCGTGGTGCGTCGGGATTTTGCTTGTAGCCTATTTCTTTGCAATGAGGGTATATAAAAAGCGGGTGTGAAAGTATCCTCTACAAACTAGAAACAAGAGACCCAAAATGGCTCGTGAAGTTATGCTTCGCGGGCTGTTTTCTTTGTTGTGATATTCGACTTTGCTTGACTTCTTGTTTACAAACTGTTGAACGAGAAACCCGAAAAGGGCGGCAACAGGTCACTTGTTTCTAACCTGTCACTGCTCCCAACCCGCGTCCAATACGATCTCTCGGTTCTTATTCTTTTCCCCCATTGTAATCGGATTATCCTCATACGAAATCCAATCGCTCCAGCTTCCTATATATAACGTTACATTCTTATATCCAGCTATACTCAGCACGAAGCACGTACAGACAGACGGTTAGGCCAGAATCGAAGTATAGTAGTATATCCTACGCTGGATCAGATCTATAGTAGACAGATACCCCCTTATAACATAACTCCATTTATTCAAATTTTTGACGGATGACGATCAAGTTTACTAAATGTATTTAAGTTTCAAACCTTTTTCTAATGTCAACTATATTGACTCATTTTCTGTAATTGTGAAAATTATATTGGTATATTGTTTTATAGTGTTATATTTAGTAACAAAAATAATCTTGTTGTTATTATTTATATATGTTAATGTGTTATCTATGTAATAAAATATAACATTATAATAAGGGGGTAGCGTAATGATTATTAACCGAACTATTAGGAGATTTGGAGTTTCAACAGGGATTATAGGCATGCTTACATTAGCTCTACCTTCAGTGGGCTTTAGTATGCCGCTACAACCAACAACCATCGATAAGGTAGAAGGTGATTATTATGTAACGTCTGCGATTGAGAACATTCGCTGGGGATCACTGCCTAATCGAGATAGCTCTCCGATTCTTACTGTACCATCAGGAAGTGCTGTAACATTTGATACGGTATCGCATGAGGGACTGATAGAGGATCAAGGGAGAAATCCAGTTGAGTACTTCGCAAAATTTGGTGTCTCACCCGATGAAGTGTTGGATGATGCGAAAGTAATTGCGTCTTCTGCGATTAAGCATGATTATGTAAAAGACGGACCGCATATTATCACTGGGCCAGTAGCCGTTGAGGGAGCGGAGCCAGGAGATGTTCTTAAAGTAGAAGTCCTTTCGTTACAAACTCGAGTTCCATATGGTGTTATTTCTAACCGCCATGGTAAAGGTGCTCTTCCGAATGAATTTCCGGAAAATTCAGGTATACAAGAGGGAGCTAGCGCAACAAAACCGGAATTATATAATAATGTATCAATATTTACACCTATTGAAGAAATCAACGGCAATTGGTATGGTGTATTACCAACAGAAGTTGGCAAGAATGTACGTTTTCCAATTAATCCGTTCCTAGGTGTTATGGGGGTCGCGCCAAACACCAGCGAAGTTGTGAGTTCTATCCCTCCAATTGAAACAGGAGGAAATATGGATATTAATGAGTTAGGTGTTGGCGCAACAATTTATTATCCAATTCAAGTTAAAGGCGGGCTATTCTATACTGGAGATCCTCACTTTGCTCAAGGAGATGGAGAAGTGGCGTTAACTGCATTGGAAGCTTCCTTAAGGGGAACAGTTCGGTTAACGGTGTTAAAGAACGGGGATCCATCGCTACCGCATAGTGGAAAATTCACGCAACCCTTTGCTGAAACAGAGGATTATTGGATTCCAATTGGACTGGACCCTGATTTGGATGAAGCGATGAAAGAATCAGTACGTGAATCGATTCAATTCTTATCCGATAAGCTTGATATGGATAGAGCTGTAGCTTATGCGTACCTATCGGCCGCAACGGATTATGAAGTATCTCAGGTCGTAGACCGAACCAAAGGAGTTCATGGACTCATTCGAAAGACTGATTTCCTTGAAGATGTTGACGTTGCAATGAATATAGGTGGTACGTTAATCAAACCGGTTGTCCATAATAATGATTTCTACGTACCGATTCGAACCATTACGGAGCTATTGGACGGTACAGTAGTGTGGGATGATAAGACTCGTGCAATGCAAATCAATTTAGATGCGAAAACTATAAGTGCTCAAATTGGTTCAGATGTGTATTCAATTAACGATAAATTAGTATTCAATAGTAATGTACCGAAGGTTTTAAATGGCCAAACCGTAGTTCCTGTTTCTGTTATTAATAAAATACTAGGTGCTTATGTAAACTGGACGACTATCGACAAAACGTTAACAGCAAATGTATCGTTAAGTAAAAAGTAATAAAAAATTTCATTATTCAATCGTGATGGACAGATGTCCATCACGGTTTTTTTGTTATCATGAATCTGCTTTGTAGCCATTTACATCGACTTATTAATCTCCTCATAACCCGCTTGCGATTGTGATCGAAGATGTGTCTACGATGGGTAAGAGAACTTGGTGTAGTTGTAGTTGATAGCCTGTTGATAGACCTCATACTAGAAAGGTCATTGTCATTTGAGAAAATGGATGCAGAATTAACTTCCGATGGAATATCATGAACTATTTAATATATTCATCTAACATTTTATTTAAATCATTTGCGATCAAAGGACCGTTATATACAATCCAACCATATCCTGAATTCTTCATAAATTTCTAAGGGAGAGAATTGTTGTTCGAATAAAGTCGAATTATCTATTGTGAGATACTCCTGTTCAGATATTGATCTACCCTCGACTCTAAACCAATATTTGATTTTCTGGAAATGTCATCCCTCGAATCAGACGAACACGCGGATAATATACCAGTAATCAGTAAAATGATTCCCAACTTATTTAAATGAATTTTCATAGAATTCACACCACAGCACTCCACTTCAATTATTCATACAATTTTAGAATGATTATGTATTTCGACTGTATTATGTTTGTTTTTTTGAAGTTTCATATTTTACTCCCAGGGACATCCCATATTTATGGGAGTTGGATTGACGTTTGCGCATTTGAAAAGTAAAAAAAAATATTTTGCTAAAATGATATATTCCTTGAAACCACATATAACGTATAGATATGAACATAAAAATCCACTTAGGAAAGCCTTTTCGCCTATCAATAACTATGATGGCTTCCAAAATTAATATATTGTTTACATTTTGCAATGCATAAGTTACAATCATTCCCAACCAATAACTGGAAGGGATCTCTCATATGTTTGATAAGAACGTTCGTGAACTGAGGGCCGCATCAGATGGTCGCAGCAAGCTTACTCCCTTCAACTACACTCGCTCTCAATATTGCGGTAGCTTTGTGCGGAATTTACCTAGTTAAGAAAGCTTTGGAGTCAGGTGAACCTTTAACGGGGGTAGGTGTGGTATATGGTTTTGCTTAAATGAAGTGGATTTGAACCTGATGAATGACAGATCAGCACAAATATTGTTCAAAACTAAGCGTATTTCTACCGAGGGGAGATCAAATTACTATGAATATAGCCGTCAAGTTGATGCGAAAATTCAAAGACCGCGATACCCAGAATAAACTGAAAGTCTATCAAGACAAAGCGGATCTCATCAGGAAAAGGAAATTGGAAGCATGGGACGATCAACAGCTTCAAGCGGAATCCCTCCGGCTGCAAAAAGAAGCAAAATCGGGTACGCCTTTGGATGAGCTGCTTGTCGATGCTTATGCGTTAGTCTGCGAGACAGCGAAGAGAAAGCTCGGATTACAGCCTTACGATGTCCAGATCATGGCTGCCATCGCTCTGCACGAGAGATTTTTGATCGAGCAGCATACCGGTGAAGGAAAAACGCTCTCCGCTGTTATGCCTGCTTATCTAAATGCGCTGACCGGCGAGGGCGTTCATGTGCTGACTTTTAACG
Source organism: Paenibacillus crassostreae (assembly GCF_001857945.1). Classification (NCBI taxonomy): domain Bacteria; kingdom Bacillati; phylum Bacillota; class Bacilli; order Caryophanales; family Paenibacillaceae; genus Paenibacillus; species Paenibacillus crassostreae. Next base: position 4,559,812 of record NZ_CP017770.1, read on the forward strand.
ATTATTTGGCTAATCGCGATGCGGAGTGGATGGGTCCGATCTATCGTTTCCTCGGGTTAACGGTAAGCTCGGTTCAAGCGGGCATGAGCCTGTTCGAGAAACGGGAAACGTACGCAAAGGATATAACCTATGTTACGGCTAAAGAAGCGGGATTCGATTATTTACGTGACACGATCGCACTAAACGAAGCCGATACAGTGCACCGTCCTTTCCACTACGTCATCGTCGACGAAGCGGATTCACTGCTTCTCGACGAAGCGCGGGTGCCGCTAGTCATCAGCGGCGAGTCGGGCTCCTCCAGCAACGACGGCATTCTTTTCGCAGATGTGGCTCGGCAGCTACAGCAAGTAGAGCATTACGACTTCGACGAGTTCCAACGGAACGTTTACTTGAATGAAGCAGGCGCTGCGAAAGCGGAGTCGCTGCTGGGATGCGGTAATTTGTACGATAGCCATAATAGTCATTTGTTAACGTCATTAAATTGCGCGCTGCATGTGGAATCGTTATTCAAAAAGGACGTCGATTACATCGTCCGGGATGGTAAAATCGAGCTGATCGAAGAATATACCGGCCGCGTGGCCGAGAACAGGTATTTACCGGACGGGCTGCAAGCCGCGCTTGCCACCAAAGAAGGGCTGCAGTGGAAAGACGGTGGGAAAATTCTAGGGACCATTACCATTCAACACTTCATTAGCCTGTATCCGAGGATTTGCGGAATGACGGCTACCGCACACGCTTCCGCAATGGAATTCGAAGATATTTATGTGCTGCAGGTCGTGCAAATCCCGCCGAACCGGCCAAACATACGGATCGACCATCCACACCGGATTTATACACATAAAGAAGCCAAACTGAAGGCGCTTGTACAAGAAATCTCTTCCGTCCATGCGACTGGAGGTCCAATTCTCATTGGTACGTCAAGCGTCGAGGAGTCTGACATGCTGGCGGAAGCGCTAATGGTTGCCGACGTGCCTTGCCATGTTCTGAATGCGAAAAACGACGCGAAAGAAGCCGAAATCATCGCTAAAGCGGGAGAAATCGGTGCCGTGACGGTGTCTACGAATATGGCGGGACGAGGCGTTGACATTCGGCTCGGCAAAGGCAACCCTACGCAAGCAGAAGTTGTCGCCAAGCTGGGCGGGTTGTACGTGATTGGTACACATGTGAACGAAAGCGTGCGGATCGACGACCAACTGCGGGGGCGTTCTGGCCGCCAAGGCGACCCGGGAGCTTCCGTATTTTTCGTAAGCATGGAAGACGAGTTGCTGCTTCGGTTCGGCATCAATAAAGCGATTCGTGCTCCTAGGCAAGAGGAGGCTCTCGAAGAGCCGGTGCTCCGCAGCAAAATCGCTCATATTCAACGCGTTATTATGGGTCAAAACTTCGACATCCACCAGGAACTGAACTGTTATTCGGATATGGTGGAGGATCAGAGGCGAATTCTATACGAGGAACGGCTCGGAATATTGAAAGGTGAGCAGCCGATGAGCCTTTCGGAGCAACGTGTACGGCTTTTTTATATCGACGAGTTCTGGGCAGACCATCTGGCATACGTTTCTTACCTTCGCGAAAGCATCCACTTGGAGAGCCTTGCCAGCCGCAATCCGATCGACGAATTTCATGCGCAAATCAGCCAAGCATACGAGCAAATTCCGGCAAAAATAAATAGTGAGGCGGCGAATATGCTTGTAAGGCTCGGAGGTTCGAATGATCCGGCGAAGTGGGAAAAGTTCGGTCTGAAGAGCCCTGCTTCCACTCGGACTTATATTATCAATGATCAATACATCCAGAATAAGCGCAGCTCATGGACCACAACGACCGTATTTGCTTATTGGCTTCGCACAATTACGAGGCCGATATTCAAGCTGTCAAAATTTTGATACAGCGTAGCTTTTTCAATGATCATCGCGTTGTTGCCCTATAAGTATTTTTTATGATCGTTTGTTGACTCCATGTTGATTTTATAGCATGAAAAATACATCGCAAGGGCATACCGCATGGCGATGTATTCGAAGTTTAAGTACTATTAAGCTTCTTGCCGCTCCTCTTCGTCACCCATGGCGATCGGATTCCTTTCAAAGCTAATCCAATCACTCCAGCTACCCGCATACAGCTTCACTCTTGTATATCCAGCTTCTGAGAGTCCGAGTATATTAGGACATGCTGTAACACCCGATCCACAGTATACTATGATTTCTTGATCTTTCGGAATGTCCTTGAAATGATCTTGTAGCTCAGCCGTTGACTTCCAATGACCGTTATCATCAAGAAGTTCTTTCCAGAATAGATTGATTGCACTTGGGATGTGACCTGCGACAGTATCAATAGGTTCTTCCAGTCCTAAGTAGCGGTTAGGTTCTCTGGAATCGATCAAGAGAGTGGAGGGATCAACCGTTGCTTTTTTCACATACTCCATATTTACAACCATTCCATGCTGAATTTCAGCAGTGAAGGTTTGTGGAATTCTGATCGGTTGTTTATCACTTACAGGGTATCCTGACTTTTTCCAATTCGAGAATCCTTCATTCATAACATATGTCGCAGAATGTCCTATATATTGAAGAAGCCACCATAAGCGAGCAGCCATGGCCCCACCTTGATCATCATAGGCAACAATACGTGATTCATTATTAATGCCTTTGCGTTCAAGAGTCTTGATGAACTTATCCATATCAGGTAAAGGATGTCTACCTCCATGTTGTGATTTTGGGCTTGAGAGATCCATCTCTAGATCGAAGTATACTGCTCCTGGAATGTGTTCTTCCTCATACACAATACGTCCCGCTTGGGCGTCTCCCATGCCCATGCTAAATCTACAATCGATGATGACTAGGTCTGGTTCATATAAACGCGCCAGTAGCCACTGTTTTGAAATCATTGTTGTCAAGAGTTAGCACCACCTTTAGTATTATTAATACAATAATTGAATCAATTTCATAATCGCGTATGCAGCTTAAATAAGGACTATAGATTGATCAGAACGACTCATTCTGTCAATATATAGTTACATTTAAATAGGCTTGCGTAATTATGAAATTGATTCTAAACGATCATTTGGTAATTGATTCTTTTTAAGTGTAATATAAATAGGTGAATAAATACTAGTTGCATGAAGGTGTCGCTACAAAACTTTTAGCATATGCTTCCGAAGTAGTTTTGACGAAGTAATGTATGAAGGCGTCGCTACAAAACTTTTAGGAGGTCTATAGATATGATTTCAAGCTTACAATCTACAACAACACTTTCGAACGGTGTAAAGATGCCTTTATTAGGTCTAGGCGTGTACAAATCACAGGAAGGTACTGAAGTTATCCAAGCTGTCAAAGCAGCGATTAAGAATGGATATCGTAGTATTGATACTGCTGCTGCATACCATAATGAAGAAGGTGTAGGGCAAGCCGTACGTGAAATTTTGGAACAAACTGAACTAACACGTGGAGATCTATTTATTACTTCCAAAGTGTGGAACTCCGATCAAGGATATGAATCCACTTTAGCTGCCTTTGAGACGACCATGAGTAAACTAGGCTTAGAGCAACTTGATTTATATCTTGTGCATTGGCCAGTGAAAGTGAAATATAAAGATACTTGGAGAGCACTTGAGAAACTATATAAAGATGGGCGAGTACGTGCCATTGGAGTAAGCAACTTCCAAGTACATCATCTGCAGGATTTAATACAAGATGCAGAAATCAAACCAATGGTTAATCAAATCGAATACCATCCTCGTCTTGCTCAACTTGAACTGCGTACATACTGTCAAGAGCAAGGGATACAACTAGAAGCTTGGTCCCCATTAATGCAAGGTCAACTATTGGACAATTCTACTTTACAAGAAATCGGGAATAAGTATGGAAAGTCCGTGGCACAAGTGATTTTACGTTGGGATCTGCAGAATGGTTTTGTTACGATTCCGAAGTCTACGAAAGAACAACGAATTATCGAGAATGCTGACATATTCAACTTTGAACTTACATCAGAGGATATGAAAGCAATTGATAGTCTTAATGAGAATCGTCGTGTAGGTTCTGACCCTGATAATTTTATTTTTTAAGTATGGTTGCCAAAGAAAACCGATCTCTCCATGGGACGGTTTTTCTTTGATTACAATCGCAAGTTATTTCGATATACCTTTGGAGATGAGCCTTTTATTTTCTTGAACATTTTAGAGAATAGCAGTGGATCATCATATCCTACAGATCGGGATATATCTCCAATAGATAGCTGTTGATTGCTCATGAGCTCACAGGCTTTATTCATACGATATTGAATGAGATACTCCTGAATGCTTGAATGAATATATTCTTTAAAAATAGAACAAAGATAACTACGATCAAGTCCGATAAAATCAGAAATTTGGGTTATCGTGAATTTTCTCGAATAATTCATTTCGATGAAGTCTAATACTTTCCTGATATAGGCTTCTTTGCGATTGGCTTTACTTACTAATATTGACTCTTCGGGTTCACGAGCACATTCGACGATGAGAGAAAGAATGATATAGAGAAACCCCGTTAATCGCATGTCCCTCGCGGTATTCACAGCATTTATAGCTGACATTGACTCTAGGTATTCCACCAATTGATCGTCTCGATCATAACGAAAGGTTGGGTACGATTCTGACAACCCTGCCTGTGATAAATAGGATTCAGCTTGCAGCCCGTGAAATCCGACCCAACCATACTTCCATGGATCATCCTTGTCTGCTTCGTAGTAGGTTATGACTCCAGGGCAAATGAGAAAACCTTCCCCTTTATGAAGTGTATATGTATGATTGCCAACGACGAAGATTCCAGATCCCTCTAGAATGTAATGAATTAAATAATGATCTCGGACGGCTGGGCCATGATAATGTCCTGTTGAACATTGTTCGATGCCATAATGATTCAAATGCAAATCTGGTTGTTGCAAGTTCCTGAAAAGGTATTCAATCACGAATCATCGCTCCTTTTTACCATGTAGATAGTCAACCTATATATTATCATATAAATCTAGCATTATGACATATTGTTGTAGTGTAATTCCATTTACGTTAATCTCACTTAGGAGTATGATTTAGCCATTGGTTCAAGCTAGTAGACCATTGAACTATGATGAAGAAAGGGAGAACTTAAATGACTATTACATATCAACAAGAACATCAAATATTCCATCTCCAATCCAAAGACATGAGTTATATCCTACAATTGAAGGACGGTTATCCACTTCATGTATATTGGGGGAAGAAACTTCGTGATGAAGGGAATTTAGATCGCTTACATCATTATCCTGACATTGCTACAATAGATCGTTTTCCTCAAGAATATCCGCAGTATGGAACAGGAGATTTCAGAAATCCAGCCTATCAGGTAAGACTTGAAGATGGCAGTCGGATTACAGAATTAGTGTATAAATCACACACCATTACAGCGGGTAAACCTGAATTAACTGGACTTCCGGCAGTATATGTTGAGTCAGACAAGGAATCTCAAACATTAGAGATCGAGATGATAGATAAATATTCTGGATTAACAGTATTGTTAAGCTACACTATTTTTGAAGAACATAATGCCATAAGCCGCTCTGTTAAATTTGTGAACGCTAGTACTAAATCAGTTGCGTTAGAGAGAGCTTTAAGTGCTAGTGTTGATTTCACTGATAATGATTATGAAATGATGTATCTATCTGGTGGCTGGTCGAGAGAAGCACAAGTGAAGAAAAGAGCTCTCGATAGTGGTCTGACAACTATTGAAAGTCGAAGAGGAGCAAGTAGTCATCAATTTAATCCATTCATGGCTCTAGCTCGTCCCCATGCAGATGAAGACCAAGGTGAAGTGTTCGGATTTAGCTTAGTCTATAGTGGTAATTTCGTAGCAGAAGCAGAAGTGGATTTCTTCTTCTCAACTCGGGTATCCATTGGAATTAATCCTTTTGATTTCGAGTGGTTACTTGAACCAGGTCAGTCTTTCCAAACGCCTGAAGCGATCTTGGTATATTCATCAGAGGGTTTTGGTGGAATGTCCAGAACTTATCATCGTTTATATCGGACACGTCTATGTCGTGGAATCCATCGTGATCAAGAACGACCTATTCTTATCAACAATTGGGAAGCTACTTATTTTAACTTTAATGCTGAGAAGATCGAAGATATCGCGCGCGCGGGTGCAGAACTTGGAATTGAATTGTTCGTACTAGACGATGGTTGGTTTGGCAAAAGAAATGATGATACCACATCACTTGGTGATTGGGTAGTAGATCAGAATAAGCTGCCTAATGGATTAAACGATTTGGCGAAGAGAGTAAATAATCTGGGGCTTCAATTCGGACTTTGGTTCGAACCAGAGATGGTATCCCCAGATAGTGACCTATATCGTAAACATCCAGATTGGTGTATTCATGTAGAAGGTAGAAGACGGACAGAAGCTCGTACTCAGTTGATTCTAGACTTATCAAGACAAGAGGTCTGCGATTATTTATACGAATCTCTAAGTGAAATATTCTCTACCGTTCCAATTTCTTATGTGAAATGGGACATGAATCGCAACATGACGGAGATTGGATCAGCAACGAGTTCGGCGAATAGACAGAAAGAAACCGCACATCGTTATATGCTCGGTCTATACGGATTGCTAGAGAAAATACATCAACAATTTCCACATATTTTATTTGAGAGTTGTGCGAGTGGTGGAGGGCGTTTTGATCCTGGAATGCTTCATTATATGCCTCAAACCTGGACGAGTGATAATACCGATGCGATTGAGCGTTTGAAAATACAGTATGGTACTAGTATGGTGTATCCGATTAGTACGATGGGGGCTCATGTATCGGATGTACCTAACCATAACATGCATCGGATCGTGTCACTCGTTACTCGTGGGGATGTAGCGATGTCTGGTAACTTCGGATATGAAATGGATCTTACCAAATTCACTGATGATGAGAAGGTAATCGCCAAAGGGCAAGTTGCTCGATACAAGGAAATTCGTTCCTTAGTGCAACAAGGAGATATGTACCGTTTGAAGAGTCCTTTTGAAGGTAATGAGACATCCTGGATGTTCGTATCTGAGAATAAGCGTGAAGCTTTAGTGTTCTATTTCCAAGTACTTGCTGAAGCACATGGTCCATTGAAAAAACTTAGATTGAAGGGACTTCATCCTGACTTAGACTACGGTATTGGAGAAGAAAAACTAGTCTATGGCGGGGATCGATTGATGCAAAGTGGTTTGCCGATACCTCCGTTACAAGGTGATTTCGCCAGCGTATGTTTTCATTTGAAAGCAAAATAATATAACATAACATCAAACAACCCACCCTTGGAAATTCATCCATGTGGTGGGTTGTTTGAGCTCCTTATATTCCCCAATTTAATATTGATATTATTGGGATAAAATAGTACATTCTATTGAGAATGAATATCATTATTAGAGGATGTAGGGGTGAAAATGTTGTCTGTACAAGCCCAATGGGTTGAGCAACAAACTGAGTCAACGTCATTTAAGCTGAAGACTCGGCCATGGATGGCGACTTTGATTTTAGTTGGCGGTCTAATGTTACTAGTGTTCGGAATGGCCGTATCGGGCGCGATGATGCAGGGGATGACTCGTAATCCACTAGCGGATTCGGGATTGTTAGGATTAAATGCAGGTGCAGGATTAATGGTTATTCTATTTATCTCTTTTTATTCCTCAACATCTGCCGTTCCGGTATTGTTACTTCCTCTCCTTGCATTAATTGGGGCTAGTCTAACAGCCATCATTATATTCTCATTATCTTACAAAAAAAATGATGGTCTTCATCCAAACCGGTTACTACTTACTGGAATTGGGGTGGCTGCTGCTATCAGTGCTGCAACAATCGTCCTAACGCTAAGTTTGAGTCCAGAGAATTATAAATTTGTGGCTAATTGGATGGCAGGTAGTATATGGGGAGCGAATTGGGAATTTGTACTGGCGTTGCTTCCCTGGATGCTCACTTTACTACCTTACGCATTCTTCAAAGCACCAGTATTAAATATATTAAATCTGGGAGATCAGACAGCAACAGGCTTAGGCGCTTCTGTTGAGAAAGAGCGAGTAAAGCTACTCGCGGTGGCGATTGGACTTGCAGGTTCTTGTGTGTCTGTAAGTGGTGGGATAGGATTTGTTGGTCTTATTGGTCCTCATATGGCAAGACGATTAGTTGGTCCGAAGCATCAAATGCTGATTCCAATATCTGCTATGCTTGGTTCGTTACTTGTTATTGTGGGGGACATCATTGGAAGATGGCTCTTGCAACCATCTGAAATCCCCACGGGAATCGTGGTTGCTGTGATTGGGGCTCCTTACTTTCTATATTTACTAGGCCGTACGAAATAAGAAGTTATTGTTAATTCAAATTTAAATTAGATTTTATTTGACGGTGTAACATAATATATGGTTTTATTGTGTAGATCAATTTTTTTCAAAAAATTGATACATACAGATAGAGAAAGATAACAAGGAGGATGGGAAGTTTGGAAGCAACTATGCAAGGAGCACCACAGATTGATCAGAAGAATATTAGGGCTTTACCCATATTGGTAGCTTTATTGCTAAGTGGATTTATAGGAATGTTCAGTGAGACAGCTTTAAATGTTGCATTAAGTGACCTGATGCAACAACTTAGCATTTCACCTGCTACTGCACAATGGTTAACGACAGGTTATCTATTAACTCTAGGGATACTCGTACCCGTCTCAGGCCTTTTGCTTCAGTGGTTTACAACAAGACAATTGTTCATAACATCTCTTTGTTTCTCCATTATTGGGACAATTTTGGCAGCCATTGCGCCATCTTTTGAGATCTTGCTTACGGCAAGAGTTGTTCAAGCGATTGGGACTGGATTATTACTACCACTGATGTTCAATACGATACTGATCATATTCCCTGCTGAGAAGCGTGGTGCGGCAATGGGGATGATTGGACTAGTGATCATGGTGGCACCAGCTATTGGGCCAACGATCGCAGGACTATTGATTGAAAATTTAAGCTGGCATTGGATCTTTTGGTTGGCATTGCCTGTTCTTATTATTGCACTTGCGTGCGGAATTTTATTTATGCAGAATGTTTCGAAGATCACCAAACCAAGAATTGATGCAATATCCATCGTCTTATCATCTATTGGTTTCGGGGGTATTGTGTTTGGTTTCAGTAGTGCTGGTGAAAGTGAAGGATGGGGGACTCCAAAGGTAATTATTGCAATTATCGTAGGGGTAGTCGCTCTTGTATTATTTGGTATTCGCCAAATGGGTATGAAACAACCGATGATTAACCTACGTGCTTTTAAATTTCCAATGTTCTCACTTGGGGTATTAATGGTATTTCTTTGTATGATGGTTATTTTATCTAGTATGTTAGTTCTTCCAATGTTTTTAATTAGAGGGCAAGGGTATTCTGCATTCAAAGCAGGGTTACTACTTCTCCCAGGTGGAATTATTAACGGTATCATGTCACCAATTATGGGACGGTTGTTCGACAAGTATGGACCTAAGTGGCTTGTTATTCCAGGTCTTGCTATTGTTAGTGCTTCACTGTGGTTCTTCTCAAGTATCTCAGCAACTTCAACCGTTGTATTTGTAATTGTACTTCATAGTGCGTTAATGATTGGGATTTCCATGATTATGATGCCATCTCAGACGAATGGTATTAATCAGTTACCTCGAGACCTTTACCCTGATGGGACAGCGATTATGAATACATTACAACAGGTAGCTGGTGCGATTGGTACTGCCCTTGCTGTTAGCATTATGGCAGCAGGTCAGAAGAGTTATATGAATAGCGTAAGTAATCCTGAAGATCCAGCTCATCTCATCCCGGCATTTACCGAAGGGGTACAAGGTGCTTTCATATTCGCTATGATTATCGCTGTGATTGGGTTAATCATTTCCTTTACTATCAAACGTGTGGTCGTATCTAAGATCTAATTACATTCGATAAAGAAAACCCCTCAGATTCGCTGGAGTAGCATTACTTCTCCATTGCGATTGTCTGAGGTTTTTTTGTACAAAAAATGATATTTTGTATGAGTAAACGGTCATGATATAAACAGTGTTCATTGTTGGAAATTGTATTTGTAGATTCGAATAATTCATTGTGAGAAATTCGTGGTAAAATTCTAGAATTAAGATTATAATAAAATGGTTATTAAAAACTAGGAGGTCATTGCTCATGAAATTCTTTATCGACACTGCAAATGTAGAGGATATTAAGAAGGCATACAAAATCGGGGTATTATCTGGTGTGACAACTAACCCGTCTTTAGTAGCTAAAGAAGGCGTTAAATTTGAAGATCGTATTGAAGAAATCTTGAAATTGGTGCCCGAAGTTGAATCCGTATCAGCGGAAGTTACACCTAACGCAATAACTGCCGAAGAAATGATTGCTGAAGCAAATGAATTGATTAAGATTAATGGTGGAGACAAGAATATCACTATTAAAGTTCCTATGAATATTGCAGGACTTGAAACTTGCCGTTATTTAACTAAAAAAGGTGTTAAAACTAACGTGACATTGGTGTTTACGGTTAACCAAGCACTTCTAGCCGCTCGTGCTGGCGCTACTTATGTTTCACCTTTCTTAGGTCGCTTAGATGATATCTCAGAAGATGGCGTATTATTGGTAGCTAAAATTGCAGAATTGTTCCGTATCCATAACTTGGATGCACAAATCATTGCTGCATCTGTTCGTCACCCAGATCACGTTACTCGTGTGGCTATGGCAGGAGCGCATATTGCCACTGTTCCATATAGTGTTATTGAGCAACTTACGAAACATCCACTAACTGATCAAGGGTTAGAAAAATTCGCAGCTGACTGGGTAAAAGCACCACAATAATAAATTTTGTTAATCATTTAAATTAAACAAAAGATCTCTATTATATAGTCTTGCAGGATCAACCTGACAATGAATTTATTGTCAGGTTGTTTTCTATTTCTATATTTTAAGTGGCCGTATGAAGTCTACGTGACAAGTACATATTATTTAAGTTCCGCGTATTGTATGGTATCCTTAAAATATAATACGAACTTATTTTTCAACGTTCAAGAGGAGGACTTCATGTGAATCAAGGCAGATTAATGAAGGTTGTAGGCACTATAGTAATGGTCACTATTTTGCTTGGATCCATTACAACTGGTCAGGTTAAAGCAGAAGCTAGTGTGTATAGGTTTGATTTTGGAGAAGGAAATGTAGCGCCTGGTTATATAGGGGTTAGTTCCACTGAGAGGTACTCATTAACGAAAGGATATGGATTTAATATACCAGAGCATATGAAGAATATAGTGTCTTCTGGTAAAGGCCTACATAGTGATGCAGTGCAATTTCTATCAACGGGTGTCAAAAGTAAAAATACATTCAATCTAGATCTCCCTAATGGGCTCTATGAGATTAAGGTGACATTGGGCGATACGGCTAGATCAAGCGTCGCTGCAGAAGATGTCTATCAAATTATGAATATGACGGGTATTAATCCGACAGATAAATTTCAATTGCCCATTACTGATGGACAATTAAATATCATTGTAACACCAGGTGAAGAAGGTAAAACTTATACGTTAAGCTCCCTTGAAATCATCCAAATATCAGAAGATCCGATCACGAATCGTACGATTTATGTTGGCGGTGATTCAACGGTTAGCAATTATTATCCTTTAATGACAAGTGAACGTGGTGGATGGGGGCAGATGCTCTTCAGATATCTTAAAAAAGATACTTTCCAGATTCGAAATATGGCCACTGCAGGACAAGCATCTAGAGGATTCCTTAATGATGGTCAAACTGAAGCCATTGTGAAATATATAAAACCAGGGGATTATTTCTTATTGCAGTTAGGTATTAATGATACTCATCGCAATAGTACGATTACGAGAGATGAATTTAAGAGTAATATGCGCGATATCATTCAACAAGTACAGGCAAAAGGTGCAACGGTCATACTAATAACACCACAAGGTCTTGCTTCTGACTTTAATGAAGATAGCATTCACTACGATGAGAGTAAATATTATAGAACAACAACCTTAGATTTAGCCTTTGAAGAGAATACTGTATTAGTTGATTTGAATTGGCAAAGTTCAGCATACTTTACATCCATTGGGCCAAATGCAACAAGTTCATTATTTCTAGCTGATGGCCTACATCCTATACGTGAAGGAGCCAAACAGCTTGCAAGGATTGTAGTCGAAGACCTTAGAAATCAAGGAATAGACGGATTCTAAAAATATATTCTTCGTGTATAACATAAAGAGCTCCGCTACTGAAGCGGGGCTCTTTATATATCCTACATCATAATATTCATGTTGATTATAAATTGAGATACCAGATAAAAGCTGCGATCGCTAATACAATAACAATGCCATAGAAATAAGTTAATTTTTTCAAGTTTACATTTGTCTTCCGAGAATATTCAGAGCTTGCAACTTTGTTGGCCTTGGAATAACCGATGATAAATGTGGCTACACCACCGATTAATGCGACAGCAATAATGATTATGTAAAGAATAGAATACGACATAAATACACCACCCTGAGTTATTCTAGCTTATTTATTATAGTCATATCCTATAGATCCTGACAATATCTATTTGTGTTTATACTTAACGGCCATGTTAAAGCAGATATAATTCATTTCTTAAACTGAGGTGAAAAGAAATACTATTCATGATTCTTGTATCATTTTGATTTCTTATATTATCAATTTGACGCTTCTTCTCCTGATCAGGGCTTCGTAAGAAAAGAGTCATCCACATACAGGCATTAGCATCTGATATCACACTAATCACTCCCCCTAACAATTCTTATATTAAGAATATAGTAATAACATTAATAGAATATGATTGTTTCCTTAAATAAATGTAAAAATAGTGGTCATTTTTGAGTTTTTAGTGTATATATTTTATATAAAATTTACATAAATCAACACTTTTTGTTATTTATTAATGATAGACTTGTTTTGTTATACAAGTCTTTTATAACTGGAGGGAAATGATGAAACAGTTTACTAAGTTCAAAACTAGAGTTATGAAGTCGACAATCGCATTATCTTTGGCATTCAGCCTACAGGTTGCTATAGGCTCTGAGCTACCCACTGTAATGGCCGAGGGACCGACAGACCCAGCGCCTTTCATCATGGCCAAAGTTGTGAATGAGAACGCAGGAAAGAAGATTCTATTTGATAATACTCATGGTCAGACGGCTGGAGCGGCAGATTGGGTGATTGATGGAGCTTTCTCAGATTTCGGAAATGCACTTGCCAATGAGGGTTATGATGTTCAAGAACTTCGTAAAACAACCGCCATTAGCTATGATGATTTAAAGGATTATGATGTTTTTGTCATCGCTGAAGCAAATGTTCCTTTCAAACAAAGTGAACAGGCTGCCATGGAGCAATATGTGAACAACGGAAATAGCATATTTTTCATTGGAGATCACTACAATGCTGATCGCAATAAGAACCGTTGGGATGGTTCAGAATCTATGAATGGATATCGTCGTGGTGCTTGGGCAGATCCTACGCAAGGAATGAGTACAGAAGAGCGGAATTCAGACGCTATGCAAGATGTAGTGAGCTCAGATTGGTTAGGAACGAACTTTGGTGTACGTTTCCGTTATAATGCATTAGGAAATATTACTGCGAATGACATCGTAGCTGCGGATCAATCATTCGGAATTACAGAAGGTGTCTCGGCTGTTGCGATGCATGCTGGATCGACACTTGCTATAACAGATCCATCCAAAGCAAAGGGGATTGTATATCTTCCTGAGACGGATGAAGCATGGGGCAACGCCGTGGATCAAGGTGTATATAATGGTGGTGGTATTAATGAAGGGCCATATGTTGCAGTATCCAAAGTAGGTGCTGGAAAAGCAGCATTTATTGGGGATTCTTCACCTGTTGAGGATGCTACTCCTAAATATAAACGCGAAGAAACAGGTACAACAAAAACAACCTATGATGGTTTTAAAGAACAAGATGACGGAGTTCTACTTGTTAATATTATGAACTGGTTGGCGGAAGACGAAAGTTATACGAGTCTTGACCAAGTGGCTAATCTACAACTTGATCCGGTGACAGCATTACTTCCTATTGAAGTTCCGCAAACATCTACAGAACCTCAATTTGAACCATGGTCAGCTCCAGCAGCTGGATATAAGTGGTGGGATCGCTCGACTTTCAAAGCAGGATCTTATGGTGGACCAACAGCTAGCGCAAGTGCTTCTTACAGTTTTGTTCATCAAGCACAACTTCCAAATGCGGAACATTTCCAAATAAGAGTCGTTGCAGATAACCTTCCTGCAAATTCCACTGTTTCTGGGTTTAGTACAGGAATATACCTAGCGGGAGGTACACAAGTTGCTAAAGTTCAGAATGCGGATGGTACCTGGCCAACTGGATATGGTTATAGCACAACATTTAGTATGACATCAAATAGTAATGGTAGAGCGTATAAAGATCTTATTGTTCAATTAAAGCCTGCGACTACTGGTTCAGCCAATCTTCGACTTCGTCAAAATGGAAGTAATTTAATCACATCTGCTGTTCAAATTGCGGATGTACCATCAGAGACATTACCACCTGAAGGAAATCCAATTCCTGATGCCATTACTGTTGCTGAAGCCCGCTCCTTATCAGAGGGTTCACTAGTGACCTTAGGAGGTGTAATTACAACTGAACCTGGTGCCTTTGGTGGGCAGGCATTTTATCTTCAAGATGCTACTGGAGGAATTTATGTCTATCAAAGTCTAAGCGGGTTCCACCAAGGGGATACAATTAAGATAACTGCGCCACTCACCCTATATAACACGGAACTAGAGCTAACTAATCCGGTTACGTTGGAAAAGACGGGAACGTCTTCTCTACCCGATCCATCACAAGCATCCACAGTGAATGATGCGAATCAAGGACAATTGATTAAGCTTCAAAATGTGACTATTCATAATATTATCACTGCGAGTCCATCAGGGTCTTTTGAATTTGATGCAGTTAATGGATCAATAAGTACCCATGTTCGAGTAGACACACGTACTGGGTTGAGTTTAACAGATTTCCCTTATGAAGAAGGAGAAATTGTTGATATCAAGGGGATATCAGCCATCTTCAAAGGTGTCTATCAACTAAAACCTAGAGGAATAAGTGACTTTTCACTTTCACTCGAAGAGACTGCTCCGATTCTAGCAACGGATGTCCCAGGTAAACCGATTTTGTCAGATAATAACGGTCATGACACAGGTCTTCTGGATGGTGATTATACGATCACTATGAATTTATGGTGGGGGAACAATGGATCTGTATACAAGTTATATGAGAATGGTATTCTTATCGATACACAGAAGTTAAATGATTCATCCCCATCAGCACAAAGTGTAAAGACTGATATTTCCGGCAAATCAAACGGTATCTACACCTATACTGCGGAATTGAGCAATGTCCATGGTACAGCTACAAGTGATCAACTAAACGTTGCAGTAACCGATTCTTCACCGGGTAAGTCTGTACTGTCGCATGATAATTGGGATGGGGATGGCACATATAACCTCACGATGAATTTATGGTGGGGTACCAATGGGTCTGAGTATCGACTGTATGAGAATGGAACATTAATAGATACGAGGATTCTAAGCGAAGTTACACCCCATGCTCAAAATGTAGTGTCTGAGCTAACAGATAGAACAGTAGGAGAATATGAATATTACGCAGAGTTAATCAATGCTGCAGGTACAACTACAAGTGAAACGACTATAGTTCATGTTGATAAATAAATAACGAATTATTGATGTGGAGTATAGAATGGGGACAAAAGCTGGAGTCGGCGTGATAGCGACTTCAGCTTTTTGATGTTATCTTTAAATTATAAATTGATTAATGAACCTTTTCCGAAACAATATTTCGATTTCGATGTGGAATGAATTAGGAGTGTGTCATGATGAGAAAGTTATTAGTCGCAGACGATGATCACAATATTCGTATGTTATTAAGACATGTCTTAACTAAAGAAGGATTCCAAGTGATTGAAGCAAGTGATGGTAGAGATGCGACAGATAAAATGAAGGAAACGACGATTGATTTAGCCATTGTAGATGTCATGATGCCTCATATAGATGGACTAGAGTTGTGTGAATATATACGAAAGACCTATGATATCCCAATTATATTAGTGACTGCACGTCAACAGCTAAGTGATAAAGAGCAAGGTTATTTAAGAGGAACTGATGATTATGTAACAAAGCCCTTTGAACCAGAAGAGTTATTATTTCGAATTAATGCATTGTTTCGACGGTATTCCATAGCTTCTCAGGATATCATTCGCTTGAATCGCCTAGTGATTGATCGCAAGAATTATGAAATAACCGATGGAGAACAAATACTTTTATTACCAGTAAAAGAGTTCGAGCTATTAGCGCAATTGGCTAAATATCCGGGACGGTTATTTTCACGAGGAGAATTAATTGAGCTTGTATGGGGTGTCGATTATCAAGGTGATGATCGTACGGTAGATGTTCACATTAAGCGATTGCGTGAGCGATTTGTGGACTATCAGGATGATTTCAATATTCGAACAGTTCGGGGAATTGGGTATAAAGTCGAGGTATCAAAATGATGAAGTCACTTTATGTACGAATGTGTATTGTCTTTTGTTCAACTATTATAGTGAGTAGTGTGATCGGATTTCTGGCAACGAATATGTATTATCAAATCAAACTTAAGCCTGAAAATGACTTGAAATTAACTCAAATGGCGCTTCAATTAAAGGAATTTAATGAGTTCCATCCGGAGACAACAGAGGAATACCTAGAAAGCGTATCTTCTTTAGGTTATAAAATTTATATAACCAATGAACAGGGAGAGGAACAACAATACGGCCGACCTTTTAACGAGATGAATTTGAACGAGGAAGTCCTGAAAAAGGTGCTAAGCGGAGAAGTATATCATGGAGTGGCGGAATTCCCGAGTAAGCTGTTTATTACGGGTTTTTTTAACAATGAGTTACGAAATAGCATAGGTGTGTCTATCCAAATTAATGATCAACCGTATGCATTGTTTATACGTCCAGATGCAGAAATACAATTTGGAGAGTTGCGTATCTTTATTGCGATGTTACTTGGAATTACACTAATGTTATGCTTAGGATTCGTAATGATAACATCACTCCATATTGTAAGACCTATTACACACCTTACAATGGCTACTAAAAGGATTGTAAAAGGCCAATATGATATTAAATTGAATACGTGGCGACGGGATGAAATCGGTCAATTAGCTACACATTTTATGGAAATGAGCACAGAGTTAGAGCGGACGAATCGTTCAAGACAGGAATTTGTAGCAAATGTATCTCATGAAATTGAATCTCCGCTTACCTCTATTCAGGGATTTGCACATACCCTTAAGGAACAATCATTATCTGATGAGCAACAATATCGCTACCTTTCTATTATTGAAGAGGAAAGTCAACGTCTATCCTTGTTAAGTAAACAATTACTTACTTTGTCAACATTAGATTACGACGATAATCCACTACAAATAATAGCCTTTGAACTACGATCTCAAATTCGGCAAGTTATTCAAATGATGGAGTGGAAACTGACAGAGAAAAATTTGGCACTTCGGTTGAACTTGCCAGCGGATATAACCATTCATGGTGATGCGAATATGCTTTACCAGGTGTGGGTGAATCTCATATCAAATGCGATTAAATATACTCCTGAAGGTGGGAATATTCTCATAGCTGCGAAACTTGAAGGTGGACATTGTTTAATTACGGTTTCTGATTCAGGTGAAGGAATAGCTGAAGAAGAACTACCTATGATCTTTGATCGGTTCTATAAAGTAGATCTTGCAAGGACGCGAGAAACTCATAGCACTGGATTAGGTCTATCGATTGTTCAAAAAATTATTCAATCACATAAGGGAACGATTGACGTCACAAGTACGGTTGGAGAGGGAACGATTTTCACAATCACTCTACCTTATTTGTAATTTGTTATTCATTCTCTGTTCACATTCTTCTTCTACACTGTATCTATACAGATTAGAAGGAGTGATACCATGTTTCTAGCATTAAGAGAATTGCGCCATTCGAAAGCAAGATACACACTGATTGTGGTCATCATGTTGTTGGTCTCGTTTCTTGTTTTATTCGTAACGGGTTTGGCGAAAGGCTTAGCATATGCAAATGTATCAGCTGTTGAGAATATGCCAGCGAATTATTTCATTGTTCAAGGTGACGCTGATCATAAATTCAGACGTTCCCAGTTGAATGAATCAGATTTACAGGATGTCCGTTCCATTGTTGGTAACGATAATGCTACACCATTAAGTATTCAAATGAGTACGATTACGGCCACAGACCTTGATGTAAAGGCGGATATAACTTTTTTTGCAGTCGATATGTCTGGAATGATTGCACCATCGGTAGTTCAAGGTGACATGATTACGAATGATATGCAAGGAAATGTCATCGTAGATCGGAAGCTGGAAGAGTCCGGTATAGAAATTGGAAGTATTATTCGTGATCAACAGACTGGAATGGATTGGAACGTTGTTGGTTTCGTTGAAGATAATTCATACAGCCATACTCCCGTCGTATATATGAATGATCAAGATTGGCAGGAAATGAACTTAGGTAGGGGTCAGAAAGATAACTCTGCATTAATCAATACGATTGCTGTTCAGGCAACAGAAATCCAAGTGTCAAGCTTACAGGATAAGTTAGATGGACTTGATATCATCACACAAAAAGAAGCAATATCCAGTATTCCTGGGTATGCTGAGGAACAAAGTTCATTACTTATGATGATTGTCTTTTTATTTGTAATTGCTGCAGTTGTACTAGCGGTCTTCTTCTATGTTATTACGATTCAGAAGACTAGTCAGTTCGGGATTTTAAAGGCGATAGGGACCAAAACATCTTATTTAGCGTGGAGTGTAATTGGACAGGTATTTATTCTATCGGTTATCAGTATAGCTATAAGCCTAATGTTGACAGGTGGTATGTCTACAATTCTACCCGAGTCATTACCTTTCCGGTTGAATATTTCTACAATGATCCTTACTAGTGTTTTATTTGTAGGAATGTCGCTGATTGGATCACTTATATCTGTATTAAGGGTAGCTAAAGTGGATGCATTAGAAGCCATTGGGAGGGTTGGAGCATGACAACTAAATTAACAATGACAGAAGTAACAAAGACTTATGGTGATGGTGACTCTACAAGTACCGTTCTGAATAAACTGAATTTACAGGTGAAGGAAGGTGAATTCGTTGCCGTTCTCGGACCTTCTGGCTCGGGTAAAAGTACGTTTCTATCAACTGCAGGAGCACTTCTGAGTCCGACTAGCGGTGACATTCTCATCGATGGTGAATCTCTCTTAACGAAAGATAAAATGGAACTCACGCAATTTAGATTAGAAAAAATAGGGTTTATGTTTCAGAATGCTCAGCTAATCCCCTATATGAAGGTTGAAGAGCAGTTACTATATGTAGCTAAAATTGCGAAGCAAAAATCCAGTGAAGCTAAGAAGCGCTCTTCCTATCTACTGAAACGTCTTGGGATCTGGGAACGTCGAAATCATTACCCTGAAAAGCTATCTGGTGGTGAGAAGCAACGTGTAGCTATTGCACGAGCATGGATGAATAATCCAGCTATATTGTTTGCAGATGAACCTACGGCAAGTCTTGATTTCAATCGTGGCAAGGAAGTAGTACAAATGTTAGCTGAGGAAGTGAAAAGAGAAGGGAAAGCGGCTGTTATGGTAACACATGATGAGCGAATGTTGGGATGGTGTGATCGTGTCCTTTATTTACAGGATGGGATTCTCGTGGAGAAATAAGTTAGATTGGGTATTGATGCCGTATATATTCCGTGGTACGCTTCAATTACTGGACATGCTTCGCAGAGGAGGAGTTTATTGATGACGCTAACGATTAGGCAACGAATTGAGCAAATGGAGAAGGAAGAACTAGAATTACAATTTAATTCTTTTACGAATGATACGGCATTGCAATTAGGACTAGCGATTGTAGAAGAAGCGAGACTAACTGGGAAAAGAATTACCGTAGATATTACCGTATCGGGGCAACGACTATTCTTACATGCTATGGAGGGAACCGTAGCTGAGAACGAAGATTGGATACGGCGGAAGAATAATGTAGTCAACCATTTCGGTTGGAGTTCATGGCATAAAGCTCTAGAAATGCAGAATGAAGGCACAACGTTAGAGGAACGTTACGGGTTGCCGTTTATAGATTATGTAGGTGCCGGTGGTGGATTTCCACTTGTACAAAAAGATAAAGGTCGCATTGGAACAGTTACTGTCTCTGGGTTGCCGGATCAAGAGGATCATGATCTACTAATTTCAGCATTACGTCGATTTTTATCTCCGATAACAAAATAGTGATACATCACTAAATCACCTTTAACTCTGTTGAGTTGAAGGTTTTTTGGCTTCATGTTACGATAAATAGGTATGGGAGACTATTCCTTATGATGATTAAAAAACCACTAAGAAGTTGAGGTGACTTGTTCAATGAAAGAAGGATTAGCGGAAGCACTAAATAAACAGATGAATTTTGAATTTTATTCAGCACATGTCTATCTCGCAATGGCTGCATATTGCTCAGGTGAAAGTCTAGATGGATTTGCCAATTTTTTTATCATTCAAGCTGAAGAAGAACGGTTCCATGGAATGAAGATATATAAATTCCTCAATGATCGTAGACAACGTGCTACGCTCGAAGCATTACCAGAACCGAAGAATGAATATTCTTCGATTCTCGATGTATTCGAACATGGTTATGCTCATGAACAACAGAACACGCAGAGATTCTATGATTTGGCGGATTTAGCTACTTCTGAGCGCGAACATGCGACCATTTACTTCCTGAAATGGTTTATTGATGAACAGGTTGAAGAAGAATCACTCTTTGATAACATCATTCAGAAGTTGAAACGTATTGAGAAAGACAGCAACGCTTTCTATATGTTGGATGCAGAATTTGCTGCTCGTTCATTTACCCCACCTGCAGAATAGAAGAAGTAATCCTATGTAGGAACTAGAAAGAGCTCCCCGGTATGGAACTGTACTGTGGGAGCCTTTTCTTCGATATAAAGAAGAAAGACTTAACAAGAAAATACAAAGGGGAAATAGGATCGTGACGGAAGAAAATGCCCTTCATGCCATTATCGCAATTACTGGAGTTCCAGCAGAATTATTAGTATTAGATGCTCAAAGTGATGATGTATGTTATGTGTATGTATCTACATTTTCAAAGAAGACATACTATGTTGAATCAAGTGTAAAAGTGAATAGATATACATTAGAAGAAATGAATAATTTGAAAGTGATCGGGGAGCATGATGGGTTAAGTGTCTATGAAATGATTCCTTGGTGGCAAGGATTATAATCAGGAGGAAAAGACATGCAGGAGATTACATCATCGAACAATAAAGGGTTTGAAATTGGAATTTATACATTAGGGGATATCACACCCGATCCATATACAGGAAAATCGATTAGTAGCCAACAACGACTTCAAGAGATATTGAAAGCGTCAGTGTTAGCTGATGAAGCTGGATTGGATATTATCGGAATTGGTGAGCATCACCGTCTGGATTATGCCGTCTCGGCGACCGCTGTTGTCTTATCTTCCATTGCCCAAATAACGAAGAGAATTAAACTAACGAGTGCTACAACGGTCCTAAGCACGATTGATCCTGTCCGTTTGTTTGAGGAATTTGCAACATTGGATTTACTCTCAAATGGACGAGCTGAAATTATTGCTGGGCGAGGAGCGTTCTTGGAATCATTTCCCCTCTTTGGTTATGACCTAGACGATTATGATGAATTATTCAACGAGAATTATGAGTTATTTCAACAGTTAAGCTTAAATGACAAATTATCATGGCAGGGTCAGTATCGATCTCCCATAAATGATGTGGATATTTCACCACGACCTATTCAAGAGAAGATACCCATGTGGATAGGCGTTGGGGGTACACTTGAAAGTGCAGAACGAGCAGGGAGATTGGGTACAGGTATGGCTATGGCTATTCTAGGTGGAGATCCGAGCCGCTTTAAACCGTTAGTAGAAGCTTATCGTTCTGCAGGAATCCGTGCGGGTCATAATATGAACACACTAAAGGTGGGCGTAACAGGCCATTGTTACATATCAACAACTACGCAGCAAGCTAAAGATGAATATTACCCTTATTATTCGAATTATCGAAAATATGTAGATCATCAGCTCGGCAAGGACTTAACTAAGATATCTCGTGCAGAGTTCGATCAAATGGCTAACCCAGATACAGCATTATTCGTAGGAAGCCCACAACAAGTAGTTGAGAAAATATTGCAACAATATGAGTTATTCGGACATCAACGTTTCATGGCACAGCTTGATATTGGTGGTATACCCTATGATCAAGTTGCTAGAAACATCGAATTCCTGGCAACAGAAATTGCTCCTAGGGTACGGCGAGCAATAAGCCAATAATTAGCAAAATTGATTCACGTATACTTCACAGATATAATAGAGTTAAATCGTGTATAGTTATTTAGAACTAGTAATCATGATTACTGAAGTAACGAAATCATAGTTGAGCCCATAAGGAGAGTATAAGTAGATATGCCAATTAAGATCATTACAGATAGCGGGTCTGACTTACCACTAGATTATATTAAGAAATATAATATTTCGATCGTCCATTTATCTGTTCATTTTCAGGATGAAAGTATGTCAGCAGATATGGATACTGAAACTTTTTATACTAGAATGAGAGAGTCAAAGGAGTTGCCCACCACAGCTAGTCCTAGTCCGCAAGATTTCCTCGAAAAGTTTAAAGAAGTGGAAGAAGGTACGGATATCTTAGTTATTAGCATGTCTTCTAATATAAGCAGTACTTTTCAGGCAGCGATGATTGCTAAAGAAATGTATGAAGAAGAGGGTCATAAGAATGTCATTGAAATCATAGATTCTAAGACTTTTTCTGGTGGACTGTCCCTTGTTGTTGGGATGGCTGCTAAATGGTCGGAAACTTGTGGAAGCTTAGTGGAATTGAAAGAGAAAGTTCTACATCAGGCAAGAGAAGTAAAGGCATTCTTTACATTGGAGACCTTAGAGAATGTTATTAAAGGTGGACGATTAAGTCGCCTTTCTGGAACTGTAGCTTCAATGCTAAATATTAAGTTGCTACTTAAAATTAGTGAAGAAGGCAAAGTAGAAGTAGTTGAAAAGACGCGTGGATTTCCTAAGGCGCTTAACAGTCTTTTGGCAAAACTAGATGAAAAACAACATGATTATGAGAACGCTGTAGTGGCGATTGTTCATAGTAATTGTGAGAAGAGGGCACTTGAAATTAAAGAGAGAATTCTTGCAAAACATCCATTCAAAGAAGTATTATTCTCGAATATGGGTCCGATCATGGGAACATATGCAAGTGAGGGTGGCATAGGAGTTGCCTTTTAGAGCAATTATATATAATAATGAATCATGATGGTCAGCCTTGATGAATCTGTACAGTTTACGGATTTGTAAGGCTTTTTTCATAAATAAGCAATAAAGGGAGGGAACATATTGACTATATCAAATAGGTTTATCAGATTATGTATTGCTGTTATTTTACTGTTGCTTATTATTTATTTGGGATCTCTTGTCGATTTCATTTTTCAACCTGTGTTTGCATTATTTAATATGATTATCATTGTTCCCTTTCTGCTCGCAGGATTTCTCTATTACTTATTACGCCCCTTAGTGGATCTAATGGAACGTAAGAAAATTACACGTACGTATGCAATTCTAATTATTTACGTAGTCGCATTAATCTGTGTTGTTGGATTTATTATCGGTTTGTGGCCACCACTTGTTGATCAATTGCTAAACCTAGTTACTAATGCACCAAATCTTTTTAATTCATTAAGTCAACAACTCGGTGAACTAGAAAAGAGTGGTTTCTTAGCAGGAGTTCTACCAGATGATGCGAGTCCACTAACACAATTAACAGAATATCTTAATCAAGGTTTCGTATTCTTAACTAATTATGTTTCAGGTTTAGTTTCTTTCTTCTCTAATTTTGCAATTATTTTGTTTACCTTTCCACTCTTTCTTTTTTATATGCTTAAAGAAGGCGAGAAATTTGGTAAAAGGATCGTTGGTTTCTTACCCAAGCGATTTCGGGATGTTGGAATAGAGGTATTAAGTGAGATTGATACCGTATTAAGTGGATTTATCGTAGGGCGTGTACTAGTTAATGTATTTCTAGGTATTCTAATGTATATCGGATTTCTCATTATTGGTTTGCCTTATGCACTATTGTTAACTGTCATCGCGGTGATCTTAAATTTCATTCCATTTGTAGGAGCGATACTCTCATCGATACCGATTGTCATTATTGGTTTTGTTGAATCGCCTTCTGTTGCAATCTGGTCACTTATAGTCATTCTTGTCGCACAACAAATACAAGACAATATTCTCGCACCCTATATTTTTGGGAAACAGTTAGATATTCATCCGCTGACGACCATTATTCTAGTATTAGCAAGTGGGGATTTGTTAGGAATCGTAGGGATTATCACGATTATTCCTTTGTACATGGTTATCAAAATTGTAGTTTCTAAAGTATATATTATGTACTTTAAAAATTCCTGGGAGGAGTTGTAGTGATGATGGATGTATATTCAGCTATTAATATACGGAGAGAAATTACTAAATTTAAGGACACACCGATACCGAAGGATATATTGGAGAAGCTCTCACAGGCTCTTTATATGTCTCCTACAGGAAATAATCTGCCTTCTAGAGAATTTATTCAAATTACAAATAAAGCGATACTTACACAATTGAGTACAACTACACCCTATGTGAAATGGCTTCAAGAAGCGACGGCTGCTATCGTGATAACAGGAAGTCCGGATGTAAGTAAATATTGGTTACAAGATGCTTCTATAGCAGGAGGATATCTCTGGCTAGCGGCTGTATCATCTGATCTAGGTGCTGCCTGGGGTGCTGTGTATCACTCGGAAGATTATGAGGAATCTAGTAAGAGAGAGGGGTACGTTCGTGGTTTGTTAGGTATACCTGATCACCTTCGTGTAGTAGTTATCATTGGCTTAGGATATCCGGCTGTAGAACCCGCTCCTAAAGATATGATTGCGATTGATGAAGTGCTACATTTAGAGACGTATTAGGGTTGGACAACGAATTATAACTATAAACAAGGCGACTTTCCATTCATAATTGAATGAAAAGTTGCCTTGTTTGTCTTACAAAAGTTCATAAAAATCATCTGCTTAGATCAAATCATTCAGGTGTTTGATCCTTAGCTTGTTGATTTTGAGCTGGATTCTGTTCAAATACTTCCGCCACCTCATCAGCAGAAAACTCAGTATCAAATTCACCTGGGAAAGGTACTTTGTTTAGCTTCGTTGTTTGAACTTCTGATTTCGATGGTTGATTGTTATTCGATTCATTCATGTAAACACCCCCTTAGATATAAGAACGACATGCTGTAGTTTTGCATAAAGGATTAGAAATTATTCATGATTTCTATATTTTGTGAAAATATAAGAAAGTATATGTTTCACTTGTTACTCTATTTCTTATATTTCGGCAGAGACGGATACTGTCCTTGAAAGAGGAAAGTATAGCCGTTTCTGCTTGCTCGTGTTTCTTTTAGCGAAAAAAAGGCTAGGATAAACAAAGAAGCAAATTCCAAATATAGGAGGACTATAAGCGTAATGAAAAGAAATAGCATGTTCGTAAGTATTGGTGTTCTTTGTTTCGTAATGTTGGTTGCTGCATTCGCAATCCCGGCAGCATTCGCAAAATCAGATGAGTTGGAAGTCAAAACGAAGATGATTAACAGCAAAGGGGAAGAGATTGGATCTGCTGTTTTAACTGAAAATCAGGAAGGTGTGCAGATTCATGTGGAAGCGAAAAATCTTCCTCCAGGTGAACATGGAATTCACTTCCATGAGACAGGAAAGTGTGAAGCTCCTGATTTTAAATCGGCTGGTGCACATTTGAATCCAGAGCAAAAGCAGCATGGTTTTAATAACCCTGATGGTTACCATGCTGGAGATTTACCGAACATTCTCGTGAAAAATGATGGTACTGTGATCGCAGATTTGACTAGCAAAGCAGTTACCTTGAAAAAGGGAGTAGCTAATTCATTATTGAAAGAAGGGGGGACAGCCCTCATTATCCATGAGAAAGCTGATGATTATATGACTGACCCTTCTGGTAATTCTGGTAATCGGATCGCTTGTGTGGTCATCAAATAATATCATGGAAGAGTCAAAAAGACCCTGAAGAAGTTATTTTCTTCAGGTTTTTTTTTGAAAATATAAGAAAGTAAAAGGTTCACTTAATACCCTAAAGTGATACATAGTTTCGCTAACATCAGACGGATAAACTCCTTGAAAAAGGACGGTTCAGCCCTTTCTGCTTATTGACTAATGTTGTCGATAGGTTTATTATTGGCTAAGTTAGAATGTTACTTACAAAAAGTAATTAAATATAAAAATATTTTATCGTGTATATCAGTTTTTTTTATACAACGATAATATTACTGGGGGATTACGGATGGATAGTATGTCATTTATCTTATTTGGTGCAACAGGCGATTTAGCTAAAAGAAAAATATACCCTGCATTATATAATTTGTTTATAGAAGGAAAGTTGTCTCCATCATTCTCTGTTATTGGATTGGGAAGAAGAGAACTTACCGATGAAGCTTTTCAAAATAGTGTAAAGCAATCTATCCATACATTTTCAAGAAATACGCCGGATCATCAGGATACGATGACAGCTTTCTTAAATGTGTTCCGATACTGTGTATTAAATGTTAATCAGATCGGTGATTACTATAAGCTACTTGAAGTCGTTAATCAACGTGAACAAGAACTGAATATCGTAGAAAATCGGATGTTCTACTTGTCTGTCTCCCCGGAATTCTTCGATGTGATTGTTTTGAACATCAAGGAAAGTGGGTTAGGTACTACGCAAGGGTGGAAACGTCTAATTATTGAGAAACCATTTGGTCGTGACTTGTTATCAGCTCAAGAACTTAATGAAAACCTCAGTCAAGCTTTTCTAGAAGAGGAAATTTTCCGTATAGATCATTTTTTAGGGAAACCTATGGTACAGAATCTTGATGTTATTGAATCATCGAATCCCATGCTGCAAACATTATGGGACAATCATCAAATTTCTAACATTCAAATTATTGCGGATGAAACGGTTGGTGTAGAAGAAAGAGCAGGATATTATGATCAAGCTGGAGCTTTACGAGATATGTTTCAGAACCACATGCTTCAACTTCTGATGATGATTGCTATACAAGTATCGAATAAAGGTGTTGCCGGTGATGTCCGCGCGAACAAGAAAGCAATTATGGAATCTTTACGACCATTACAAGAGGAAGATATCATTCACAATGTCGTGTTAGGGCAGTATATCGCGGGTGAATTAAATGGGAATCCTGTCATTGGATATGCAGACGAGCAAGGAGTCTCTGCTAACTCTAGAATTGAAACATTCATGGCTGCACGTTTATGGATTGATGATTATTTCTGGAACAAAGTTCCTATCTATATCCGAACAGGTAAAAGACTGAAGGAAAAAGCAACCCGAATCGTGATTGAATTCAAAGAAACATTAACAGAATCTAAGAAGAATAAAATCAATTCAAATAAGATTCTCGTGATTGATATCAGCCCTAATGAAGAAGTCTATATACAAATCAATTCAAATAATCCACAGAATCATGTGGCATCAATACCCGAACGGATGAATTGTTACTCAAATGAAAAGAATATGCCTGAAGCCTATGAAAAGTTAATCCTTGATGCTTTATGTGGTGATGCTACATTTTTTGCTCATTGGGATGAAGTGGAATTGTCGTGGAAATGGGTTCAACCTATATTAAATGCCATCGACAACAATCTTATACCACTAGAAACATACGAAGCAGGGTCATACGGACCAAAGGGTTCATACCAATTATTAGAAGTGGACGGACATCGTTGGGCTTTAGATGCATTTGATGTGAATCAGAATCCTACGACTTCTGATAAGGAATATTCATATAACGGTTAATTGGTTAATTAGATAGGGATTCAACAATATTGGAGGAATTTAAATGAAAGTCGGGTTAATTGGTTTAGGCAAAATGGGATTAAACTTGGGGAAAAATCTAATCGATCATAAACATGATGTTGTTGCGTTTGATTTAAATACCCAAGCAACGGAAGAAATGAAAGCATATGGTGCACAACGCGTTGCAAGCTTGCAGGAACTTGTTCAATCGATGGAAACTCCGCGAATTCTCTGGATTATGGTTCCGCATAAGGTTGTTGATTCTGTTATTTCTGAACTTTCACCACTTTTATCTCAAGGGGATATTGTTATAGAAGCGGGGAATTCACATTATAAGGAATCGATTCGCCGTTATGAACAATTGAAAGAAATAGGTATTAGCTTTATGGATGTAGGCACATCGGGTGGTATGGAAGGTGCTCGCCATGGAGCTTGTTATATGATCGGTGGAGATGTTGAGACATGGGATTTAGTTGAGCCAATATTTAAGGATACTTCTGTTGAGAATGGTTACTTGTATGCGGGTAGAGCGGGTAGTGGACATTATTTGAAAATGGTTCACAACGGGATCGAATATGGTATGATGGCTTCCATAGGTGAGGGTTTCGAAGTTCTTGAAAAAAGTGATTTCGATTTCGACTATGAGAAAGTGGCCCGCGTATGGAATAACGGCTCTGTCATTCGCTCTTGGTTAATTGAATTGATGGAACAAGCTTTTTCAAAAGATTCGAAGTTGGATGATATACGAGGTATTATGAATTCTTCAGGTGAAGGAAGATGGACGGTTGAAGAGGCTTTTGATCTGCAAACCGCTACACCGATCATCGCGATGTCCCTGTTAATGCGCTATCGTTCGTTAGAAAGTGATACTTTTACGGGTAAGGTTGTAGCCGCACTTCGTAACGAGTTTGGTGGGCATGAGGTTGAGAAGAAATAAAGATATCCATCGCTCCACACGGGATAGTGTAGTTTTTTGAATTGGGGAATAGTTTTGGCTAAAGAGGTAGATTTTAATGTAAGCAACATTGATTCAACACATTACGATAGTCATATAGGCGTGCACATTGGAGGATATGTAATGAAAATGAAAGATAAGATTGCTGTGGTAACTGGAGCAGCATCAGGTATGGGCAAGGCGATTGCTATACTTTACGCTGAGGAAGGTGCGAAGGTAGTCGTATCTGATGTAAATCTTGATGGTGCTCATGTAACTGTCAAAGAAATTAAGGCGAACGGTGGGACAGCTATAGCCATTAAGACAAACGTTGCTGTAGAGGAAGATATTCAGAATTTAATTGATACAACAGTAAGCACATTTGGAACAGTAGATATCTTGGTGAATAATGCAGGTATTATGGATAATTTTGAACCTGCTGGTGATATAAAAGATGATAACTGGGAACGAATATTCGCGATTAACACAACGAGCGTGATGCGGGCGACGCGTAAAGTTATGCCTATCTTTTTAGAAAAAGGAAACGGCGTGATCGTGAATATTGCTTCTGCTGGTGGATTATTCGGTGCTCGCGCAGGTGCTGCATATACGGCTTCTAAACATGCTGTTGTTGGTTTCACGAAAAATACGGCCTACATGTACGCAGAAAAGGGAATTCGCTGTAATGCCATTGCACCGGGTGGAGTAGAGACCAATATTGCTTCTTCGATGACGAATATTAATGGGTTTGGTGCTTCACGTCAACAGCTTGGGATGGCTATTAATCCACGCATGGGTAAGCCAGAGGAAATTGCAAAAGTAGCATTATTCTTAGCTTCAGATGATTCAAGTTTCGTGAATGGACAGGTTGTTAGCGCAGATGCAGGTTGGAGCGCATACTAAGCTTTTATTTTATAAGGAGTAACATATTTACCCTCTGAGTAAGCTCGTAAACAACACCTCATGTAATAGTTGAGGTGGGAGTGAACTTAGAGGTTTTCTTTGAATTAAATTGGTATGTCTTTTACGCTAATTCACCATGAGTTAAGTATGTTATAAATGATAAATTACTATGTTATAATATACTAATGTGTTGAAGGATTTAAACTGAAAGCAGGTGTAATAACATTGAGAACAATCGTTGTTATTGGCGGTGGAGTAACCGGGGTATCTACTGCTTATTATCTACATAAATCGTTACAGAATAATAGCTTGCATGCTAATGTTATATTGGTTGAAGCCAGTGATTTATTGGGGGGGAAGATAAGAACGATACATGATGGCGGATTTACCATGGAGTCAGGTGCAGATTCCATCGTCACACGTAAGAGCAATGTTGCTCCTTTAATAGAAGAACTAGGGATAGAGGATGAAGTTGTATATAATGCGACAGGGATTTCATATATCTATACCGAAGGTAAACTGAAACAAATTCCGAAGGATTCGGTTTTTGGAATACCATTGAGTATAGAATCACTGGCTAAGACAGAACTCATCTCTGCAGAAGGTAAGGTTGAAGCACTGAAAGATTTCTACACCCCGAATGATACTTTTACGAGGGATGATTCTGTTGGTCAATTTCTAGAAGCATTCTTGGGCAAAGAAATAGTTGATAAACAAATTTCACCTGTCCTTTCCGGTGTTTATTCAGGTAAACTGGATGATCTCACGATCGCATCGACGCTACCTTATCTTATTGATTATAAGAATGAATATGGAAGTATTATTAAAGGATTATCTGCGAATAAGGCGAAATTCCAAGGAAATGGTAATAGTAAATTTCTATCATTTAAAGATGGAGTTGCTACCTTAATTGATTCGATGGAACAGCATTTGGTAGATACAGAGATTATTAAAGGTGTTCAAGCGGAAAAAGTTGAAAAAGATGGGGAGCACTATAGCGTAACGCTTGCTAATGGTAGAACGTTGGATGCAGATATTGTTATTCTGGGCACGATGCATACCATCACCCAAACGTTGTTACAAGACGAGGAATTGAATGAAGATTTCAATCAACTATTGAACAGTTCACTCATCAGTGTGTATCTAGGATTCGATATTCCAGATATGCAATTACCTGCGGATGGAACGGGATTCATTACAGCTAATAGTGATGATGTGAAATGTGATGCCTGTACATGGACGAGTCGCAAATGGGCACATACATCAGATGATCAGCGACTGCTTGTCAGACTATTCTATAAAAGTTCAGGACCTCATTATGATAAGCTAATTCAACTCTCTGAAGATGAGCTATTGAAGGTAGCTCTGCAAGATGTAGAGACTAGTCTAGGCATCACAGGGCAACCTATCACCTATGATGTAACAAAATGGCATGAAGTGATGCCTAATTACCATATACGCCATCATCAAGTAGTAGAATCTCTTGAGAAAAAGATGGCTAATAATTACCCTAATGTTATACTGGCTGGATGTTCCTATTATGGTGTAGGCATTCCAGATTGTATTGCGAATGGTGAAAAGACAGCAGAGTTGATTATGGAGAAAATCAAATCTAATCCTAGTGAACTATAATATGGATCATGGTTTTCTACTGACTGAATAAAGGGAGTATGACAATGAGCAAAGACAAAGTATGGAACAAAGGAAAGCATAATGGCGGAGCATCAAAAGGTAGCAACAATAAAGTACAACCCCAATCTATAGAAAAGATTCCTCTGAATCATGATGATGGAACAGAAAATGATCCTTTTAACAAAGTTCAGCGGATGGACCGCACGAATTGGGTAGAGCGCCCTACACGTATCGTTCGAGAAATAGCTAAAAATGATGAGACTAAGCCGAATGACTGACTTCCAATATGGGCGTAGAATATCAACATATTTATCTATATCTAATCTAAATATAATCTAACTTTAAGGTTCATCCTTTAGTATAAAGGTAACCTCTTTTCATGATAAATATGGTAATGCCCCGCGTGTTGGACGCGGGGCATTAGTGCGTTATAAACATTGAAGGTTTTTTATAGGGCATGAGAGGGACTGTGTACATATTTGTTAGGATATTCGGCGTGGATTCCTACCGAGTGAAGGGAATTGGAATAATGGAAGCGAATGTATACTTGAAGGAAGAAAGCTGAACTCTGAATAATAGCTTCGCCTATCACACCCAACAGTCGTGCTAAACGCACTCCTCTATCCAGATGGATAAACGAGTGCGGAGATTGGGAGTTAGACGAAACCATTGCAAAAAGGAGGAAATAATGAAGTTCCAAATTGGAGATGAAATAGATCAAAACCATGTAAGAGTAATAGTTCATGAACTTTCAAGATGTCAATTAGCCTTTGATCAACTTATTCGTTTAAGAGAGATTAAATATAGCAACAAATTAGTAACTGATAGGAAGCTAGATCTAATGACCTATAATGCATATTCTTTGTTTATTCAACATCTTTACGAGTATTTTAAAGGATGTGTTACTAGAGCTAGAAAAGAAACTGGAAACATACAGCCTGAAATTATTGATGGACTTGTAAACAACGAAGTTAACAAAATTCTACGAAATTGGCGAACTGCTATAGATAATAATTATGCTCCTAAGTGGGCAAATGCAAGAAGCTATTATGAAGATACATGTCCTGTTAATTTCGGGTCAGACTTTCGAAATATTAGGAATAATGTAGCTCATGTTGATTATAGACGTGTTAAGGGTGGAAATCGGATTACTTTAACTGAATTTTATAAAAACTACCACAAGTATATTATCCTATTGTTTGATAATGGACGTGAATTTTGGGATATGCAAGAATATGAGGATTTAGACTTTGGTGATATAACAGATTTTAATAAGTTAACTTGATAGATATTATTTAGTATATCGGGGAAGGCAATGGAATCGTCTAACACTGCATTCCTACTGCGGGCATTCGCCCTTGATCGCCAAGAGGGAGATCAGAGAAGTTGACTCAGGCGATACATTCAACCAGCTAAGTCTGACGACCCGTTCCCTTTGGTCACTTAAGCCGCTTGAACGTCAGGAATGCCAAACGTTATCGGAAATTACCGAAAATAATAATTAAAAAAAGAAAGGACAAACAAAAATGATCTATAGAAGAAAAACATACATAGTCGAATCAACTTTCGTTGAGGAGTTTAATCAATTATTTAATGAAATATTATTACCGTCTCAGCTAAAGTATGGTGCTAGGTTAATTGGACGATGGTTGATCGATAAGGATGAGAAAAATACCGAGGTATTCGCTATGTGGGAATATGACAGTTATGAAGATTACGAAAGAATAGAGAGTCAGATAAAATCAGATAAAGAACATGTAATGAAGGTGCAAAAACGATTTGATCAAATTGGTAGAGAACGATTGAAACAGGTACTTAAAGAAGATATTAAACAGGAGTTTGTTAAAAGCACAGTAACAAGAGAAAAAACAATATTGAATTAATTTTCCTTTTGATTTTGCTATGAAGTCGGTAACATCCGATAACAGAACATTCCTACGTCGTCGCTAACGCTCCTCGATCGCCAAGAGGGATATCAGAGAAGTGAATTCAGGCGATACATTCAACCAGCTAAGTCTGACGACCCGTTCCCTATGGTCACTTAAGCTGTTTGAACGTCAGGAATGCGAAACGTTATCAGAAATTGGGGCAAAAATTATAAATAGGGAAGGTGAATTTTTTGAAGCCTTTTTTTCACTTTGATACAGACGAAACAAGACAAAGTTTACTCGCGCGAGCAAGGAACGTTGCGCTATGGGCAATTCAACAATATGAATTGGATTGGAATTGTATTCGTTTCATTCAATTGTCAGATACCATTACATACAAAATAGAAACCGTAACGAAGGAAAGTTATTTGCTTCGTATTCATTCAGAAAGAGTAAACAAAGAAGAAATCTTGTCTGAACTTGTTTTCCTGAATGAATTAGGGAAAATAAATGATTTGGTAGTGCCAGAAGGGATAAGAAGTCGTAGTGGATCTTATATTTTTGAGTGTGAAACTGATGAGGGATATCGGAAACCATATGTCTCATTAATGAAGTGGGTTGAGGGAGAGCATTCGAGTGGCGAGTTTACTGATAATCATGTAAACAGCATGGGTGTAATGATGGGTAAACTTCATGAAGCGTCCGCAAGTTTTGAAATTCCACCCGATTTTGTTCGGCCTCATTGGGGGAGTGATAGCTTTAGAAAAGAAGTGTCCAAACTAGAACGTTATTACCCACGATTTCTATCGGACGGGTCATGGAAGCTATATCAAGAAGCTATAGATAAGATCATTCGTCAATTTGATAGTATGAAGCGAGACAACCGAAACTACGGACTAATTCATGCGGACTTGCATTCCGGAAACGTAGTGTTTAACAACGGAATTCCAAATCCTATTGATTTTGGAAGATGCGGTTACGGATACTATCTTTACGATATGTCAGCTTCGTTGTTAGAACTATATCCTAGACATCGATGGTTACTTATTCAAGGATATGAGAGCGTAGTCAAACTAAATAAGGATTACATTCGTGACCTGGAATGCTTTTTCATTATGTTTATGATTGAAAATTATTGTCATCACTCCTCTGATACTAGAGAAATTCCAAGTTTAATCAATGAACAAAAATATGCTCTAGCTTATATTAAAGAATATATAAATGATAGACCATTTTTATTTGAAGTGATAGAACCCGTAGACTTCGAAAGCAATCTCGAGGAAGGCCCCAACATCTGATAACAAAGCATTCACGTATCGAGCCAGGCTACGCCTGTCTCTCGGTCCGCAAGAGGAATTTCGGAGAAGCAGATTCAGCGGACAACCCTGCACTACCTAACCGCGTCGCGGCCGGGGCTAAAGCCCCTTAAGGTAGTGAGGGTTCGTGAATGCAACAACGTTATGTGAAATCTCGGAAAAACGTAGTTGAACCCAATTTTTGCATGCCAAGGAGAGTTTAATGGATAAAGATCAATATTTTAAGAATCTTGAAGAAATCATATCAGATC
This sequence comes from Paenibacillus crassostreae, assembly GCF_001857945.1. Classification (NCBI taxonomy): domain Bacteria; kingdom Bacillati; phylum Bacillota; class Bacilli; order Caryophanales; family Paenibacillaceae; genus Paenibacillus; species Paenibacillus crassostreae. The sequence continues at coordinate 4,594,801 of NZ_CP017770.1, forward strand.
CAATCTTCATAGGTACTTCCAAGGGAGAATTAGAAGAAGAGATTAACAATAATATGTGGCGTATAACCTTAGAACAGCAGTTAGCGTGTGAAATAAGTATAAAAGATTTTATCCAATTCTTTAGTGCTGTTATACAGGATAGACAAGTACAAGTGACAAACTCAAGTGAAAAGAACGGAATGATATTTTATCTCTGGTTTGACTGGATGGCTAGTCAACTGAGATTTAATCTAATTTCTAATGTTAATGAGCATTTACCATTTCAATGTGAAATAGAGATATTGGATAGTATGGAGGAAATTATTAATGAATTCTTGGAATGGCCTTTTCTAAATGGGTTACCTATTGAAGGATATTCTGATGGATCGGAAGAAAAACCATATATACTAAAGGTCTTTAAGACCATTTTAAATAAATGAAAGCTAATAAAGACAATTTTTGGGTACTCAAAGATGTCCGAGACATCACATAACACTCTGGATTGGTTGCGCAGTTGCCCGAAAAAAAACCTTCATAAACACAGTATGAAGGCATTCAATAAAGATATCATATGAGCAGAAAAGCTCCGCGGCAATTGCGCAAATCCATGTTGAACGATGCCGCGAATATTTGCTAGCTTATCGCCTATGGGATTTGTTATTTACTTCCAATACCGATGTTGCACGAAATGAGAGGATCGGCTTCCCAAAATTCTAGGGTCAATGGGATATCTTGTCGCATGAAAACACACCTCCCCCCTCCCCAGATCAGGCATCGTAACAAGAAGTATGCAATTATAAAGTGTCTATCCACCGCCCGGAGTCAGTGTTAGGATCTGACACCAAACCCCTCCACAAGAGGGACAACGTGAAATATCCACACCTGTTAATTTCAAGATATGATCCTTCGCCGTCAACTTTACTTTAGGTTTAATCGGCGTACGAGTCAGGCGCAAGCAGGTCAGCAGTGTGGTTTTTCGATTGGCGTTGCTGAGAAAGCTATAATATCTAATCTTCTGAAAACCAGAAGGTAGCACATGCATCATGAATCTCCGCATAAACTCCATCGCATCCAGTGTCAGTGGCTTCACTTTCCCGTCATCTTTGTAATCCCGATAATGAAAAGTGACTGTCCGATCATCCATGGCTTGGATCCGATTATTGTAAATCGCGGTCCTGTGCGTATAGCGACTTAAATATTTGACGACGTGAAAGGAACTTTTAAACGGTTTCTTACAGTAGACGACCCAATCCGGTTCATAGAGTGAATCGAGTAAAGTGAAAAATGATGACTCTTCAGCGTAGGGCAGTGAGGATCCAGTAAATCTCAGCGTCTGATCCGCATAAGCCTTTTTCAAAAAACAAAGAAATTTACCTCGAAACACCCTAGAGAGGATTCTCACGGGAATAAAGAACTTTTTTTTTGAGCGCATAAACGTACAGCCAGAAGGCGAAAGACCACCCCCGGTTACAATGCAGTGGACATGAGGATGAAAAGACAAATTTTGACCCCATGTATGCAAGACCATAGTCACTCCGATTTGTGCACCAAGAAACTTAGGGTCCAAAGCTAATTTGGAAAGTGTCTCAGAGGCAGCTTTAAAAAGAATGGTGTGCATGAGCTTAGGGTTAGCTAGAAATAAAGGATTCAACGTGTGAGGAACAGTAAAAACAGTGTGGAAATAAGGAACAGGCAAGAGCTCAGATGTTCGATCTAAAACCCATTGCTCTTTTTTCAAATTACCACATTTGGGACAATTACGATTGCGGCAGGAGTTGTAGGACACCTTCAGATCTTCGCAAGAATGACATTGGTCGACATGCCCACCCAAGGCTGCAGTTCTACAAGATTGGATAGACTGAATGGCCTTGATGCCTTCACTATGAACGGGATGGGTACCGAGAAAAGCGTCAGCGAAGCTCGAAAAAATTTGCTGTAACTCAACCAAGATCATCACCTCCAAAAGGAAGATCTAGAGGGCTTTTCAACCCGAGAACTTGGGCGTGGGTAAGATGAAGATACATAGAAGTGGTTTGAATATCTGCATGCCCAAGAAGTTCTTTGATTTGCAGAATACTAGCACCGCCATTTAATAGGTGGGTTGCAAAGCAATGACGCAAGGTGTGCACCGATACATTTTTAGTTATCCCAGAAGCATGCAATGAATTCTTAAAAATAGACTGAATACTCCGCACTGAAATGGGCTTCGTATCCGGGACACCTGGAAAAAGCCAAGGGGAGGGGCGGTAAGCCTTCCAGTATTGACGAAGAAGCAGAAGATTATGGTCGGATAAAATGGAGTAACGATCCTTACCCCCTTTGGCTTGACGAACCAAAAGGCGCATGTCTGGACTGTGAATGTCTGTCAATTGCAGATGAGCCACTTCGCTCACGCGAAGACCTGCCGAGTAAATGGTGGTAAGAATGGTTTTGTGCTTAAGATTGCGGGTAGCATCGAGGATCTGGCAAACTTCTTGGAACGTCAGTATGGTGGGGAGAAAAGATTTCTTCTTCACTCTCGGAATATGCAGCATATTCCATTCGCGAAAAAGCACAGATTGGTAAAAAAACTTGATGGCGCCATAAGCAGAATTCACGTAGGCAGAACTGAGTTTCTTCGTTTTAATGGCATGATGAAGAAAAGCTCGAACTTCATCATACCCAACGGATGCAGGAGGCTTACCACAAAATAAATAGAAACGTTTCATATGAGCTAAATACATTCTTTGAGTGCTTTTGGCAAATCCACGTAACTCCATTGAAATTGTCATGGATTGAATCCAATCTTGCATAGATAACACACCTTCCTTTTTTTACTAGATAATAAAGGAAGGCGTGGTAAAATGGCAGTAAGGATTGTAGGCTTTAAAAAGCTACCGCGTAGCGGTTTAGTTCAACATTGTATTCTCGCTGCGGACCACCATACGGCCCTTGATCTGCCAGAAGTATTTTCGAGGAAGAGAATTCAGGCAGATACATCCATTCCCCTAAGATAAGAGCTATCTAAGGGGAATGGACGTCGCGAATACACAAACGTTAGTCGGAATACCCGAAAGATCAACAATATAAAAGCTCATATAATGGAGTGATTTTATGATTGAAACAGAAAGACTTGTTTTTCGAAAATATGTCATGGGTGATTTGGATTTTTTAATGACAATGACTTCAAATCTTGAAGTAATGAAATATATAGGTTCTGGACAAACCTGGAATATTGAAGAGACTAAACAACGTTTAGAACACTTTATCAGTCGGTATGACAATGAAGAAGGCATAGGATATGTTGGCAATTCGCAAGGAAGATCGAACACCAGTAGGTCATGCTGGATTGGTATATCAGAATGTCGAAGGGAAATCAGAAACTGAGGTAGGTTACTGGATTTCTCAGAACTTTTGGGGACAAGGGTATGCAACCGAATCAGCAATTAGATGGCGCGATTATGGTATTAATACGATAGGGAAAAGACGATTAATTTCAATAATACAACACGCAAATAAAACATCAATTCATGTTGCCATAAAGAATGGAATGAAACATGAAAAAGATGTAATTTTTAGAAACAAGAATGTAGCATTGTATTCCATTGATAGATGAAGAAGAACTTTTATCAGTCTCAAAGAAGCCGGGTACTTCGACTAAATCAGCTAATCAATAAAAATATTTGAATAGTTGGATTTGAAGGTTTCCGATTCGTGAACAGCTGAGTCTAGCCCTGCAAAAGCTGTTAGTTGTTATCTTCTGGGCCTGAATGGCATGAAGATCTGGAAGACTATTGTTAGCAATGGTCAACAGCTGTTGTAGTTTAGAATCATTCCAAGCCCGACCTTTACGATTGGAAAGGAGCACCGTAATGATCTCCACATGATCTGCATCTAAGAGTTCTTTGGGAGATGGATAGCGAGATAATAATTCAAGAGAAGTAGGGTTACAGACTTTGTGAAACGCCTTGTCATAACCCGGGAAAAGGAGACAAGAACGGCGCGAAAATGAAGCTGAGCCTCGCCGTATAGGCCTGTCCAATGCTGATATTGTCGACAAATAACACGAAGCTGCTGAACAGGATCGCTTAACTCAACTTGAGGTTCAGGAGATTGTAAGTAAAAGACATGGGTGATACGTATGCGTCGATAGGATCGGTCTTGACCTTCCGCACGGCCTTTTGCTTCAGCTGATGAGTAAGTAATGGATTCAGAACAATGACAGAATAACCATACGAAGAAAAGAAAGAAACGAGAGGTTTGGAATAATTGCCGGTAGCTTCTAAAACAACGGTGGGTTTCTGACCTGTGGCTTGCTTTATCTGCTCCAAGATCGATAGGAGATGATTGAGGTCGTCATGGGTATGAGAGAATGGTTTGTACATACAGTCATGGTAAGAAAGAAAAGCAGCAGCAACACTCTTACCTTTAGCAACATCGATACTTAGAACAGGTATAATCATATAACCTCCTTAATGTTACTGGGGCCAGCACTTTTGATCTCCTCCACAGGTTGGCACGGTGATACGGGCTCCAAGGCCCAAGCAGCTGAATCGGGGTATGAACAAAAGGCGCGGGCGTAAAACACTTTATCCGACGGGATTTATGTCCCAACAAAGTATGCGATTTTCAGCCCAGTATTTCCTCCAGTATAAAGAAAAAGTTCATCCCCGAGCCAGTCGGGTATGAACTGAGAATACCAACATTATATCTACGCTGCGGACTACGCCCTTGGTTCGCAAGATGTGATATGCAGAGAAGTAAAATCAGCTCACAACCCTGCGAGGCTAAGTCCTTATGACCCAGTCGCTAGCGCCAGTTTTTGAGTGAAATCAGTAACTAAGAAATGTCTCTTTTAGTGTGGTCTCGAAATATTTCATAAACTCCTCTTCCAAATTGTTAACCTTCTTGATCAAACGGGCAACATAGATGTGGCTGAGTGCAAAAGGGTTTGGATCAATGCTAACAGCTACCAGCTCTTTATTGATAATCTCATCTCTCATATGTATTTTTCCTGATATATGAATGCCTGCATTTTTTTTGATCAGGTGTTTGATTAGTTGTAGATTATTGGTTTCAAACTTTGCTTTATAGAATAGGTTTTCCTGAACCATGATGATGTCAATCATGTCTCTATATAGTGTGTTCTTTCGATAGATAATGAGAGGCTCATGCGAAATTTCTTCTAATGAAACCTTACCTTTCTTGGCAAAGGGATGCGTTGGGGAGACGATTAAACAATAAGGTTCACTGAATACATCCTGATAGATGAGTCCGGAATCCCCATTGGTATGGGGAGTGATCGCCAGTTGGATTTCTCTTTGTCTGATTAGACGAACGAGTAAGGGCGTGGAAGAGGTGTCGATATCGATAGAAACCTTGGGGTACTTTTCGCTAAAAGTATCCAAAATGTAGGGCAATACAGAACTCGTTAAAGGCGTGTTGCATCCAATGGAAAGTTTCCCCGTTTTGCCTTGTTCCACTTTGTTGACCGCTTCTTTTCCTTCCAGCAGAGCGCCTTGTATGTATTGGGCGTAGGGCAAAAAAGCTCTCCCCTCTTCGGTAAGTGTTATATTCCTCTTGCTTCGTATTAGAAGTGTTTTTCCAAGCTCTTTCTCCAACTGGATGATACGTTGGGAGATCGTCGGCTGAGGCAAATACATCTGATAAGAGGCTTCCTTAAAGCTTTGTAATTGATACACCTGGAGAAAAGTGTTGATCTGTTCTAGGTTCATAGCTGATAATCCCCCTTATCTATATGTCAGTTAATATATCATAAGTATACCACTTTCATTCAAAAAAACAATAAATGAATACGTTTTCATTCAAATAATTAATGCTGTTATTCATTTGTGATGATTTACGGGGTGGAAAACATAACGTATCATAACCTTTAAGAACAAATGAAACACGTTATGTAAATAAACATAACATTAGTATTTCCGTACTGGACTATCATTTATGACTATTGGGGGGATACGATGAGAAACGTAAGAATGGGATGGGCAATACTGGTTGTTATAAGTATGATGGTGATTTCAGCGTGTGGGAGTACTACAACAGCTAATAAGGGAACGAATACGGCAGGAAATGCAAAAGCTTCTGCAACTGGAGAACCTACTGGCGGGGATAAAGAATTAGTCGTGAGGTTTTATGATAATCCAGCCGGGTTTGATCCAGCAACCATTTTCCGAGTTGAGAATGAGAACATTGCTTTCAATGTGTTCGGTGGATTAACTACCTATGATGGAGAAACGGGTGAGCTTGTTCCGGATCTAGCGGAATCCTGGGAGACTTCGGACAATAAGATCTGGACGTTTCACCTCAGAAAAGGTGTGCAGTGGCAATCAGGATATGGTGAGTTCACGGCGGCAGATGTCCAATACAGCTATAACCGGATTATGGATCCGGCAACTGCCTCCACGTATTCCGCTGAATTTGCGGATGTAGTCAAGATAGAAACGCCAGATGACTATACAGTAGTTATCGAGCTAAGTAAGCCCAATGGTAACTTCCTGCATGTCGTAGCGAACTATCATCAAGGGCAGATCGTGAAACAAGAAGCGATCGAAGCCGGTGGTGATCAGGTTAAATTCAACCCAATAGGCACAGGTCCTTATTATGTGGAGAAAATTGATGTCAACTCTGAAATCGTGCTGGCCAGACATGAAGATTATTATAAGGGACCTGCACCGATCAAAAGAATTACTTTCCCCATTATCAAAAATGAATCCAACGCTACAATTGCCCTGCAAAATGGGGAGATTGATGTGATTATGAGAAGCAACCGCGAGGAAGAATTAGCTATTCTCGAAAAAGCGGGATTCAAGATGAACTCATCGATGAACACAATGACCTACATTATGATGCTGAATTATAAAAATCAATATCTGTCTGATGTTCGTGTTCGCCATGCGGTGGCGTATGCGCTGGATTACCCTTCCATTTCAGCGGCACTTGCACCGAAGAATGAGACCTCTCCAGCCTATAATATTGTTCCGGACTGGATGGATATCTTCACAGACAAGGTTCCGCAATATAAATATGACCCAGAGAAGGCAAAAGCGCTGCTTGCTGAAGCCGGATACGCAGACGGAATTAACCTGACCTTATTAATTGGAGCGGTAAATGAGGAGTATCAGCTGGTTCAGGAATATCTTAAGGCGGTAGGCATTAATATGGATTTTGAGGTTGTGGATGCAGCGACTTATAATCAGCGCCGGTTAGTAGGAGAATTTGATATAAGTATCCGGGCTATTCCTGCCTTAAATCCGGACATGTTATTGTTCAGCTATCTGCATCCGGATAATATTGCTCCTGCCGGGTTGAATAGTTCTTCCTACAGCAATCCGGAATTGACGGAGAAATTAGAGGCTGCAAAGGTAGAGTTAGACCAAGAAAAACGTCAAAAGCTATATGAAGAAGTGCAAATCATCGCGATGGAGGATCTGCCCTACTATCCGATGTTCGGAATTAATTATTACTGGCCTAGTAAACAGAATGTTACCGGAATCCACATTAACAAACTTAGTCAAGTTAACTTTTATGATGTAGACATGAATTAAGGAGCGAATATAAGAAGGAGGGGATGTGCAGTGTTTGGATACATGATGAAAAGATTCTTGCAATTAACGGTTACCCTGTTCGGGGTGGTTACGCTTGTATTCTTCGCTTTGCGGCTCCTTCCTGGTGATGCGACGGCGGCTATGGCCGGAGATAATCTTTCGGGAGAAGCGCTGGAAAGATTACGAGAACAGATGGGGCTCAATGAGCCCCTCTACTCCCAATATTTCAGCTATCTGGGTTCTCTGCTCAGATTGGACTTCGGCAATACACTGATTACCAATCTGCCGTTGATGGAGATGTTAATGAAATCAGTACCGATAACGATGACTATTGCCCTTATTACAATCGTGCTCGCGATAGCCATCTCTATCCCTCTAGGAACACTAGCGGCCTATATGGCTCATAAAGGCAAAAAAACATTGGATAATATCATCACTTGGGCCGCCATGGTGGTGGATCTAATGCCGGCATTTTGGACATCCTTGCTGCTTTTGTTGATATTATCGCTGTCCCTCGGGATTTTCCCGGCAAGTGGAGCCGTTACTTTTGAAGATCCGGTAATGCTTATGAAACGAATAGCGATTCCTGTAATTGTTCTGACGATCACCCAGTTGGCTATTCTTACGAGAATGACCAGAACTGCGGTATTGGAAGTATTAAATGAGGATTATATTCGTACCGCACGTTCATTGGGAATGTCTGAGATATTGGTGGTCTTCCGTCATGCTCTGAAGAATGCAGCATTACCAATTGTAACAGTATTGGGTATTAGCTTTGGTAATTTGTTGAATGGAACCGTTATTGTGGAGTTTATCTTCTCCATTCCGGGAATAGGAACCTTATTGGTAAACGGAATATACAGCAGAGATTATCCGCTCGTTCAAACTTTAATATTGTTCTACGCCTTTATATTTATAGTAGTCAATTTTTTAACAGATATCGTGTATAAAAAAATCGATCCTCGTGTTCAGTTTTAAGAGATTATTGTTATTGAATCCATGAAGGAGGGGAAATACGTGAGTAAGCCAGAAGCGGTTCTGCCCAATATGAGGAATGTAACTAGAAAATTTCCGAGCTTCCAAATTCCTGGATTTAACATTATCAGGACCAATAAAAAGGCAAAGTGGGGATTAGGGATATTGCTGCCTATCGTGCTGCTGACTGCTCTAGCCCCGATATTACCTATACCGGAGCCCTTGGTGACCAACGTGTCTTCCAGCTTGCAGACCCCTTCATTGGACCATCCATTTGGTACCGATAAACTGGGCCGTGATGTTCTTAGTCGTACATTGGCAGGCATCAAAATATCTCTTCTTGTAGGTTTTAGCGTTGCATTTATAGCATTGATTGTTGGGGTTCTGCTAGGTACAATAGCTGGTTTTTTCGGCAAAACGGTCGATCGAGTAATAATGAGTGTAGTCGATATCTTCTTGGCTTTTCCTTCATTACTCCTTGCGATAGGGCTTGTATCGATTATGGGGGCAGGCTGGATACCCGTAGTCATCGCTATTTCTTTTGCGGATGTTCCAAGATTTATAAGGCTGCAGCGCTCCCTAGTCATTAGTCTGAAATCCAGGACATTTATCGATGCTGCCCGATCTGTGCAAGCGAGCCAATTCTGGTTGATGTCCAAACATATTATTCCGAATACGATTTCATCTATGTTGGTTGCAACCAGTATTTCAGCAGAAAATGCCATTCTGGTAGAAGCAAGCTTGAGTTTTCTGGGGTTAGGAATTATGCCTCCAACCCCTTCATTAGGCAATTTGATTCAGGAAGGACAAATGTATTTGCAGCAAGCGTGGTGGATTTCTACCTTGCCTGGTCTGGTTATATTGGCCATTACTATCAGTTTGTATTTCCTGTCTGATGGAATACGTGAAGCACTGGAACCACGCTCCAGAAAGTAACTGAATCTGGACGTTTAAGAGGAGGAGACGCTTGTGTCAAATCGAGAGAATTCTACAACATCACTGCTGGAAGTAGAGCGGCTACAAACTCACTTTTTAACGGATAACGGTGCTGTTAAAGCTGTGAACGGGGTTTCCTTTACTCTGGAACGTGGAGAACGTTTAGCCATCGTGGGTGAGAGTGGATCGGGAAAAAGCGCCATGGCTATGTCACTGATACAATTATTAGCTTATCCCGGCCAAGTTGTTGGTGGGAGCGTACGTCTCGATGGGACGGAACTGGTAGGGATGAACGAAAAACAACTAAATCAAATCCGTGGTAGCAAGATTGGAACTGTATTTCAAGATCCGATGGCCTCTCTGGACCCTGTTATGCGGATTTCAGATCAAATGGTCAGACCCATTCGCAATCACTTGAAGGTTGGGGAGAAAGAGGCACGCTCCATTGCGGTCAGTTGGTTGAGGAGGGTGGGTATCCCTGATCCGGATAAACGGATTGATGCTTATCCTTTTGAAATGAGTGGAGGGATGCGGCAGCGGGTCATGATTGCTATGGCCTTGTCATGTAATCCCAAGCTGATCCTCGCAGATGAGCCGACGACGGCTCTGGATGTGACCATTCAAGCGCAAATCGTAGAGCTGCTCAAGGAGCTGACAGATACGATTGGGACAGCCATGATTTTTATTACTCATGATCTTGGGTTAGTGGCACGTTTTGCTCAAAAAGTAGCTGTAATGTATGCCGGACAAATCGTTGAGATTGCTACTGTAGAGGAGTTGTTTGCACATCCCAAACATCCATATACGCAGAGCTTGTTAATGACCATTCCAAAGGTGAGTGGAACACGGCAGGAGAGATTACTGCAAATCAATGGTTTTCCACCTGATATGAGTTTACCCATTGTTGGTTGTTCCTTTAAAGATCGTTGTCCGGCGGCCTCCTCTCGTTGTTCTGAAGATATGCCAGAACTTGCATCACGTGGGGGGATGCAGTCAGCTGCCTGCTGGATGGAACACGGATTGATGGATCAAGATGGCAATCAAGTGATCTCATTGCTTGGTAGACAAGTAGAAAAGTCAGGTACTGTAAATAAAAAAAGCAAAGAAGACTATCTCACAGGCTTGTCGGAGAATGTCCTTTCGGTAAAAAATTTGCAGAAAAATTTCGACAAAGCATCCTTGCTGCCTTGGCGTAAAGGGACATCGATCAAAGCGGTAAATGGTATTAATATCTCTTTAAAAAGAGGAGAAACCATTGGTATTGTCGGGGAAAGCGGCTGTGGCAAAAGTACAACAGCGAGATTGCTGCTCGGATTGGACAAGCCTACATCAGGCGATATCGAAGTAAATGGGAATGTTCAAATTGTGTTTCAAGATCCCAATTCTTCCTTTAACCCGAAAATGAAAATTGCGGATATTATTGCCGAACCTCTTGTAGTGAAGAATATCGGGACAAAAAATGAACGGAAAGAAAGGGTTAGAGAGCTTATTGGGAAAGTGGGTCTGGAGGAATCATTTCTGGAGCGCTATCCAAGTCAGTTAAGCGGAGGCCAGCGGCAGCGAATAGGTGTAGCACGAGCGCTCGCCCTCAACCCTTCTGTAGTTGTAGCCGATGAACCAACATCTGCACTGGATGTTTCGGTTCGGGCGCAAATTATTAATTTACTCTGTGATCTTAAGGATGAAATGGGTTTGAGCTTCGTGTTCATTTCTCATGATCTATCAACAGTACGATATATTTCCGATACAATTGCCGTGATGTACTTAGGTGAAATTGTGGAATATGGTCCGGCGGAAGAGGTGTTCCTAAATCCCGTTCACCCCTATACACAAGCCTTATTGGCCGCAGTTCCCATGCCAGATCCGGTCTTTGAATCGAAAAGGACAATAAAAGTGTTATCAGGTGAATTGCCAAGCCCGGCCAATCCGCCATCAGGCTGTGCTTTTCACTCCCGCTGCCCACTGGCCACAGAATTATGCCTGCAGCAGAAACCGGGATTAAAAGAATACCAGAATAAACACCAGGTCTCCTGTCATGAGGTCTATAAGGTCTCGGTCTCCTGAGATACAAGATCGGAGTAGTTGCAAATGAATAACAAGTCCTATCCCATACATTTGCTATCGGTGACGAGTCTGGGAGTGCTGCTTGTTACTTTGAATCTAAGCTCACTTAATGTGGCATTACCTGAGTTAACGGCTCATTTCAAAGCAGATGCACTAGAGTCCAACTGGATTTTATTGTCCTATATGCTCTTTACCTCCGTACTTATTTTAGTCTTCGGGAAACTGTCCGATATTTATGGTCGTCGGACACTTTATTTGACCGGACTGATTCTGTTCACTATTGTGAGCTTGTTATGCGGATTGTCGCCTAATGTATGGACTTTGATTATTTTACGTATCATTCAGGCAGCTGGCGGGGCCCTGGTCATAACCAATACGACCCCTTTAATTACGGATGCATTCAAACAAAAGGATTTAGGTACAGCCCTTGGAATCAATGTGCTTGTGGCCTCAGCTGCACAGTTGCTTGGACCTGTGGTGGGTGGATATTTAATCTATATGCTAGATTGGCGCTGGATATTTTGGTTTAATGTCCCGATTGGACTAATAGGCATCATTTGGGCTTTCATTATCCTGCGTCCGGTTCCAGGCAAACTGCGAGGTGAGAAAATTGATGTCATCGGAAATCTATGTATTCTCTTTGGACTTGGCGGCTTGGTGTTTGCCTTCTCCATAGGTGGCATTATCGGGTGGAACACGATCCCGGTTATTGTTGGCGGAAGTATGTTCGTTCTGTTTGGCGCTTACTTCATATGGTGGGAACAGAGGGTGAAATACCCGTCCATCGATTTCACCCTGTTTCGGGATCGGACGTTTGCGATGGCCAATCTGTCCACCTTTTTGAACTCTCTCGCACGATCTTCGGTGGTCCTTCTAATCGCATTATTTTATCAGGTCATTTATAAGGAGAATACTTTTACTGTAGCTATTCATGTATTACCCGTAACCGTGGGCATGATTATTGCCTCGCCGATCGTTGGTTTTCTTAGTGGGAAGTACAGCACGAAGTTGCTCTCTACGGTCGGTTTGTCTATTTCAGCCATAGGGATGTTGCTTTTGACTATACATACCCACGCAGAGGCTTCAACGGTCTGGATCGGAATTGGACAATTTCTGGTAGGTTTCGGCTCCGGCGTGTTTATGACACCCAATACTAAATCCATCATGCTGACTGTACCGGTGGAAAAAAGGGGTATGGCTAACGGATTACGCTCCATGTTACAGAATATGGGCACCGTCATCAGTACTGCGTTTTCCTTAATGCTGGTTACCAGTGTATTGCCACCCTTTCTGAAGGATTCGATCTATCAAGGTGTCAATGCACGGGTAACAGAAGCTGATATGTCCCTCATCTCCAACGGGTTCCAACTGGCATTTGCAGTGATGACTATATTGACATTGCTGGCCATTGCGATCTCCTTTCTCCGTGATGAAAAACGAGAGGAAATGATAATAGGCACGATCCAGGCAACTATCCATCCAACAAAGGGGAGATAACCATGAATATTGAAACCATTTGGAAAGATCTACTGCTTGAAAATGATCAGGAAGTCATCGAAAGAGGTGGTTTCGGCAAATCGAGAGGACTTGGCTGCCGGCCTGCATTATTGGTTGTGGATCCACAGCCTAACTATATGGGGGATCGGAAACCCATTTTGGAGCAAATAGATGAATATCCAACAGGTGCGGGAGAGGTAGCCTGGACTGCCCTAGAAAAAGCGGAACCTGTTCTAAAGTTGTTCCGTGAGCTAGAGTTGCCTGTTATTTTTACTCGTCAAACCTCGAAATATATGCAGTTCGATAACTTTGCTTCGAAGTCAACAGTGGGTCGATCCCAATATGCGGAGGGACATCCTCATACGGATCTGGTTGCAGAGGTGGAATTAGCTCCAACTGATTTTGTCATTGATAAGGGGTATGCGAGTGGTTTTGTCGGTACACCGCTGGTCAACTATTTAACGCGGCTCCAGGTAGATACCTTGATCGTGTGTGGTGGTGTTACATCGGGTTGTGTAAGAGCGGCTGTGGTGGATGCAGCCTCCCTGAATTATAAAGTGGCTGTGTTATACGAATGTGTGTTTGACCGGATAGAACTGTCGCATCGTGTAAGCCTGCTGGATATGTGGATGAAATATGCAGATCTATTATCGGTGGATCAAGCTATGGAATACCTTTCAACCCATGCAACTCAGCTAATGAAGGAAGGGTGTTAATATGATGGGACAACTAATGAAGGATTACGATATTCCTGGGCTGGTCCAGTTAGTGAAAAGTAAACAAATCTCACCTGTTGAAATAACGAAACATTTTCTTGAGAAAATAGAGGAGCATGAGCCCAGCCTTCAGGCCTGGGTAACTGTAACCGGTACTGAGGCACTGCAAAAAGCAGAATTGGTGGAAAAGAAAATCATGATGGGGGAGAAGGTTGGTTTACTTGCGGGGATTCCCTTCGCGGCTAAAGATGTTTTTTGTACAGCCGGGATCAAAACAACCGCCGGATCAAAGGTAGTGGAAGATTATGTGCCTGATTTTAATGCGACATCGATTTCTTTACTGGAACAAGAGGATGCTATCTTGCTGGGCAAATCAACAACGACCGAATTCGCTTACGCCATTACTATGAAAACCAGAAATCCATGGAATATTAATCATACTTCGGGTGGATCCAGTTCAGGTTCCTCGGCGGCAGTAGCCTCCGGAATGTCTGCCTTTGCTCTAGGAACACAAACAGGAGGGTCATTAATAAGACCGACTGCATTTTGCGGCTTGGTAAGTATGAAAGCCACGCTGGGAAGATTAAGCCGAGCTGGAGTTCTTCCGGTGAGCTGGACGCTGGATCATATCGGGGCAATGACCCGTACGGTTAAAGAACAGGCGCTTCTGTTGCATGTCCTGTCCGGATATGATGAGCAGGATCGAATATCTCTGGATATCCCCAAAATCGATCATCAAATTACGGAGTTAAAAGACCTGAGTGGAATCAAGATAGGAGTTCCAACCCGTTATTTCTTTGATGATATTGAGGAAGATGTAGGTCTTTCCGTAAAAGCAGGGATACAGGCACTCTCCGAGCGGGGGGCACAGATTATTGAAATAGATTTGCCTGAAATCTTTGAAGCGGCTATCGCAGCGCACTCTATCATTATTCATTCGGAAGCGGCCTCTCACCATGAGGAGACCTTTAACGAAGTTTATCAAAAGTACAGTCCGTATTTGCAAGAACGATTGGCCGTTGCTAGAATTATTCCCACTACAACTTATTTAAAAGCTCAAGAGATCAGAACATTATATATTCAGGCCATCCATGAATTATTTGAACAGGTGCATGTTATGATTGTTCCTTCCGCACCAACAACGGCTCCTAAGGGAGAAGGAACGGGTGACTCCCGCTTTAATTCGCCGTTTACGATGGCAGGAGTTCCAGCGTTAACCGTCCCCTGCGGGCTGGCGGGTAATGGTCTTCCCGTTGGTATGCAAATTGTAGGCAGGGCGTTATCCGAGGAGCTTTTGTTAAGTATTGGTGCTTATTGTGAAGCAACATTTAATTTTAACAAGGAGGCCGTTCTTTATGGATAAATTAGAAATGAATAAACAATTTCTTAGATTCCGAGGAATCGATGCTGGATTGATAGATACACTGGATGATGGATTGGTAAAGTTGATGATAGACATGGAGATAGTAGATAGATTCCCGGTAGATAAGGGAATATCGCCATCTTTTAATCCGAATCCGTATGCGCTGGAAGGTGGGTTAACGCCTGGGGTTCGTCTTTAAGTTTGGAACCTGATACAAGGGGTGTGGAAAAGAGGGAGTCAGATGTATCGTATCCTGGAAACGATTCTTGTTACTTTTGTTGGAGGTCTTATATTTACATTTCTTGGGTTGCCGATCAGCTGGATGCTTGGTCCTATGACAGCCAGCCTCGTATGGCAAGGGTTGACCGGGCGCAGATTGACATGGAGCAGTAGCCTTCGCAATATCGGTTTGCTGACGATTGGGTACGGTCTGGGGCTCTCTTTTACAGTAGAGAGCGCCAGACAAATTTCCCTTCAATTTCCTTCTATGCTCGTCGCTACATTATTAACTATCTTATTCAGTCTGGGCATTGCTTTTGTAACCTCGATGAAAACCGGGGTTAGCCTGATGAGCTGTATTATGGGTAACATTCCGGGAGGCATGTCCCAGATGGTCATGATGAGCGAAGAAATTGAAGATGTGGATACTGCTGTTGTTGTATTCATGCAAACTATACGTTTATTGACGGTTATCTTTATCGTACCTTTTCTTGCCATTCACAGTCTGAAGAATGGATCTCCAGGCGGAGATCAAACTTTTGCAGAGAGTACGATATGGGCCTCGCTGCAGATGGGGATAATTGAAGCTGCTGCAAGACCTATATTTACATTACTAATCCTATGTGCGGTGCTATTTGCAGCCTGGGGCGGTGTGAAGCTACATCTTCCGACTCCCTATTTTCTTGGACCTATCATAATTGTCGGCCTTCTAAATATAAGTGGATTTGAACCGCCACATTTACCATCTATATTTAGTCTCTTAGCACAATGGAGCTTAGGGATATATCTAGGGGTAGGCATGAAGCTGAACAGTCTGCACAATTGGAAACGACTGCTACCTTATTCCATCGCAGGAAGTACAGCTCTTGTTGCTTTTTCGCTTGGCTTATCCTTCATATTTAGCAAGGTTCATCCGATCTCGATGCTCACTGCTTTTCTGAGTACATCCCCGGGCGGAATGACCGAAATGGGGGTTACAGCGAGTACAGTAGGTGCGGATGTTTCTGTTGTAGTTGCTTACCAGATGTTTCGGATTCTGTTTATATTATTTATTATTCCTTATGCGCTGCGACTCGTAATTCGCCAGTTGTACAGGTCGAACTCTCAACTCAAGAAAGGATAATAAAATATGGTGGTAAAATGGATTTAGAAACAGCTCCTTTTGAGTACAGGGCAACTGTACTTTCTCAGAGGGGCTCTTTCACTTACGAAAAACCAGGCGGTATTATAATTGATATAGATAACAATGATATTCAACATTTTATTGAAGAGAATAAAGAAATCTATGGACTATAATACGATCAACGAATTAGAAGAATAATTAATTAGACTTAAAGCTATATATAATCAAAGAAGAAAGCTCAGACAACAAACGTTATCTGTCGCACTTCATATTACAACCCGTCATATAGAAAAAAGAGATGCAATTCAAGTTGAAAGGGATTTTACTTGAGCAGGGTAAAGTGGTTTCTCGTGAACTCTATTAATCCATTCTTTTTCATTGTGGCTAATTCTCTGGACAAGGCACTTCGGTCTACATTCAGATAGTCGACGAGTTCAGTTCGTGAGAAGGGGATGAAGAAGGAGTCTGTTCCCGTCATACCCGATTGCATCTCTAAATAGTGAAGAACACGCTGACGCAAGGTGCGGTGAGAGACAATGTTAAGCTTATGATGAAGGTTGTGCTTGTTATTGATCATCAGAGTGAACAGATTCTCAATCATTTTTCCCCTAAGGGCAAAGATCGGCTGATCGTTACTCATAATACACTTCGTATACAGAAACAAAACCTCACTATCCTCAGCTGCATAAATGTTGTAGTTATAGGCATCACCAGCTCGAGACGTATGTAACGATTGTTCACCGAACATATTCCCCGGCTTCAAAATAGTTAGAATTTGACGATCCCCATTATAGTCATCCTTATTCAAATAAAGTGTCCCGATAAATTCTCCGAAATGTTCTTCATTCATACTCATTTTTTTCATCACCTTGTACTGTACATCCAGGCATGACAGGGCAATCTGGATCTCATCGGAAGATAATCCTTTAAAAATAGTTGTTTTTTGTAGCACATTCAGGTCTTTTAACATGATAGTCCCTCTTTTTGTTGCAATTTCAACGGTAATTGAAGCATGTATTTGCTATTACAGAACAGGTGTATTCATATAACCTCCTTAATGTTACTGGGGGTAGCACTTTTGCAAGTAGCGCGATCGACACGTCCTGTGTCTGAAGAAAAAACGGAACATACGTTTCTATATATGTGGTAAAATGAAATTATTACTATTTAAGGGGGATGACAATGATGTCAAACGAGCCATTAAAGGTTATAGAAGCATACACATATTTTTGGAAAGATTATGAATTCAATGATCTAACCTGGAACCAATCATATGCTGAAGGAAAAGCGACAATTTCTGAAATTATTGGTCATCTATTGAATTGGGATCAATACTTAATCTCTAACGTAGTTCGCGCTGTGAAAGAAGGGAAAGGGATAGAATTCCCTGATTTTGATTCTCATAATAAACTCGGTATGAATATGTGAAAAATAAAACGAAAATCCAGATAGTAGATGAGTTTAAAGAAACCAGAACTCAATTGCATAGTTTATTAATTGAAAATCTCGAAATAGTGAATAGTCATACCACAGCCAATGGCGTAAGTAACTGTCCAAATACAGGAACCCCATATAGTTTACTTTATATCATTCAAGAATTTATTGAACATGATGAACATCATAAAAAACAAATAGAATCTGTGAATACAAAAGAATAAATAATTGAATGATCCTTGTGGGCCGACGTCCTGTCTTTATTCGAAGTAGCGGTCCAATCCATCACATAACACTCTGGATTGGTTGCGCAGTTGCCCGAAAAAAAACCTTCATAAACACAGTATGAAGGCATTCAATAAAGATATCATATGAGCAGAAAAGCTCCGCGGCAATTGCGCAAATCCATGTTGAACGATGCCGCGAATATTTGCTAACCTATGGGTTTTGTTATTTACTTCCATCCAGTAATGTAGCACAATATAAGAGAATTCACTTTCGAATTTCTAAGGTCAGCGTGTTCATTTACGGATAAATACATACCTCCCCCCTCCCCAGATCAGGCATCGTAGTGAAATGTATGCTATTCATCGCGCTTACCCAACACCCGGATTCAACATCAATATCTGACACCAAGTTCCTCCACAAGAGGGACAAATCGAAATATCTACACCGGTTAATTTCAAGATAAGTTCTTTCGCATTTAGCTTTACTTTGGGTTTAATCGGCGTACGAGTCAGACGCAAACACTTCAGTAGTTTGGTTTTTCGATTGGCGTTGCTGAGAAAGCCATAATATCTAATTTTCTGAAAACCAGAAGGTAGCACATGCATCATGAATCTCCGCATAAACTCCATCGCATCCAGTGTCAGTGGCTTCACTTTCCCGTCATCTTTGTAATCCCGATAATGAAAAGTGACTGTCCGATCATCCATGGATTGGATCCGATTATTGTAAATCGCGGTCTTGTACGTATAGCGACTTAAATATTTGACGACGTGAAAGGAACTTTTAAACGGTTTCTTACAGTAGACGACCCAATCCGGTTCATAGAGTGAATTTAATAAAGTGGAAAATGAAGATTCTTCAGCGTAGGGTAGTGAGGATCCAGTAAATCTCAACTTCTGATCCGCATAAGCCTTTTTCAAAAAACAAAGAAATTTACCTCGAAACACCCTAGAGAGGATTCTCACGGGAATAAAGAACTTTTTTTTCGAGCGCATAAACGTACAGCCAGAAGGCGAAAGACCACCGCCGGGTACAATGCAACGGACATGAGGATGAATAGACAAATTTTGACCCCATGTATGCAATACCATAGTCACTCCGATTTGTGCACCAAGAAACTTAGGGTCCTTTAAAAAGAATGGTGTGCATGAGCTTAGGGTTAGCTAGAAATAAAGGATTCAACGTGTGAGGAACAGTAAAAACAGTGTGGAAATAAGGAACAGGCAAGAGCTCAGAAGTTCGATCTAGAATCCATTTCTCTTTTTTAAAATTGCCACATTTGGGACAATTACGATTGCGGCAGGAGTTGTAGGACGCCTTCAAATCTTCGCAAGAATGACATTGGTCGACATGCCCACCCAATGCTGCAGTTCTACAAGTTTGGATAGACTGAATGGCCTTGATGCCACCTGGGCGTGAGTAAGATGAAGATACATGGTAGTTGTTTGAATATCTGCATGACCAAGAAATTCTTTGATTTGCAGAATACTAGAACCGCGATTTAATAGGTGGGTTGCAAAACAGTGACGCAAGGTGTGCACGGATACATCCTTGGAGATCCCAGAAGCATGCAATGAATCCTTAAAAATAGACTGAATACTCCGCACTGAAATGGGCTTCGTATCCGGGACACCTGGGAAAAGCCAAGGGGAAGAGCGATAAGCCTTCCAATATTGACGAAGTAGCAGAAGATTATGGTTGGATAAAATGGAGTAACGATCCTTACCCCCTTTGGTTTGACGAACCAAAAGGCGCATGTCTGAACTATGAATGTCTGTCAATTGCAGATGAGCCACTTCGCTCACGCGAAGACCTGCCGAGTAAATGGTTTTGTGCTTGAGATTGCGGGTAGCATCGAGGATCTGGCAAACTTCTTGGAACGTCAGTATGGTGGGGAGAAAAAATTTCTTCTTCACTCTCGGAATATGCAGCATATTCCATTCGCGAAAAAGCACAGATTGGTAAAAAAACTTGATGGCGCCATAAGCAGAATTCACGTAGGCAGAACTGAGTTTCTTCGTTTTAATGGCATGATGAAGAAAAGCTCGAACTTCATCGTACCCAACGGATGCAGGAGGCTTACCACAAAATAAATAGAAACGTTTCATATGAGCTAAATACATTCTTTGAGTGCTTTTGGCAAATCCACGTAACTCCATTGAAATTGTCATGGATTGAATCCAATCTTGCATAGATAACACACCTTCCTTTTTTTACTAGATAATAAAGGAAGGCGTGGTAAAATGGCAGTAAGGATTGTAGGATTTAAAAAGCTACCGCGTAGCGGTTTAGTTCAACAATATATTTACGCTTCGGGCCTGACGACCCTCGGTCCGCGAGAAGTGATTGGCAGGGGGGGATTCAGCGGACACATCCGCACCGACTAACCGCATCGCGGCCGCTCCCGTTGGTCGCTTAAGTCGGTGGGACGTCGAGAATACAGGAACGTTAGTTGAAATCGACCAAAGGGTTTAATAACAAGAACTACTATAAGAACTCAATAATTAGAAATTATTTTGATCGGGGGCACTAATGAAGGTTAATAAAAGATTATTAATCGAATCAATAATAGTCTCAATCCTAATTGTTCTAGTGTTTCTTGGATGGGAAATAGTTCGAGGTATGTTTTTAACAAAGAATTATATACCCGAGATAGTTGACAGCTATAAGGAAACTGATTATTTACAAAATGAAGTCTCTTTTGGGACAGTAAACAGAAGTAACAGGATAACGGTGCTGATGGGTATTAGTGGATTCTTGTTTATGCTAATAACGTATTATGGAATTCGAGTATTGCTGAATCAGATCATACAGAAGAATAAGATTCAATAAAAGATTTGATTAAAAGCATAGGAAAGACACTGAATATTTGTGGGATTACTCAAGAAGTGGTCGACATCAGCTAACACCACATTCCTACTGCGGGCATTCGCCCTTGATCGCCAAGAGGGATTTCAGAGAAGTGAATTCAGGCAATACATTTATTTCCCTAAGATAAGAGCTATCTAAAGGAAATAAACGTCAGGAATGCCAAACGTTATCCAACATTGGACCGAAGTGTACTACGAGTTAAAGAAATTTTTGGCCGATAGTTGAGATTACCATCTTAAACGGGAAGAGACATGAAGAAATTCAGGTTTCGAGGGATCTAGGATCAGCGTGCTTGGCGAATAAAGACATGAAATGCAATTAGATATGAAATACCTTTCAATTGAAACGAGAGATGCCTGAAAGTAGAGGATTAAGAACATGTTTTTGAAATGTCAGCAGAAAATAAAGTATTAGACTGACCCTAGAAATTGAAACAGCTATAGCAAAGGACGCGAAAATAAAGTCCTAGACTGTCGCTGTTTCATTGAACTATCGTGTCCCCTTAGTTTAATCATGTTCTCCTATCACTGACTGCAAATGTTGATACTCTATCATTAACAGTTATTCAGAATATGCTTTAAATACAATCAAGGGGAATAAAAAACTATAGAGATAGATTAGTGTGTAAAACCACCAAATCTAGCTTTACGGCACGACGGTGATTGTTCTTGCGATTTCCGCTTTGATTTAACCTTTAATGTTTTTTCGAGTAATACTTCCACAGCGCAAAAAATACGATCAAAACAAATAGTAGGGTAGCCAGTAAGGTGTAGAATATCAAGGGATTGAAGAAACCCGCAATCACGGAAGCAATAACCAGACCTACGAGAATCATGACTATGCTGAGTGAGCTGGCACTGTGGATAATCAGTCCACTCCGCTCGTCGTTCTCCTCGATGTACAACTTCTTCAGCCCTGCGTCATTTTTGTTGGCTTTAATGTACTTGGCGATAAAAAAAACGAAGCACAATTCAGCGCCGATAAAAGCACCTGTGTGAAATCCCTTTATAAAACTGGGCAATTCGGGCAGACCACCGCGGTAAAACACAAGTCCCACATAGATCAATAGCGTGGCAGCAGCTACCAGTGACAGTGCGTTCTTGCGAGTTTTGACTTGAACCTTGTAATTGTCCATTACAATTCCTCCAATTCGCTGAAATCAAAAACATCTTCAATGGCGAGTCCAAAATGCTTAGCAATCTTGTAGGCAAGAACAAGGGAAGCCGCATATTTTCCCGTTTCAAGGGAGGTGATAGTTTGCCGGGTAACGCCTACGATCAGCCCCAGCTCTTCCTGGGACAGCTTGTGCTGCTTACGCAGTTCCGCAATTCTTGTCTTCAAGTGACCACTCCCTTGCAACGTTTACTTTGCATCTATAGGATAGTTTACTTTGCATTTTATGTCAAGCAGACTTTGCATTGTTTGCAGCGTTTATTTATTGCAGACGATTTTCGCAACAATAAAAGCGCACGATCCCTCTGTTTCTGGATGTCGGTCGCGATCTGATGTAAACATCGGTGGGTTAAGACGAAGCCAACCCGAATGGTGGTGACATTTTATCCCTTCATGAACCAACGGTGAAGTTTCCGGATGTGCGCTCAAATTTGAAAGTCTTATAGCTAAACTGCCCGTTAGTTTAATGCCCTCGACAGTCTAGTACTTTATTTTCTCAGTCTACAACTTTATTTCCCGGTCTTAACACTCTATTTTTCAGTCTAAAACATATTTTTTTTCTGACATAAAAGCGAGAGGTGCCTGAAAGTAAAGAATCAAGAACGGTATTTATTAAAGTATGGGGACCTAGCAGTAGAGCTTAAAACCAAATTAGATTTGAATGCAGATTAAGAATGGTAAGGATTGTCGGTGTCTAGGAAACTGCGAGATGGGCAATGAAGCAGGAACATGAACGGGTTTCAGAGAAGTAATCAAGAAGAGATGGTAAGTGTTATTGAGGTGTTCTTTGATTCAGTCGAGAATGAATACATAAGATAAGTTTTAAGAGCAAGTTCGAGCACGGAAGGAAATTTGGAGTGTAACAGAATACGAGGAATGTCCAACATCGGATAACACGGCATTCCTACTGCGGGCATTCGCTCTTGATCGCTTAGAAGGATTTTCGAGAAGATTAATCAGGAGACACATTCAACCAGCTAAGTCTGACGACCCGTTCCCTACGGTCACTTAAGCTGCTTGAACGTCAGGAATGCCAAACGTTATAGGAAAGTCATGCAAGGCAAATAAATAAAAGCAAGATTCATTTTAGGAGGAGTTATTCATATGAAAGTACAAGATCTAGGAACAGTTTTTATTCGAGTTAGTAATTTGGATAGAGCGCTACCGTTTTATTCTGATGTGCTTGGTTTACAATTGCGTAATATTGAACAATGGGATGATGGTAGAGGAGCTAATTATATTTTTCCAAACCAATCAACACTACTAACTTTAATTGAAGTTGGAGAATCATGTGAACCTTTAAAACATCCAATCTTTAATTTGTATTGTAACAGCATTTTAGAAGCATATGAAGAACTTAATAATAAAGGAATTGTCTTAGGACCAATTAATAAGTGGGCTTCAGATTGGAATGACCATATTGATTTTGATATTTATGATCCAGATGGAAATGCAATTAATTTAATAGAATGGACTCATAGAAAGTAACTAAAAGTTAACTCGAAGAAGGCATGACCTTCCTATAACAATGTGTTCACGCATCTGAGGACAAGCCGCCTCGGTCCGGGAGTTAAGTCGGGATGAGATTGCCGGGACACATCCATTCACCCAACCGCATCGCGGCCGGCTGAGATCGTGCTAGACGCACGACTCTGGCAGCTTAGGGTGAATGGACGTCGTGAATACATAAACGTTATATGAAAGGGATGCAGACTAAAAACCGTGTATAAAGATCATAAAATACATAAATAAAATCATATAAGAACACTTGTACGCAAATAGAAATAAAGGTAAACTATAGATACAATTGAATCTTGGGTGGGCATGGTTTCCCTTCGAAGGGAGGTGAAGCCATGGAAGTAAAAGATGCAATAACGATTATGTTCCTATTTGGGATGTTTATCCTTGCTCTTTTAACATACATTAATAATAACAACAAGAGAAAGTAAAAACCCACCATAGATTAAGAGCCTAAGGTGGGTTTTAGTTCCTGAACGACTTAGAAGGGAATAAACCATCCAAGCCAATTGTACTGACCAAGTGTATCAGCACTTGGTCTTTATTAATTATATAATAACACACTTAAAAACATGTATCCAAACAGAAAATGAAAAAAAGTTAAATAATATTAAAGAGAGCTATTTAAGTATACTCAAAGAAGGCATCCCCATCATATAACATTACATTTTTGTCGTCGCTGGCGCTCCTTGGTCGCCAAGAGGGATATCGGAGAAATAGATTCAGGCGACACATTCGACCGGCTAAGTCTGACGATCCGGTGCTATGCACCTCCTTAAGTCGCTCGAACGTCAGGAATACCAAACGTTATCGGAAATCTGCGAAAAAAGGAGTTTACAATGAAGAAAATAGCTTTAATTACTATACTAATACTTCTAATTACCTTAGCATTAGTTATTGTAATCAATCTATATCCTAAGGAAATTAATTTAAACGCACAAGGTGTGAAATATAGATTAGGTATTGAGCATAAAAAGACAGAGAAGCTTGTAAATGTAAACATTGAAGGAAAGCTATATAAAAGTATCTCAGGTAAAAGAAGGTTTACTGGCACTATAGACATTGAGGGAGAAGAAATTCCAGTTCCTGTAGATCAGAGAAAACTAAATATAATATTTACAAATGATGGTTGGGGTGTGATGAGCTATCATATTTTTGAATTCAAAGAGAATGGTGGAGTAGCGGGTACTGATATTTATCAATATGGTTCAATATTTATAAATAACGATTTCAATAAGGTGAGTATATTAGTCTCAGACCAAAATCAATTAAATGGAAATGGTGGTACGGCTTGGGGGCAGAAAATGGTCAAATGATAACAGTGCCAGCTAGTAGTAGATTAGAAGCAATTAGTGTCTCAAATGAATTAATGGAACAATTTTTAAAAGGATATAAATTAGAATGATTAAACAATTGTAAGAGAAATCAGGAGGTCGCAGACATCCGATAACACCACATTCCTACTGCGGGCATTCGCCCTTGATCGCCAGAAGTATTTCAAGGAGTATACTCAAGCGATACATTCAACCAGCTAAGTCTGATGACCCGTTTCCTTCGGTCACTTAAGCAGCTTGGACGTCGGTAATGCACGAACGTTACCTGAAATATCTGGGATAGTGACATATGAAGGGCATTAAAGAATCGATGATAGTGAAGAACAGGAAGCAATAATGAACAAAAGGTAAAGGATAAGAATAGAAGCGAAAGATCTAAAGAAAAAGCAGTTTTGAAATCAGCATAGAGGCATTTCGAAAAGAGATAGAAACACATAAAGAAGAATAAATCAAAGCCAAGTGATATCAATGATATGAAAGACAAGAAAAAACTGATTTTTGGAGACTGTTAGTTAATTCCATCATGATGGTGATAGGCAAGATGGGGAAATAGAGAAAGAAAAGAGGATTTTAAATGTACTTAAACGGTTACAAATATATATTCATAAAAATTATAGCTGCTATTGTTTCAACTATTGCATTTACATTGTATGGCTCTTGGAAAACCTACACACCACTATCCGAAAGACTTTATAACGTAGGGTATAATTCTTTTAGTGGTTTATTGCATTTAATTTTGTTCCATTCTTTTTTATTTTTATAATATTAGGTGTAATCTTATCTCCTATGATTGATAGTATAATCTTAAGTAAATTCAATATAAAAGGGATTAAAGGAATCCTAATAATTGTATTGTCTTACTTATTTCTGGGTGTTATCAGTGGCATTATAATTTCCGCTTTCTTTTTTAGACTTGATGGTATCATTAACTACATTTCTATTTCAATTATAGGTGCTATGATTTTTCTTTTCTTTCAAACATTATTTCAATTTTTGCTTTTTAAACTAGGATCTAAACAAAAGTAAAACTGTTGTTGTGACATGAAAGGTAACTCGGAGGAGTCAGATACTTCAGGTAACAAAACATTCCTACGTCGTCGCTATCGCTCCTCGGTCGCCATGGGGGATTATCTGAGAAGTGGAATCAGGTGACACATCCAACCTGCTAAGTGGTGGAGCCACCCGGACCTACGGTCCTTAAGCTGCTTGAACGTCGTGAATGCGGAAACGTTATCTGAAATGCGGTTAATTTATTGAAAGGATTAAAAAAATGAAGAGAACATTTTTAATTACAACGTTAATTACTGTTTTGCTTGTTTCAGTTTTAGTTACTCTTCTTAGTTTGGATAAAGATCAAAAGTTACTATCAGCTAGTGAACTAAAGGAGAGTTTTAAGAAGGTTGAAGATAATGGTGAGTTTTCTTTTGATTCGATAACAAATTTCGAATGGGATACTCTTTATCTTCTTACACCGTACAGTTCAATTGATCAAATTAAAGATATTAGGGGAATCAAAAACATTGATACTAACATATCTGAAAGTGATTCAATTAATTTGTTGGTCTTCTCGAAAGAAAATAAAGTAGTTACTTATCTTGACTTTCCAAGAATTTATGGAGATTTTGCTTACGTAACACAAAAACAGTATGAAAGACATAAAGCAGTGTTTATATTAGATAGAAATGAAATTACTATTAACTTAAAGAATAAATATAAATAAATTGTTTAAGAATTTCGGAGAGGAACCGCACATCATATAACATCGCATTTAACGCTGCGAGCCGGTATAAGCCCATCCCTTGGTCCGGAAGAGGCAATTCGGGGAAGTGGATTCACCGGACACATTCAACCGGCTAAGTGGTGGAGCCACCCGGACCTACGGTCCTTAAGCTGCTTGAACGTCGTGAATGCGGAAACGTTATATGAAAGATCGGCAATAAAAACCGAGATAGATCTGGAGGCGCATGATTGATAGAATACCGAAGAATTGAAGAGATAGATACTGAAACGATTCGAAGTTTAATGGAACATTACTCATTACAGTTCCCAAGATTTATTATCAATTATTACCCTGAACGATGGAGCAAGTACTTGAAGGAACAGAACGATTCAGAATACTGGGTAGCCACAATTGACGATGAAGTTGTTGGGCATGCAGGATATTTATACAATGTTGAGTTAAAATTATACGAAATTGTGGGTGTTGTCGTATCTAGCCAACACCAAAGGAAAGGGATTGGAAAACAACTTCTACATATTTTGTGTGATAGAGTTAGAGATCGTGGTATGAACAAGGTAGCTTTGTAAACATTAGGACATCCAGGTAATGAGGAGGCTATAAGGTTTTATAGGTCGATTGGATACACGGAGATTAAATACGAAAAAGACTTTTTTAGACCAGACTACTCACGAGTAGCATTTATGAAAGAGCTTTTATGAGTATATTCAAAGTGGGCCGACATCATATAACAATGCATTTTATATAACAATGCATTTTAGCTGCGTCGCATACGCTCCTAGGTCGCCTGGATGGAGGAAATCAGGCGACACATCCAACTGGCTAAGTGTCGGAGCCACTTGAACGTCAGGAATGCCAAACGTTATACGCAATAACCTAGTTAATTATGATGATTCAATGAAAGGATATCTTTATATGAATATAAGTTTAAAGTTCGGTGATACAAATTTTATTGGATTAGTGAACGCTCAGGATTATAAATCTTTTGTTAATGAAGACTGGGAGTTGATTGAACTATTAAATCATTTTAGTAATGAAATGATAAACGAAGTAATTTAGTATACCAGATGACAAATAAGGGAATCGAACATTCATGGAATATAGATGTAGGAATAGGTTTAGAAATAACTGATGAAAATTACTTTAGGAAGGCAGAAGGATATATTAGTGTTACAACCAACAAACTTTACATTGTAGATTATGATTGTTTAACTATGGCTGCTCAATTTGAAGATGAAGAAGTCCCAGATGATAATTGCGAGAAAAACCAAATAAAAAATAAATAACGGGAAGTATAAAGTGGTTTTATACCAGTACTATAATGTTGATGAAGACAAATTTATTGGTAGAAATAATATTGATATTAGGATTATTTTTATAGAGGTTTCTGAAATTAAAGATCAGGCTAATAAGGTTTTTTGGTGCACGTACTATTAGATTTCTCTAGCATTTCGAAGAAGAGGGTACTGCGTACAAACCAGCTAAGTCTGACAATCCGTTCCTATGGTCACTTAAGCTGCTTGAACGTCAGGAATGCCAAATATTATCGGAAATCCCTAATTGGTTGAAAACAGAAAAAGTGCAATTATTAATGCAAAGGGAATGAAAAATCACGACTACACATTTCACGTATGATACAGGAGGTCGCGATACGTAAGATTAACTGGGCCGAGTCCCCACAGTCTATAAATAGAAAATCAATATAAAAGTTACCTAAGAAACGAATGATTTGCTAGTAAAATTCGAAGGGTTGAACAGCAACAGATACCATCAAAAGGCCGGACCTAGCAAAGCCTATTAATTCATAATAATTAAGGAGAATAATTATTTGATGGATTAATATTAATAGTGGGTTCACCGTTGGCTGGGGAACACTTGCATTAATTAATGCAGGATTAGCACAAGGAAAGGAATAGAAGTGGGCTTAATTGGTTTTTAATTTCATTATTAATTGGACCATTAGCAACGCTATTCATCGTGGTATGGGATAGGAAGGATTAATATTTGCAAGATTATCGAGAGGTCAGGGACATCCGATAACATCATATTCACGCTTCGGGCCTAGCGACCCTCGGTCCGCGAGAAGCAATCGGCAGGAGAGTGGTTTCTGCGGATACATCCGCACCACGGCCGGCTGCTGGGTAGCCTTAAGTTGGTGGGATGTCGTGAATACACGAACGTTATCGGAAATCAGCGCAATACATTAAACTTTTTAAAACCATATGTATTCAACTAACGGGCACTATTGTTAGAAGGATATTCTAAACAAATGTAGATTATTGAACGATGACCAAAAAGAATGGAGTGGAACTACATGAATAAAATACTTTGCATTTAGAGGGCTTGCGGTCTTATTGTTTAGTCTTTATTTTACTCTATTTTCAGTTTAGTTGGGTTTTGTTTTCGTTTTGTTATTGGCTCCAGATGTATCAATGATGGGATATCTAATTAATAATAAGGTGGGGGCTATACTCTATAATTTAATACACACATACACCTTAGCAATATTAGTTATCATCTGCGGATTGTTATTATCAAGCCAACTTGTTTTAGCGTTAGGTTTAATATTGTCTTCTCATATTGGAATGGATAGGATGGTAGGTTATGGATTGAAATATCCTACAAATTTTAAAGATACGCATTTAAAGCGTGTTTGATAACCTCATTAAACGGGTAACGATAGTTTAAGATTGCAAGAAAAATTTGTAGGTAATTCGAAGAAGGCGCTGACATCATTTAACACCATGTTCCCACTGCAATCGCTAACGCTCCCCTGATCTGCCGGAGTGTTTTCAAGGAAGAGAATTCAGCAGACACATCCAACTCCTATACGTCTGTTCTCAAACGAGCTATAAGAACCTTATGGATATTCTAGATGAGATGAATTTAATGTGGATTCCTGTACATAAATCATGGATGCTGAATGAGAGGCACTATGGTGCATTACAAGGTTTAAATAAAGCCGAAACGGCTGCCAAATATGGCGAAGCGCAAGTTGATCTCTGGAGGAGGTCTGTTGACGTAAGACCACCTGCACTTGAACAGAGTGATAAGAGATACGATGGTTCTAATCCCAAATACAAAGATATAGTCGATCTGATTCCCTTGACTGAAAATCTGGCGGAAACAGAGGGAAGAGTTCTGAATTACTGGCATAACGTCATAAAGACTTCAATTCTGGCTAATCAGAATGTTATTATATCTGCACATGGCAATACCATTCGAGCTTGTTCAATATCCGGATGATATCCCATCAGACGGCATTGCAGATCTGAACATTCCAACGGGTATACCACTTGTTTATGAATTAGATGACAAATTAAAAGCGATAGAACACCATTATTTGGGAATTAGCGAAGTTACTTCAGGGCCGAGTGATAGAGCTTAAAACCCATCTTTACTAAAGGTGGCGTATCTCAAATGACTGTCAGATTAGAAAAGGAAGGAGTCATAGGCATACTATATCTCAATGATACAAGGTAATTGATCCCGATTTTCTTTGCCCGTTTAATTGGTATTTGCCTGCGTTTGTATTCTTCAAAACCTAATTTAGAATAGAGTTTCATGGCTGGAATATTGGTATCGGCGACTTCTTCAATCAAATAAACCTCATATGGTGTATGCTCAAGAATATGACGAATCATTTGCGAAGCAACGCCTTGCCCCTGAATTCGGCGGCCGTCCCTACAAATTCAATGGAGCCTACAGCAGGTGAAGGATGAACAAAGGGAGTTTCAAATTCTTTTTTCAAGAAAATACCGGCCATAGTGCCTCTATAAAAGCCTAAATGTTTGCGAAGTTCCTTTTTATCCAGTTTAACCGAAAGTGAAGTTCCATCCGTACAAGCAGCCATTCCGACCACTTGCCCCTTGTATAAAGCCACATAAAATTGGTCCAAAACGAAGATATGGGCGAACGCTGCAGCAATCCTTTTCGGATCCTTAGAGAAAAACCCAAGCCACTGTGTGAATCCCTCTGCGAATATTTCAGATATTCCTCGCCTCACATCAAATTCTGCTTGATCAGCTCTAAACACGTTAATCATGGCATGGTCACTTCCTTTCCTTCAATAGAAATGCGGTGAGGATAGCTGGTGAGGGCATGGTAAAGTTGCTCTTTAGTAATACTTTCATCTGAGCCAAACCCTGAATCGATGCATAAAAAAGGACAGCCATTTCCTGCGCATCACCCGAGTAAAATTCCCCAAGCTGCTGGCCCTTGCGAATGAGCTGTGCCGTAGAATCAAGCAGCCTGGCATTTACCTGGAGGATTTCTTCATAATGTTTTGAGGCTGTGGCAGATCCAGCTAATAGCGATTGATTAATAAGGATCAGTAGATGGGTTAGTTCCTCCCCATTGATCATGTCCGTGTAGACTTCGTCGACAAAACTGTGCCATTAACTTTTTAGGGGATTGATCGGTTTCAAAGAAAGTAATATTACGATTCAATCCTTCAACCGCGTAGTCAACCAATTCGTTAAATAACTGATCCTTCGTTTTGTAATGACGATACAGAAGTCCAATACTAATGCCAGCTGTATCCGCGATATCTTGAACATTCGTCGAGCCGAAACCTTGATGAACAAATAACTGCATCGCAGCTGAATGAATTTTTTCCCTAGTGGCATTGCGCATTTCTTCAAACTGTTCCTTGCTACGCGGCAAACAATTCGCTCCTTTTTAATGAATGAGTTTTTACTCATTATATAATATTGAAAGTAGAATAACAACATTCAACTCCAGTTAGAAAAACTGCCCATTAGCTCAATGAGGTCACGACAGTCTAACACTTTATTTTTCAGTCTATAACTTATTTTCTTTGGACATCTGTCACAGACTAATATTGGAAGGAGAGTATTTCTTAGATGAGTTGACTTTTTTATTTTAGAGGAAAACAATAGTTTTATGACTATCGAACAATATTCTTTAAAAGATGATCGGGATAACAACACATGTGGGTCCATCGGCGAATCCATGGGGATGGATAAATCTAATGTGTCGTATCATCTCAAGATTTTGTATGAAGCTGATTTAATAAGTGTCACACGAATGGGTCAGAATAAGTTCAGTCAGCTTCGAGAAGATACGATTGTCGAATTTTTACCGGGTTTCTTGGACAGGTTATAATATGTCCGGAAACCCATTATTTTTCAATGAGTTTGAAAGTTTTATAACTATTTGATAATAGAATTGCGATAGTCATGAAATGTGGTTATATAGTTTTAGGGTAATGAAATAAAGGCGGTAACACAAATTAAATTAAATGGAGTAGTGATCATATGAACCAACAATTCAAAAACAAACAAATCTTGTTAACTTCACGTCCTGTAGGTTTGCCAACAGAACAAAATTTTGAGTTTAAAGAAATTCCAGTAGCTAATACACAAGATGGACAGGTTGTTGTACGTACTTTGTACTTATCGGTAGATCCTTACATGCGTGGAAGAATGAGTGATGCCAAATCGTATATTCCACCTTTCCAGCTTAATGAAGTGATTGCCGGTGGGATTGTCGGAGAAATTGTGGAATCGAAATCGGATCTATACAAAGTTGGAGACAAAGTTATCGGGATGTTGGGATGGCAGTTATACAATACAGTGGATGCTAAGACAGTAACCAAAATCGATGAGTCGATTGCTCCTGTATCAGCTTACTTAAGTGTTC